>NZ_JASOMS010000076.1:0-341 GCF_030216865.1 Pauljensenia sp. UMB6358 | reverse complement strand
GAAGGATTTTTTGCTTTAGTTCAGGAGAATAATAAGTCTTCTTACCTCTCTTGACAATGTCTACTCCATGCCTATCAATTAGTCGAATCAGATATTCGATCCCTGACTGATTGAGGTTAAACTGTTTTGATAATGACTTGAGAGTTGCGCCGCTTTTTCGCAAGTAATAGATTTGAACCTTGTCTTCATAACTTAATTTCATAAAAATAACATCCCAAAAGTTAGAGTTTTCTTGTCTAACTTTTGGGGTGCAGGTCATTAAAGAGGGCTTTTATGTTTATTTTGAAAAAGAGATAAAATCAATATATCCCTTTTCCCCAATTTTTACAACGGCATTGTAG
>NZ_JASOMS010000075.1:0-344 GCF_030216865.1 Pauljensenia sp. UMB6358 | reverse complement strand
GCCGGGGGTGGGGGCCGGGTCTGCTTTCGGGCTTACGCTGGCAGGGGCCCCTCGGCGGATGTCTTCGGCGCGTGCGTCCAGCCAGGCGAGCTTGCCCGCATACGTGCCGGGGCAGGCAGTATTGTAGAAATCGTTATGCTTGGCCAGGGGGATGCGCCAGCCGTAATCGCGGCGGATATTGGCGATCAGCTCCGCGATGGTCTCCAGGTCTGCGCTGCTCATGCGTGGGTTGCACTCAATCCCGATAGAACGCTTGTTGACGGAGTAGTCGCCGGCGTGCCAGGCCGTATCGGCAGCGTTCACGATCCACGCTACTCGGCCTGCTTCTGCCACACAGTGAGCGG
>NZ_JASOMS010000074.1:0-346 GCF_030216865.1 Pauljensenia sp. UMB6358 | reverse complement strand
GCGCTTTGTTTCGATAATGTAGTGGGTGCTCCATACCAAGGGTTGGTGCCACTTCGATATCTGCAATTCCAGCAATCTTGTAAAGACTATCTCTAACTTTCTTGGTTTTAAATTTCAATTGCTCACTATATTTTAGATGCCCAAGGTCAGCAATACCTGTCCTCAGATAAGCCACATCAACATCTTCGTTTCGATAAGGGGATTTCGTCAGATAGGCTTCTACCTTGCCAAAACCAATTTTTTTATTGACTTTCAGTATGCGCATACGGATACGTTCCGTAGGCAGAGCATTCTCTACAAAGAAAACCACCCCCTCTGCCTTAGCCACTCCAGCACCGTCATGGCT
>NZ_JASOMS010000073.1:0-347 GCF_030216865.1 Pauljensenia sp. UMB6358 | reverse complement strand
GAAGGCTTTGGGCGAATAGTTGGCCGCATTGGTGGAACAGATCAGATACCCACCCGGGCTGAGGATCTCCAGGGCATCGTGGACCAGTTGGGGGTATTGTTCCGTCACCTTGAAGATCTGCTTACCATTACGAGCAAAACTGGGCGGGTCCATCACGATCACATCATAGGTCAGGCCATGGCGCTTAGCATAGGCAAAATAATCAAAGGTATCCATAACATAAACCTTATGATTATCTCCTAGGTCGATCCCATTGGCTGCAAACTGTTCGGCAGTGAGTTCCTTGGTCCGGTTGGCCAGGTCCACTGAAGTAGTTGACACGGCCCCACCCATAGCAGCCGCCAGAG
>NZ_JASOMS010000072.1:0-347 GCF_030216865.1 Pauljensenia sp. UMB6358 | reverse complement strand
ATGAGCACACGCGGGCACGCAGCAGGAATACTAAAACGTGGCCAGCGTAGGGCAACCCCCGAGCTCATCTACAAATGGGCGAAAGGAGATAGGGGGCAAGCTCAAAGGCTGCTTCGCGAGCACGGGTATATTCTCCCGGGTGGGCAAAACCCCGTTGGGGTGCTCCGTGGGGCACGTGAGGGGTTTGGCCAATACGGTAAAGGTGGGCGTGCAAAAGCCTCCACGCAGGCCGTATTAGAAGCTCGCCAACGCGGCTGGCGCGACCCGAATAACGTTTATACGATGACTGCGGCAGAACGCCGCCTCTACGTTGCAGAACGCGATTATAAGGAAGTACTGGTCGGGCG
>NZ_JASOMS010000071.1:0-348 GCF_030216865.1 Pauljensenia sp. UMB6358 | reverse complement strand
GACCAAGGCGGAAGAGACGGCTGCCGACTCTGACAGTGAAACCGCTCAAGCACCAGAAGCTGACGAGCCCGAAGACGACGCGAATGAGCCGCGCGAGCAGGCCACAGAAACCACTCCCGAACAGGCAGTCGACTACCAGGCCCTGCAGGACAAAAACAGTGCGCTCGCGGATGAAGTCGAGCAGTTGAAAGCGCAGATCGCGCGGTTCGAGACCGAACACCAGTGCGCCGCGTGGCGCGCGGAAATCTCCAAAGAAACCGGCGTTCCCGCTGAGGCGTTACGCGGGGGAACGCGCGAGGAAATCGAAGCGCACGCCAAGGTGCTCGCTGAACTCCTCAAACCACGACC
>NZ_JASOMS010000070.1:0-348 GCF_030216865.1 Pauljensenia sp. UMB6358 | reverse complement strand
CAAATGCTGGTTGCCCACATCGCGCTCGTGCCTCTTGCCGAGGACGATCCGTTGCCCACGCCCGTGGCGCATCTGCTGTCTGACAGTGGGGAAGTGCCCGTCGCTTACGAGGGCGGCCCGGAACTGGAGCACGAGGCCAAGCCGAAGAATTTTAGGGTGGCCGGTTGGGTAAATGGTAGCCATTTTTCAGGAAGTAGCTGGTAGTTCCACCACAGCTGGTAGATGCCGCCGGCTGCGGCGGCTACGAACACGAGGACCGCCAAGACCGAGATGATCCATATGCGGCGGCGCCCCTTCGGGCCTGGGACGTCAAAGAGGACGCGGGTGGGGGTTTGGGTTTTGCTGCTC
>NZ_JASOMS010000069.1:0-348 GCF_030216865.1 Pauljensenia sp. UMB6358 | reverse complement strand
GTTCGTTTAATATAGCAAACGCCTCTTTCCGGGATAGTAGCCACGTTAGGCAGTAGAACACGAAAAGGGAGAAAATTATGGTATACTCTTTGTAGTAATTTTTAATTACTTTCTCTAAAGACTGAGTCTTCCCGACAATGAGACTAGTCTCTCCTTTTTATCTCAAAGGGGAGGAAAAGCACGGAAATTTTCCGTACTTCTGTAAAGTATTCCTATATTTCGAACTTAGTTTCGCTATAGGAGAAAAAAACCGATGAATGAGAGCACCAGTGACTCTATGTAGAAAAAAGATTTTTATAAGACACTAAAACCATTGTAGCATATTTTATCTTGAATTATCATGTTATA
>NZ_JASOMS010000068.1:0-349 GCF_030216865.1 Pauljensenia sp. UMB6358 | reverse complement strand
ATTTTACTTGATTTAGATTTGCCTTTGTTAAACGGCTTAGAGGTCATGCGCCGCTTGCGGCAAGAGATGACGGTCCCAATTTTAGTGATGACCCAGCGCTCATCGGTCATTGACCAAGTGTCTGCCTTGGACCAAGGAGCTGATGGTTATTTAATTAAGCCGCTTCCAATTGAAGTTTTTTTAGCACACATACGCTCAATTTTAAGGCGTATGACCATTGAAGCCAATGAAAACCACATTAGACAGACCCGCTTGGTCTTTCGCGATTTACTAGTAGAAAAAGAAAATCATCTTGCTTATCGTGGCGAAGAAGTTTTAGACTTAACCAAACGCGAGTATGATCTATTAG
>NZ_JASOMS010000067.1:0-353 GCF_030216865.1 Pauljensenia sp. UMB6358 | reverse complement strand
AATTGCGGGCCCTTTTTCGCCCACTCGCGCACAACCTGTACGGTTTGCACGGCCCGCTCATAATCAGCCGGCTCATGCACTTGCAACCAAGCCGCGTACGCGTCTTCATCGGTAACCTCATAATCGAGGGTTTCAGCAGGCTTAGTAATACTCACGGTGGCGATATCCGCCCCATTAGGGGCATGCGCCGTAACCTTAGTACCAGGCTCAAAAGCCTTTTCCACCAGGTAGGCTTTACACGCCTTTTCCACCTCGCTAAGGTGAGACTTAATAATCTTGATAGTTGTCAAATATTCGAGTGCTTGCGCCGTATTCTTCTTAGAAAGACGCGGAAGTTTAGTACCCAATTCTTA
>NZ_JASOMS010000006.1:0-144978 GCF_030216865.1 Pauljensenia sp. UMB6358 | reverse complement strand
GCTACGCTCCACTTCCTGGGCTCTACGATTCTCAGTCGCGCGTCAGCTTACGGTGCGTGACGCGATGCGGGTTCGCCGCATCCTGACCAAGGCGTTCGATCTTGTTCTTCTCATAGGACTCGAAGTTTCCCTCGTACCAGTACCACTGAGCCGGATCCTCTTCGGTACCTTCCCACGCAAGAATGTGAGTGGCCACGCGGTCGAGGAACCAACGGTCGTGGGTGACGACCACGGCGCAACCGGGGAACTGCAGAAGAGCATTTTCCAGCGAACCGAGGGTTTCGACGTCCAAGTCGTTGGTCGGTTCGTCAAGGAGCAACAGGTTACCGCCCTGCTTGAGCGTCAGTGCCAGGTTCAGGCGGTTGCGCTCACCACCGGACAGAACACCAGCAGGCTTCTGCTGGTCCGGCCCCTTGAAGCCAAACGCAGACACGTAGGCGCGTGACGGCATTTCAACGTTTCCGACCTGGATGTAGTCGAGTCCGTCAGAGACGACCTCCCAGAGGGTCTTATCCGGATCGATGCCTGCGCGAGTCTGGTCAACGTAAGAGATCTTGACGGTTTCACCGATATTCAGTTCGCCACCGTCAAGAGGCTCCAGGCCAACGATGGTCTTGAACAGGGTCGTCTTACCAACACCATTCGGGCCAATGACGCCGACAATGCCGTTACGCGGCAGGGAGAACGACAGTCCATCGATCAGCGTGCGATCGCCGAAGCCCTTTTGTAGGTTGGTTGCTTCGATGACGATTGAGCCCAAGCGCGGGCCTGGCGGAATCTGAATTTCTTCGAAGTCGAGCTTACGAGTGCGCTCCGCTTCGGCAGCCATTTCCTCGTAGCGTTCCAGACGAGCCTTCGACTTCGCCTGACGGCCCTTCGGGTTCGAACGAACCCATTCAAGTTCCTCCTTCAGGCGCTTGGCAAGCTTCGCGTCCTTCTGTCCTTGAACCTGCAGACGCTTTTCCTTCGTCTCCAGGTAGGTCGAGTAGTTGCCCTCGTACGGGTAGAGGTGCCCACGGTCAACTTCAGCGATCCAGCCTGCAACGTGGTCAAGGAAGTAACGGTCGTGGGTAACCGCGATAACGGCACCAGCGTAGGTGGACAGGTGCTTTTCCAGCCAGAGCACGGACTCGGCATCCAGGTGGTTCGTCGGTTCGTCAAGCAGTAGCAGATCGGGAGCCTCGATCAGCAGGCGACACAGTGCTACGCGACGACGCTCGCCACCGGACAGGACGTTGACGGGCTGGTCTGCCGGCGGGCAACGCAACGCGTCCATTGCCTGCTCAAGTTGGGAATCAATATCCCAAGCGTTCGTAGCATCGAGTGCGTCCTGGAGCTTGCCCATTTCTTCCATCAGAGCATCGAAATCCGCATCCGGATTCGCCATCTCTTCAGAAATCTTGTTGAAACGATCGAGCTTCGCAAACGTATCTGCCGCACCCATACGAACGTTCTCAATCACGGTCTTCGTATCATCAAGCTTCGGTTCCTGCTCAAGGATGCCGACGCTGTAACCCGGGGTCAGGCGAGCTTCGCCATTACTCGGTTCGTCAAGGCCTGCCATAATCTTCAAGATCGAGGACTTACCGGCACCGTTCGGACCGACCATACCGATCTTCGCGCCCGGGAAGAACGACATAGACACGTCATCGAGGATTACCTTATCCCCGTGCGCCTTACGCGCTTTAATCATCTGGTAGATGTACTCAGCCACTGGTCTCCATCCAACATGTGGGTGTGCATGACAGTAAAACTGTCCGTTTATCCCCTCCATGCTAAGCCACACCCACGCTGAACCCCACACGACTGCTGAGAATTACAGCGTGGGCGTGACCACGTCCACGACCTCGCGAGCTTATTTATCCTCTGGGCACTTGTCCTTGGGATAAGTGAAGTTCCCTTTCGTCTTCACCTTCGCCTGATCAACACGTCGATTCTTCCCCACCGTTGTCTTCAGAGTCGACGATTGCTCTTGTCCGCACGACCCATCGCAGGCTTCATCGCCACATTCTGGGCCTGTCAATGGTGCGGTATCACCTTCGCTTTCCTCACCAATAGCGTTCAACGCAGTTAAAGGAGAGTCTTCAAAACTTGCTCCCAAAGGGTCAGAGACCCCACCCCCGGAGCTCATCCTCACGTTGGCCCCAGAAACATCAGACGTTGAAGTAAGCGTGGCCACGGCCTCGTCCCTCGAAGAAAGAACAGAACCGCCCTCTGAAGGCGAAGGCATATTCTTGGTCCATGTACTCCTTCCGCTGGTCAAGTCATGCCCGATCGTTTGAGCGTTAATGACCACTTCAGAGCGAATATTTCCGTCAGAATCCTTCCACGCATTCGCGCGAGGGCGCCCCGTCACAATCACGGGCTCGCCCTTCGCCAATGAATGCAGGGCATTATCGGCAAGCCGATCCCACGCATGAACCGAATACCACTGAGTACGCCCCTGCGTCAGAACCCCGTCAGCAGACGCGAACCAGTGTGTGACCGCCAAGCGGAAACGGATCGTCACGTGGTTGTTCGCAGTCTTCGATACACGCAAGTCTGTGCCAATACGGCCTCGCAAAGTAATCGTCGTGTCGCTCATCAGTGTCTCCTTCATCCTCGCTATTGAGCTGACACGATGAGCTTGAAACTCAATTGGCGAGGGCGCTCATACATCCCTCGCCAATTGTGGATAAGTGGCACATGAGCGAAATTGTGGATAACTCCTATCCGCAACCGTCCCTGCTTTGCAATAACGCGACCGCAATGCTGGCGCGAAACCGAGTTAACGCAGATCAGGCACCAATACGTGGAATCTCAAGAGCCAGAGTTTCCTTCAGCGCTTGAGCCGCAGCCTCGGAAGAAACACGGTGAGACGGGAACAAAACGCGACGGAAATACTCAAGTTCCTGGATAGATTCCAGAATGTCCGCGAGCGCACGGTGACCACCGTGCTTGGTCGGTGCGCCGTAGAACGCGTTCGGGTACCAGCGCTTCGCCAGTTCCTTCAGGGAAGAAACGTCGATGATGCGGTAGTGAAGGTGGTCGATAACACTGGGCATATATTCCTCGAGGAACATCTTGTCCGTGCCGACCGAGTTACCGGAAAGAAGAGCTTTTCCGGGGGTAGGAACGAACTGCTTGACGTACGACAGAACCTGGTCTGTTGCTTCTTGGAGCGTCAGCCCGTTTTCAAGTTCTTTAAGCAACCCGGAGGTCGTGTGCATGTTGCGCACGAAGTCGTTCATGTGCTCCAGTGCAGCTGCTGGGGGCTTGATCAGAACGTCGATGCCTGGGTCAACTATGTTCAGGTCGCCGTCAGTGATAACGACGGCGACCTCGACCAGCGCGTCGGCTTTCACGTTGAGGCCGGTCATTTCGCAGTCGATCCATACCAATGGATCCTTCAGTTTCTTCGTCACTCGCTTATTTTACCGCGGGGTTTTGAGCCCTCTTGCGTGGGACGTGCCACCTTCGTCGCACCCGCGCGGGTGCTCCCTCTCCCCTTTCGCACACATTGACGAGGCTCCCCTGAAGCTCGTTCCAATTTCGCAGTCCTCACGGGGGAGCAGAATATATCCCCACTGATGTATTTTCTCTGACCGCCACGTGATCGCCATCGAACGCAGGTAGGCAAGCGGTTTTAGACTGTATCCGTTCGCCGTACGCACCCGCGCCGGCTTGCGACCGATTCCTGGTTCCCGATCGATTGAAGGACCTGATGAGCGACACAACCGCTTCCACGTTCCACACAAATGCGACTCCTGCGGATATTGAATCCGCATCAAAGGTGTTGCGTGGCGTTGTTCACCGCACTGCGTTGGCGCGTTCTGAACGGTTGACGGACGCGATTGGTGCCCCGGTGCTGCTCAAGCGTGAAGATACGCAGAAGTGCCGTTCCTTCAAGGTTCGAGGCGCCTACGCACGTATGTCGCTATTATCTGCAGCTGAACGTGAACGTGGCGTCGTCTGTGCCTCGGCAGGTAACCATGCGCAGGGCATCGCCTATTCGTGCGCTCACCTGAAGGTTCACGGCACGATTTATCTGCCGTCGAATACTCCTCGTCAGAAGCGCAATCGTATTGCTGCGATCGGTGGTGATTGGGTCGAGCAGGTCATCGTTGATGGCACCTTCGACAAGGCAAACGCGCTGGCGCAGGAAGCTGCGCGCGCGACTGGGCGCACTTACGTTCACCCCTACGATGATCCGATGACGATCGCGGGCCAGGGCACGATCGGCGTTGAGTTGCTCGAACAGATGCCCGAGAACACGGTGGCAGTCCTCGTTCCCGTCGGTGGCGGTGGATTGCTTGCTGGCATCGCGACGTGGATCCGCGCTAAGCGGCCCGAAATCAAGATCATCGGCGTCGAGCCCGAAGGGGCGGCCTCGATGCACGCTGCCCTGCATGCTGGCGAGCCAATTACGTTGGCATCGGTTGACCCGTTCGTTGACGGCACCGCTGTTGGTCGTGCGGGAGCTCTCGCCTACGACGCTACCCGCCTGTACGTCGACGATGTACTCGTTGTTCCCGAGGGCGCAGTGTGCACGGAAATGCTCGACCTCTACCAGTCCGATGGCGTCATTGCTGAGCCGGCTGGCGCCCTGGCATCGACCGCGATCCGTTCCTACCTGTCAACCCCTGAAGAGCGCGAACGCTACCTGGGTGACTCTGATGGTGCAATCATCGCGATCGTGTCCGGTGGCAATAACGACCTGACACGTTACGCCGAGGTTATGGAGCGTTCGCTTCGTCACGAGGGCTTGCGCCACTACTTCCTGGTCACGTTCCCCCAGCAACCGGGGGCTCTGCGCCTCTTCCTGCAGGATGTCCTTGGCCCGCACGACGACATCGTTCACTTCGAGTACACAAAGAAGAACAATCGAGAATCTGGGCCCGCCGTTGTTGGCATCGACATTGCGGCGAAGGATGACATCGACGGGTTGCGCCGACGCATGGCAGATTCGCCCCTGCACGTCGAAGAGCTGCATGCGGATTCGGAGATTTTCCGCCTGATCATCTGAGGCGTCACGCTAGTTCCACTTGCGAGCGCTTTCGGTAAGCGTGTGGCTTTCTGTTATTCACGAGGCTGGCCACGTTTGCCCGGCCTCGTGGCATGTTACGCGGCCAGAGTGTGCGTGAGCGTTGCGTGGACGCGCACGCCTTCACCCGTGTTGAAGCGGTAGCCCTGGCCTCGAACAGTCGAGATCAGTCCGGGGGCCTTAGCGAGCTTCTTACGCAGGCGACGAATGTGTGCGTCAACTGTACGCGAGTCGGAGCCAAGGCCAGCGCCGTTCCAGACGGTCGAAAAAAGTTCTTCGCGTGAAACTGCGCGATCAGCGTTCAAGGCAAGGTGAGTAAGTAGCTCGCGTTCCTTTGCACAGAGGGCAATGCGGGCGCCTCGGATGGCCAGTTCCCCGCGGTCAGCGTTGAACTCAACGCGAGCGGGAGCAAGGCGAAGGTGCGCGAGGATCTCAAGGAAATCGTCGAAAGACGTTTCGGGGGTTTCATCGACGACGGCAGAGTTTGCGGGGGTGTTGACCAGAGTCATGGTGTATCCAGGTTTCTTTGGTGCCGCTACCCAGCTTTGTTCACAAAGGGGCTTTTAAGTCACAGCGGCAGTGATTGACAGAGGTTCGAGGGCGTCAATCACATACACATTCGCTCACGCACAGTGGTGCCCTGAAGGCAGCACATTTCGTAAGCGAAGGTCGTCATGGTTGTAGTGTGCCGTATGAGTGTCGCACTTTTCCAGAAAGTGACCACATTGTGAGACTTTGTAACACGCGCTGATTCGCTCTTGACGGTGCGCCAAGATAAACAAAACCGGCCTGATCGCAGAAAAACTACGATCAGGCCGGTTGCGCCCCTGACAGGACTCGAACCTGCAACCTCGGGATTAGAAGGCCCTTGCTCTATCCATTGAGCTACAGAGGCATTGCCGGGAGCGCCCACCTCGAGTGGGCTTCGACGCGAACCAAGTTTACCGGCACCGGGCGTCAACGCCCAAAGATGTCACCACCGTGCATTCTTCGACGCAGACACAACGCATGTGTGCCCGGCCTCGTTCATCATCCATCACCGAACGCGCACGATGCACCCAACCCCAAAAGGCAGCAAAGAAAAGCGCCGGAGCGGCCACCCACCCCGGCACTTTCCTCACGCTCCAGTGCGCGTTCACTCCACTGCGTCAAGGAACGTTAGCTGTGACTCCGGCTCCTCGATGATCTGGTTCAGGCGATCGTTGAAGACCTTGCCGTAAGGCATATTGATGTGCGCCTCGAACGCCGCGTCATCGGCGTACTTCTCAAAGACAACGAACGCGCGTGGATTGTCAACCTCACGATGAGGCTCAAACGTCACATTCCCCGGCTCCGTGTGCACGTTGCGCGCCAGGCCGGCGATCATTTCCGCAACCTCGTCTTCGAAGCCTTCCTTGGCAGTAAAGCGAGCAATCAGAATCTTCATCGTGATCTCCTTCGATCAAGTCCACTTGGCGACCACTTCTCCGCTGGGTTTCATCCAATCGACGAGGCCGCGCTCACCTGTCATTCTATTCCGCTTCTACTAGGGCGCGGGAAGGAAAAACCTTATTTTCAAGGGAGGCAAGCAAGGGGAAGAAGAGGACCGACGCGGCGCCGGAAGCCACCAGGATTGATCCGATATCTTCGGCCATCACGCCAGCATTCACGGCCACACCCGTCACGGCAACGATGATCGGCAGACCCGTCGCACCGTAGAGACCAATCCTCGTGGCATCGCGCCATGTAGTTTTCTCGACCGTGCCAACGAAGCGTTCAATCAGCACAATGGGCAAGCCTCGAACCACCAGGATGACAGTCACGAATGCCACCAGCAACCAAGGGCGCTCAATGACGGCGCTCAGCGAAATATTCATACCCGAGGTCACGAAGAAAACCGGGATCAGGAACGAGAAGCCAATCGTCCGTAGTTCCCCTTCAATCGCACTGAAGTTCACCGGAGACAGCGCGTGGACGACGACGCCGGCGGCGAACGCGCCGAGGACAATGTCGAGGTTCAAGACAGCGGAAAGCGCCATCAGACCGGTCAGGATTGCCATGACCACGCGCATCAGCGTCTTCGACGAAGTCTGTGCACCGCGCAAGATCACGCGACCAATTTCGGGGTGGCGCAGAATGAAACGCGTCGGAATCGCAACGGAGATCAACGTTGCAACGACGAAGAATACAAGGATGACGGCGGCCCAACCTGGCGAACGCGTGCCAAGCAGAAGCGACATGGCGATAACAGGAGCGAGTTCACCAATCGCACCGTGGATCAGCACCGCTTCACCAGCAGGCTTACCCATCATTCCCGCTTCCATCAGAATCGGAAGCAACGTGCCCAGAGCTGTGGACGTAAACGCAATGGCAAGTGCGATCGCGGAGCTGTAATCACCGTTACGCAATGTGACAACAGCCAGTGCAAATGCGGCAAAGAAACAGATCAGCCACGTAATCGCAGCAACGCGACCAGGCTTGGCACGCACTTGCGAAATATTGATTTCAGTACCTGCGATCAGGAACAGAATTCCCATACCGATCTCACGTAGCAGGTGTACGGAATCCGAGACCTGAGCGATCCCCAGAACTGAGGGTCCAATGATGACACCAAGAATTAACAGCCAGACTACATCCGGAACGCGCTTACGAGTCGCAGAAGACAAGAGCGGAGCCAAGAGAGCTGCCAAAGCAATAACAAAAAGGGACACGAAATCTTGGCTGAGGTTCTCCGAGCTCATCGGGTGAAGGCTCTGCCCCGAAAGAGCTGAAACTAACGCATTATTGTGCACGTGCTTACTCTAAAAACCCTTGTGCCTTTTCCACCACTAAAAAGGCGTATCCCACATTCTTTGCGGCATCTCACTCCCGACGGTCGGGCATGTCATGCGAGGCGACACAAACGACAATCACACTCAGTCAGGCTCGAGAAATCGGGTACGGAAAAGGCCCGGCACATAAGCACCGGGCCTCAACTGCAGGATCGAGGGTCAGGCCTCGACGTCCAGCAGACCGTTCTTGTATGCCTTTGCCAAACGACGCGGGATACGAACCTCACGGCCAGCAACCTTGACGGTGTTGAGCTCGGTGAGATCTGCCTTCCACGCGGAGCGGCGCGTGCGGGTGTTCGCACGGGACATCTTTCGCTTCGGAACTGCCATTGAATCGTGCCTCCCCTCTCTTCTCGGTAGTCGTATGGTCGGTTGGTGGCTCAAAAACGAGCCGCCGTCCGACGCCAGAACGTCGCGAGAAGGACCCGACCGGCCCATTCCCACCGACGGCAACCCGAAAATCGTACCATGAACGCCCGTTTTGCCCCTAGTTCGATACTCTGCCTGAGATGCGATCCTCATTACATGTTCCGCGCCTCTCATGCCATCAGCTAGGTTAGAGGGCGACATCGATGCTGTAGAGGTACATGAGGAAGAGGGGTGAAAATGGGAGTCATTCATACCGTGCGGTCGGGTACTCGGATTGAAAACGAGATCGAGATTAAGCGCTCCCGTTTCATTACGACTCTCGCTCGCACCGATTCCTCCGACGAGGCACGCGCCCTGATTAATGAGGTCAAGGCCGACAATCCGCAGGCTCGCCACAATTGCTCCGCATTCCTTATTCAGGTTGATGGACGCGATCCTCATCAGCATTCGAGTGATGACGGGGAGCCCTCGGGCACTGCCGGTACGCCGATGATTGATGCGCTCCGTCTGGCTGGAGTGTGGAATGTGACCGCCGTTGTCACCAGGTATTTCGGAGGAATCCTCTTGGGTGGGGGCGGCCTCGTGCGCGCGTATTCATCGTCTGTATCCAAAGCGCTCGCCCTGGCACCGAAGGCGAAACTAGTTTCGCTAGACGTGCTGGAAACTCGGGTTTCACTTGCCCAGGCTGGCAGGATTGAAGCTGAGTTGAGGAATGCGGGTGCGCAGATTCTTGGCATCGATTGGGAGAGCGAGGCCGCGATCCGAATCGGCACACTTCCTGATTCTCGCGCGTTTTTTGAGGCGCAGATCCTTGCTCTGACCTCGGGTGTTTCAAAGTTTCAGATGATGGGCACCACGAGAGTCGAAGTAGACGAATAGCCCCAATTGTTTTAAGATTCAATTATGACATGTGATGACATGACACTCGCCCCGTGCGGAACTCACCGTCCGGTCACACCGCGTCGCCTTCTTTCGTGTTAATTGGGCGAATGACTTTTCTGGCGCTCAGCGTCGTCATTCGCCCTGACGTATGAACACATGCGTCGTATACCACGAAATTTTTTCTGACTTCGCACGTTGTACTTACCGTGCACTGAATGATCAGTAGTCAAGCTTTTAGGAGACTCTCATGTCGAACATTGCTTCCAACGTTGCAGAACTCATTGGCAACACTCCCCTGGTTCGTATTAATAAGCTCGCCGGTGAAGGCGTGGACGTCGTCGCCAAGGTTGAAGCATTCAACCCTGCCTCCTCCGTTAAGGACCGCATCGCCGCATCAATCATCGACACAGCAGAAGAATCTGGCGCCTTAAAGCCCGGTGGCACCATCATCGAAGCAACCTCCGGCAACACCGGCATAGCACTGTCAATGGTCGGCGCAGCCCGTGGCTACAAGGTCGTCATCGTCATGCCGGCCTCCATGTCCCTTGAGCGCCGCATCATCGTCCGCGCATTCGGCGCAGAACTCGTTCTGACCGACCCAAAGGGCGGCGTTTCCGCAGCCGTCGCCGAAGCAGAGCGCATCCACGACGAGCGCCCCGGCTCAATCATCGCCTCGCAGTTCGCCAACCCCGCAAACCCGGCAATCCACGTTGCCACAACGGGCGAAGAGATCTGGGAAGACACCGACGGCGAAATTGACGTTTTCGTCGCAGGCGTCGGCACCGGAGGCACCATCTCCGGTGTCGCAAAGACCCTGAAGGCCAAGAACCCGAACATCAAGGTCATCGCAATTCAGCCCGCAGAATCTCCGCTTCTCACCGGCGGCTCTGCTGGCCCGCACGCAATCCAGGGTCTGATGCCGAACTTCGTTCCGGACAACTACGACGCTGAGATCATCGACGAGGTCATCTCTGTTGAGAGCGCCGAAGCACTGAAGTTTGCTCGCCTGGCAGCCGCTGAAGAAGGCCTGCTGGTTGGCATTTCCTCCGGCGCAGCCCTAGCCGGTGCAACCGCTGTTGCAGCTCGCCCTGAATTTGCTGGCAAGAAAATCGTGACCCTGCTTCCTGACACCGGCGAGCGTTACCTCTCGACCGCTCTGTTCGAGGAATACAAGGACTGATGTGCTTCAAGCCGACAGGACGTCGACAAAGCGAGAAGCTGAAGAGAATGCGGGGCGCGGATCATCCCTCGCCCCACATTTTCCTTAGCCCACATTGCGATTGAGCGCTGAACACGCGCGCTCAATCGTCCAACCTCGATAGGATCAGTTCTGTTCACCGTTACCCCCCAAAGGAACACCCATGGCGATCAACCCGCGCCGCGCGTTCAAGCTTCTCAGGGAAGATTTACAGACAGCTCGTCATCGCGACCCAGCCGCCCAGTCAAGCGTTGAAGTTGCACTCACATATCCGGGCGTTCACGCACTGTGGGCACACCGCGTTTCGCATTCCTTGTGGATTCGAGGCGTTAAATTACCCGCTCGCATGTTGCAGTCGGCAACGCGCGTCATGACAGGTGTTGACATTCACCCCGGCGCCCAGATTGGTCGTCGCGTCTTCATCGACCACGCGACGGGCGTTGTTATTGGCGAAACCGCCGAGGTCGGCGAAGATGTCGTCATCTTCCACGGCGTCACCCTGGGTGGCGTCGCCATGACGCCCGGTAAGCGCCACCCTACCGTCGGCAATCACGTGATGATCGGCGCCGGCGCGAAAGTTCTGGGTCCCATCGAGGTCCACGACGGCGCTAAGATCGGCGCGAACGCGGTCGTGGTCAAGGACGTTCCGTGCGGGAACGTTGCGATTGGCGTGCCCGCACGCCTAATCCCGAAGTCCTGCAACGACACGAAGGATGACGATCTGATCATCGATCCCGCTTACTTCTTAGAAGAGCCGGAACTCTACATCTGATCCCAGAGGGCCCCTCCCGGCGTCTCATTCTGGTTCAGGGCACCGGCGCTACGCAGGTCCCCCGCCTTGTGTGTTTAGCCGGCCTCGTACCCTTATTTGCCCAGCTCAAGCGCACAAGGAGCACACCGGCCCCCAAAGTCCCACATAGTGTGACCCACACCACGTACACTTGGTTTATGGAACAGCGCACACTTCAAGCACCAGTTGATGCGTTGGCCGATGTCGAACGCCCCGAGGGTATCGAGATCGCAACGCTCACCCGTTACGACATTCCGATGCTCGCAGCCCTGACCCTGGACGCGTACGGCGAAGAAAACACACCCGAGGCCATGCTCGAGATTTCGGAAGAACTCCGCATGACCTTCGAAGGGGCATTCGGTGCGACGACCGAAGATTCTTTCGTTGGCGCATGGGATGGTGGCGCACTGATCGGCGCCATCGAAGTCGTCAGAGAATCCCCGTGGGATGACGCTCCCGACGGCCCGTTCGTCGTCGATCTTGTCGTCGCCCCGGAATACCGTCGTAAAGGCATCGCAACCGCCCTCATCGCAGAGGTCGCACGTCGTTGCCAGGATTGGGGATTCGACGGCCTGTCCTTGACGATCGATTCGCGCCACATGGGGGCCGCCAGCCTCTACGACGCGCTCGGCTTCACCGACGTCAAATAATAGGTTCGCCTACTGTGGCTTCCGCGACCGTTTCTGCCCGCCAGTTTCATGGCAGGCTGGGCGGTTATTTCACCTTGGTCATTTTCTCCGATTGACCAGGTTCAGCCCGCTTAACCAGCGCCTTATCGCTGACAGCTGGGGCACCAGAACAGACGACGGTTCTGCATGAGCGCTTCGCGGATCGGCGTGCCACAGCGCAGGCAGGGACGCCCGGTTCGGTGGTAGACATACCAGCGTGACGCTTCCTCGTCACCTTCGATCGGTGGGTTGGGTGCTTCGTCGGGATCCATCGTTTCGAGGCGCCCCGCAGCGAGCCCCCGATTCATGAGGTCGCAGATCAGAACCCAGAGGTCCTTCAGTCGCTTTTCGGAAATGTTCGCCCCCTTGCGATAGGGCGAAATTCCGGCGAGGAACAGGGCATCCGCACGGTAGATGTTGCCGACGCCGGCGATGATGGACTGGTCCATAACGATCTCGCCGATATTGCGCTTCTTGGAGTGAGCAACCGACGCGAATCGCTTCGCCGATTCCTTATCGTCGCGCGCTCCATCTTCCAGCGGGTCAGGACCGAGCTTGGCCTCGGCAACCTGACGTTCTTCGTCGTCGATCAGCTCACAACGGTTCGGACCGACCAAATCGGCAACCGCGTGGTCGTTGAACATGCGGAAACGCACCTGACCAACAGGGGCCGGAGGCTCCCAACTTCCAGCTTCAGCCTGACCGTAGCCTTCGCCCCAGCGGGTTTCTGAGTGCCCGTCCCACTCCCCCTTCGGAACGGGAGCAACGCGATGCGCGACACCGTAGCCTTCATCAACGACAGTCTCATCACCATTGAAGCGCCACCATCCGTACAGGCCCAGGTGAATATGCATCCAATCCTGGGGCCACGCATCGGGCACTTCAGGCGAAACAAAACCGATAAACATGTGCTTGCCGTGGACACGCACGCACTGAATCAGCTTGCCGTCGAGTTGCTTAGCTGAAGCGCTGAAACGCCCCTGCGGGGATGAAGCAGACACAGTTCCCCCGACAAAGAGCTCATTGAGCGTCGATGCAAGACGACGGATGGCATCACCTTCAGGCATGAATGACCTTTCATCTGGGATCAAACGATAACTAGGCGGTTGCGGCTGGTAGCAACCCGCTTCATGGTGTTGCGAAGCGGTAAAGCTCCAGCCTTTTTCGCACGCTACCGTCGCAGGCTATCGCTTCTTGGTGAGCCTCGCTGAAGATGCCACTGCTTGATAAAAAACACTGCGGCGCGAAGCTCACCGCTTCGCGCCGCAGTGTTGCCATCACAATCGCGATCAGCGCGGGAGCACCACGTTGACCAGGCTCGGCTTGCGCACGATCACCTTCAGAGGTTCACGGCCTTCAAGAGCCTTGACGATCGGCGCCTGAGCCAGAGCCTCGGAACGCAGATCCTCTTCACTGATCGACGGCGAGACCTCGAGGCGCGCACGAACCTTACCGTTCACCTGAACAATCGCGGTGACACTCTCTTCGACCAGTAGCGATTCGTCAGTGACAACCGGGAAGGGCTCGCGAGCCAGTGACTCACCGTGTCCCAGACGCATCCAGAGTTCTTCTGCGATGTGCGGGGCAACAGGGGAAATCATCAGAACCAGGGGTTCGATGGCTTCACGCGGAACCGACTTCAGGCCGGTCAGGTGGTTGTTGAGGACAATCAGCTTCGAGACCGCAGTGTTCACGCGCATGTTCTCGTATTCGACGGTGACATCGGCAATCGTACGAGCAACCAGACGCTTCGTCTCAAGATCTGCTTCTTCGTCGGTAACGGTCACTTCACCGGTTTCCTCGTCCAGCGTGTTACGCCAGAGTCGCTGCAAGAAACGCTGCGAGCCGACGACTGCACGGGTTTCCCACGGACGCGAGACATCCAGCGGCCCCATGGACATTTCGTACACGCGGAACACGTCGGCGCCATAGGCGTCATACATTTCGTCCGGGGTGACGATGTTCTTCAGCGACTTGCCCATCTTGCCGTATTCGCGGGTCACCGGCTGACCCTGATAGGTGAAACCTGTTGCCTCGTCGCCTTCGATTTCGTCGGCGGGCACATACTGTCCACGCTCGTCCTTGAAGGCGTAGGCCTGAACGTACCCCTGGTTGAACAGCGTGTGGTACGGCTCTGCGTCCGGCACGTGACCCAGGTCGAAGAGAACTTTCTGCCAGAAGCGCGAGTACAGCAGGTGAAGAACCGCGTGCTCAACGCCACCGACGTACAGGTCGGTGCCACCGGATTTTTTGCCTTCGCGCGGGCCCATCCAGTAGTCGAGGTTCTCAGCCGAAGCCAGCGCCTTGGAGTTCTTCGGATCGGTGTAGCGCATTTCGTACCAGCATGAACCTGCCCACTGTGGCATCGTGTTGGTTTCGCGACGGTAGTTCTTCGGGCCATCGCCGAGATCCATGGTGACGTTCACCCATTCTTCGCTTCGGCCAAGTGGCGCTTCCGGCGCGGTGTTCGCGTCGTCAGGGCCGAAAGTGCGCGGCGAGTAATCGGACACCTCGGGAAGCTCAACGGGAAGCTGATCTTCGGGCAGAGCATGTGGCAGGCCGTCCTCATCCCAGACGATCGGGAAAGGCTCACCCCAGTAGCGCTGGCGAGAGAACAGCCAGTCACGCAGGCGGTAGGTGACGGTTCCACGGCCGAGGCCCTTGGATTCCAGCCATTCGATCATCGCAGCCTTGGCTTCATCCTTTGCCAGGCCGTTCAGACTGATCTCGTCATTCGCCGAATCAACAGCAACGCCGTCGCCGGTGTACGCCGACTCGGTCAAATCGTGGCCGTACGGATCATCAGCTGCGCCGATAGTGCGAACAATGTCGAGCTCGTACTTGTTCGCGAATTCCCAGTCACGATCGTCATGCGCGGGAACAGCCATGATCGCGCCGGTGCCGTAGCCCCAGAGGACGTAGTCGGCGACGAACACGGGCACCTTGTGGCCGTTGACGGGGTCAATGCCGTACAGGCCGGTGAAGACGCCGGTCTTCGTGCGTTCTTCGTCGGCGCGTTCGGTTTCCGACTTGCCTGCAGCCTGGGCGCGGTAGCGGGCAACCGCCTCGCGCGGGGAAGCTGCGCCATCCGTCCATGCGTCCTTCGTGCCTTCAGGCCACGAGGCCGGAACCGTGAGTGCAGCTTCGTCATCGTCGTTGCCGGCAACCGTGCCACCAAGAATCGGGTGTTCGGGCGCAACAACCATGAAGGTGGCGCCAAACAGAGTATCGGGGCGAGTCGTATAGACCTCGAGGTTGTCGACGCTTGCGCCGACTTCGCTTGCAGCGGGAACGTCAAAGCGGACCGTCGCACCTTCGGAGCGACCGATCCAGTTGCGCTGCATCGTACGGACCTTGTCGGGCCAGTCGATCGTGTCAAGGTCGTCTGCCAGGCGCTTGCCGTAAGCGGTAATGCGCATCATCCACTGGCGCAGATTGCGCTTGAAAACCGGGTAGTTGCCTCGCTCGGAGCGACCTTCGGAGGTGACCTCTTCATTCGCGAGAACGGTACCCAGGCCCGGGCACCAGTTCACGGGAGCCTCGGACACATACACCAAACGGAAGTCGTTGACGACCTTCGCCTTTTCGACGGCGTCAAGGTCTGCCCAATTGCGGCCGTCCGGAACTGCAACCTGGCCGTTGGCAAGCTTCTCTTCGAGCTCAGCGATCGGACGCGCGGCACCGATGGAGCCATCGGGAGCGGTTGCTTCCGGGTCGAACCAGGAGTTGAAGATCTGCAGGAAGATCCACTGGGTCCAGTGCACGTACTCGGTGTCGGTCGTGGCCAGCGAACGGCGACGATCGTGGGACAAGCCAAGACGACGAAGCTGGCGACGCATATTCGCGATGTTTTCCTCGGTCGTAATGCGCGGGTGCTGACCGGTCTGCACGGCGTACTGTTCTGCCGGCAGGCCGAAGGCGTCGTAGCCCATTGTGTAGAGGACGTTTTCGCCCTGCATACGGCGGAAACGAGCAACCGTGTCGGTGGCGATGTAGCCCAGCGGGTGACCAACATGCAGACCCTTGCCTGACGGGTAGGGGAACATGTCAAGAAGGAAGAAGGGCTTCTTTTCCGCTAGAGGCCCTGCGAACTCACCCACCGGGTTGTCTGCGTTAAAGGTTCCTCGTTCGTCCCACCGATCCTGCCATGCGGTTTCAATCTGACCGGCAAGTTCAGCGGTATAGCGCTGTGCGGGTTCCATGTTGGAAGCCTGGCTCATCAGGGCCCTCCCCTTGATATTTCGACATTCTTCGCCGTATCAAGGGTAGACCATTCGCGCGAAAACTCGCCTCCTCATCTCTAGCCACGAAGGTCCTTCTGGGGTGAGAATGGCCTCATGGCTACAGTCTTTGAAAACATCATTTCCGGCGTCTGGGCAGGTCGCTTCGTGTGGACCGACGACGAATGCGTTGCATTCGCGACCATCGACCCTACCTCTCCCGGCCATGTTCTAGTCGTACCACGTACCCCGTATGAGAAATGGACGGATGCGCCCAGTAACGTCGCCACGCACCTTATGAAAGTCGCGCGAATCATCGGAATCGCCCAGGAAAAAGCATTTGGAGTCCCCCGCGCCGGCTTGGTCATCGCAGGTTTCGAGGTCCCTCACACGCACCTTCACGTGATCCCGCTACGCACAGAAGCTGATGTCCTTCTGTCGAACGCAGTGAAGGCAACGGATGAGGAACTGGACAAGGCAATGACAAAACTCCGCGACGCCCTCTTGTCGCAGGGGCACGGCTCTCACGTTCCTGAAAGCATGACTTCGCTGGGTTGATCTCCCAGCTCAAACAACGCTCGATCGTGTTTAGTCCTCGAGCGGCGACACCATCACGATCGACGCAACATCGCCAGCCAAGCGGACGCTTCGACCAGCACCCACGGTGGGAGCGGTCGCTTGGCGTATTTCAAGCGAAACCTGACCGGCCTGGTCAATATCGACGATACGGACCAACGCGTCTAGGCCGATGCCCTCACTATCGAGAATACGCAAGAATGCAGAGTCTTCGTCGGACAGGCGGGTGACGCGATACCACTTCCCCACCTCAGCGCCAGCAGTTTTCTTCGATGTCGCAATCAACGGGTAAATCACGCGTTCAACCACCGACCCATCCTCGCGCGGGATCAGGTCACCGTGCGGATCACGCTCAGGCTTGCCCAGCGCTTCATCGATATGCGCAAGAAGACGATCTGAGATCGCATGTTCCAGAATCTCAGCTTCCTCGTGGACCTCGTCCCACTCGAAGTTCAGGCGATCATGCAGGTAGGTTTCCAGCAGACGGTGACGACGCACCATTGAGATAGCAAGCGCGCGCCCCGCATCCGTGAAGTGGACTTTCCGATAGGGCTCATGCGTGACCAAACCATTCGCCACCAGACGCGATACATTCTCTGACGCGGTCGACGCAACGACTCCCATCGCGCTAGCCAGGTCATTCACGCTCATGCCGTGCTTTCCGGATTCTTCGCCACCCCACAAAGTCTTCAGATAGTCCTGCGCCATTCGCGACGACGACGCCCATATTGAATCCACCGGCTCTAAGGTCGAGGAGGTCGAATCAACTGATTTCGGCGTTTTTCCGGTCATATCGAACTCCCCGAGTGTGGTGTGGTGGTCTTCTCACCTGCTATTTTTGCATTGATCTGCCCGAAGCGGTAAAGTTTCATATCGGTCGCACGACCCCGCGTCATTAGCTCAATTGGCAGAGCAGCTGACTCTTAATCAGCGGGTTGAGGGTTCAAGTCCCCCATGACGCACAAACGAAAACGGAGCAACCAATCGGTTGCTCCGTTTTGTCGTTGCCTGCCCTGTATGAGTGTTTCTGTCCCTGCGTCGAGAAGCGATGATGAGACACGGCGATCAAGGAAAGACGTATAGGGCGACAATTCCAGCACTAAAAACCGATTCATCGCCTCAGACGACAAGGCTAGCCACACGCACGTATCAGTCGTCCAGACCGAGGTCGCGACGCAGGCGCGCCACATGACCCGTTGCCTTCACGTTGTACTGAGCAAGCGCAACCGTTCCATCCTTGCCAACAACAACGGTCGAACGAATGATGCCCGTGAAGATACGGCCGTAGTTCTTCTTTTCACCCCACGCGCCCCACGGTTCAAGGATTGCATGCTCAGGATCGGAGATCAGCGGGAAGTTAAGTCCCTGCTTCTGAGTGAACTTCTCCAAGGCGGGCATTGTGTCAGCGCTTACGCCCACAACCGTGTACCCAGCTGCCTTCATTGTGTTCAGGTTGTCACGGAAATCGCAGGCCTGCGTCGTGCACCCAGGGGTCGAGGCCTTCGGATAAAAGTAGACGATAACGCCCTTTTCACTGCCCGCAAGCAACTCGGTCAGTGAGATCAGTCCCTGCGTAGATTCAGCGGTAAATTCTGGAGCCTTCGCTCCAATTTCAAGTTGAGTCATGTTGAAAGCATATCGACGCCGATAGCGCTGTGCTCGCCGAATCCTGCACTACCCGCGCAATTAAAATGTCCAGAGTAAGAACACCGAGGGCGCGGCCTCGTGCGCCTTGCCTAGCCTGAATTCATCCCAACTGTATTGAGGAGACCCCCGTGACCGAGGCATACCCCGTTCTCACACTCATCCCACCGATTCTTGCGATTGCTCTTGTCATCACGACCAAGAAGGTCATCATGTCGCTCGCAGCCGGCGCTATCTCCGCTGCATTCCTTATCGAAAACGGCGGGATCGTCGCAACAGTCGTCAAAATCTGGGGTGCTTTCTCTCAGATTTTCTGGACCGAAGGCGCAATCAACGCCTATTATGTGCTGATTCTCTTGTTCCTTATCACGTTGGGCATCATCACCTCGCTTGTCCTGATGGCTGGTGGCACCGCAGCGTTTGCAGAATGGACGATGACGAAGATCAAAGGTCGGCGAGGCGCGCAGATTCTCGCCGCCGCACTCGGTACCGCGATTTTCATTGATGACTATTTCAACGCGCTTGCCGTCGGCCAGGTGGCGCGCCCCGTTAGCGACCGCCACAAGGTGTCTCGCGCGAAGCTCGCCTACCTCATCGACTCATCGTCGGCACCGGTCGCTGTTCTTGCACCGTTTTCTTCGTGGGGCGCTTCGATCATCGGCATCATGGCACCGATCGTTGCAGCAACCTCAATTCAGGTGACCGACGCGGGCGCATTCCTGCGTAGCGCGGGCATGAACTATTACGCCATCGGCGCAGTTGTCCTGTTGTGGCTGACCGTCATCTTCGAAGTCGACTTCGGCCCGATGCGACGTGAAGAACGTCGCGCGGTCGAGCACGGTCACGTCTACGATCCGGGAGAGCAGATTCCCGGCCAGTTGACCGACAACCTACCACGTCACGAACCTGGCGCCATGCGCGCACTGATCGTCCCCTTCGTCATCCTGATCCTGGGGGTTCTTGCTGGTATTGCGTGGACCGGCCACTCTGCTTCTGAGTCGTGGAATGCCCTGGATATCTTGGCAAACACCGACGTCGCCGTGTCGTTGAATGTCGGTGGTGTTCTTGGCCTGATCTCCGCGGCGTACTACTACTTCCACTACACGCACGAGGATCCTGCTTTCGAGCTGAAGACTGCCGGCAAGGGTGTCGTCGAGGGCGCTCGTTCAATGCTTCCGGCTATCGAGATCCTGCTGTTCGCATGGATGCTGGGCTCGCTCATTTCTGAGCTCGGTACCGGCGCCTACCTTGGTGCGCTGGTTGAATCCTCAAGCCTGCCTGCCCAGTGGCTGGTGCCACTGATGTTTGTCATCGCAGGCGCTATGGCGTTCGCGACGGGCACATCGTGGGGTTCCTTCGGAATCCTGCTCCCGATTGCCGGCGAAGTCATGGCAGCTGTTCCCAACGGTTCCGACCTGCTGATTCCCGCGTTCGGCGCTGTTCTTGCTGGAGCCGTCTGGGGCGACCACTGCTCCCCGATCTCCGATACGACGATTCTGTCGTCGACCGGCGCTGGCTGTAACCACATCACGCATGTCAACACTCAGCTTCCCTATGCGCTTGCCGGTGCGGGAGCTGCGTTGCTTGGCTACATCACGTTCTCCCTCACTGGTTCAGGCCTCATCGGTCTGGGGATTGTGCTCGCAGTGCTCATTGGGCTGACCGTGTTTGTGCGTACTCGCCTGCCACTCATCGCCTGATCCCTACGATTCACGGTTTTGCCTCCGAGACTTTCCTCTTGGAGGCAAAACTGTATTCGGCCTATTCGACGAAAGAAGGACACCAGCATTCAACTGGTGTCCTTCCGTTGTGCGCGAGATGGGACTCGAACCCACACGTCAAAGACACTGGAACCTAAATCCAGCGCGTCTGCCAATTCCGCCACTCGCGCGCGAACCTGTTTTCGAAGGCGACGAGGTTCCGCATGGAACCTATGCCCACAAACAGTGCTCGTTTAGTGTACAAGGTCAGTGACAACCTCGGCGAACTGAGCTTATCCGTGGACCTCGTAAGAAAACATCAGGCTACGAACGACGAGGCTCGGCTTGCCCGCATGATCGTTGCTTCCCCCAAGACACGGGTGTCACGGTACATGACCAGCGACTGGCCGGCAGCAACGCCACGGATCGATTCGGAAAGGGACACGACCAACCGGCGTTCTGCTCCTTCACGCGCCTCGTCTTCGGAGTCGTGCTCGACTAGGGAAACGGGGACGGGCGTACCGTGGGCGCGAACCTGAACGAACAGGTCATCCGTTGAGGCCCCCAGATCATCGGGAGCTAACCAGACGACGTCCTCGCATTCAATTCGATCCACGCTGAGCAGAGTCGATGCTCCAACGACGACCTGGTTCGATTCCGGACGAGTTTCCAGAACATAGCGAGGCTTGCCATCTTCGGCGGGACGATCAATATGCAGACCTCGTCGCTGACCAACCGTGAAGTTCCAGTAGCCCTGGTGGGTGCCAAGGACCTCGCCGTCGGGGCTCACGATCTCACCTTCATCGCTACCCAATCGAGTGCGCAAGAAGCCCTGCGTATCTCCGTCGGGAATGAAGCAAATGTCGTAGGAATCCGGCTTGTTGGACACACCCAGGCCAAGACGCTGCGCTTCGGAACGCACCCACGCCTTGGTGGGGGCATCACCAAGGGGCAGTAGAACGCGTGACAGTTCATCACGCCCCATGATTGCCAGAACATACGACTGGTCTTTCAGAGAATCTGCGCCACGGTGCAATTCCGGGCCGGATGGACCATCAACGATTGCAGCGTAGTGGCCGGTGCAGACAGCATCGAAACCCAGTGCCTTCGCGCGCGTTGCAAGTTCACGGAATTTCACGAACTCGTTGCAACGCACACACGGGTTCGGCGTATGCCCCAGCTTGTACTGTTCAACGAAGTCTTCGATGACGGTTTCTTCGAATTCTTGGGCGAGGTCCCACACGTAGAACGGGATCCCCATGATTTCGGCTGCTCGCGCAGCATCGCCAGCGTCTTCAACGGAGCAACACCCTCGCGAGCCGATACGGCATTCCTGCGGTTGACTCGACAAAGCCATGTGGACGCCGACAACATCATGGCCGGCCTCGACCGCTTTCGCTGCAGCGACAGCCGAATCCACGCCTCCGGAAAGTGCGGCAAGAACACGCATTCAATTGTCCTTTCAGTGGGTTCGACCGTGCATGCGGTCTCGATCGTGAGAGTCTAACGCCTGCCCTGCAAGGACGGCGCGTTCAAGAGCATCCACGAATGCATCAATATCCGCTTCGGTCGTGTCATGTCCGGTGGAAATGCGCAGGACTCCCAGCGCTTCAGCTTCGGTGGCTCCCAGGGCCAGGACGACGTCGGACGGACGCGTCACCCCCGCGTGGCACGCAGAACCAGCAGAGACGTGGACATCTGCCATGTCCATCGCCATCAGTACCGCTTCAGGGTGCGACGTCGGAATCGACAGATGAATGATCGAGGCCAACGCGTCATCCGGAGAGACAGTGAGTCGCGCATAGTCCGGCAGAGCGCGGGCCAAACGATCACGCAGAAGCGCCGCGCGGACCTGCCACTCTTGGCGCTGAGCAACCGTTTCTTCAAGCGCTAGCGCGAACGCGCACGCGCCGGCAACGTCGGGGGTTCCTGAACGAATGCCACGCTCGTGTCCTCCACCGGGACGATCGGTGGGGATCTTCAGTCCACGGCGAGCAACCAGCACGCCAGTCCCTGCCGGCGCACCAATCTTGTGGCCACCCACGGTCATCAAGTCAACGCCGAGTTCCGCATAGGACACGTCCATCAGAGACATTGCCTGCGCGGCATCGGTGTGGGTCAGTGGACGCTGAGCGATCGGCATGGAGCGACCATCAAGTGCCTCGACCATCTGCGATACCGGCTGAATTGTCCCGATTTCTGAGCTGACCAGGGTGAGCGAAGCAAGAGAACACTGGTCTTTCACCTGCGCCAACGCGTCAGTATTGATAACGCACACGCCGTTGGACGCCACAGGGAAAAGCTCAACAGCAAACCCGCGCGATTCTAAATACTCGCGCTGATTGCCTACAGCATCGTGCTCCACCGGGGACAGAAGAACCGTGTTCCGATCAGCGTTAAATGCCCGCCCAGCGAGCGCTCCCCCGTGTACGCCGATGGCATCTGATTCGGTGGCACCCGACGTAAAGATCACTTCGGGCTTCTCGCAGCCCAAGGCAATAGCGACACGTTCGCGGGCGTCCTCCAACATCCTCTTTGCGCGTCTACCGCCACCGTGCAACGAGGCCGGGTTCCCGGGATGAGCGCTGAGCTCACGCTGAGCCTCGACCCATGCCTCCAACGCTGAAGGACGGATCGGGGTTGTTGCAGCGTGATCCAGGTAGTGCGTCACTCGGCGTCGCGCGCCTTCTTGATTTCTTCCAGTGCAGCAGGAATAACCTCGAACATGTCGCCAACAACGCCGAAATCTGCGATCTCAAAGATCGGAGCATCAGGGTCATCGCAGACAGCGACGATGTGGGCGCTGGACTGCATACCAACCGTGTGATGGATAGCTCCGGAAACACCTAGACCAATGTAGAGATTCGGCGACACTGACAGACCGGTCTGGCCGATCTGCATGGTACGCGGTGCCCAGCCTTCATCGCAGACAACGCGAGTAGCGCCGACTGCCGCGCCGAGTTCATCTGCCAATTCATTGACGATGTTCATATCGCCGTTTGTTCCGCGACCGGCGACAACAACGGTGGAAGCTTCGGTCAGCGATACGCCCGTTGTCTCCAGTGCAGACGAGCAGACGACCGTCACCGCACGGGCCTCATCGCTGAGCTCAACGTCGATGGATTCGGCGACCGGAGTGACCGGCGCGAACTCGAGGACGTCAAAGGATCCGGGTCGAAGCGCCACAACCGGAAGCGAACCCGAGACCTTCAGGCGATTCGACCACGAGCCCGCGAGCGCGGTGGTCGTGACAACCAGGGAGTCGTTGTCAACCTCAACGCCGATGGCGTCGCAGACAACTCCGGAGTTGGTCAGGGTGGCGATACGAGACGCGACTTCACGGCCTCGGTAGGTCGAGACAACGAAGAGGGCTCCGAAATCCTGTGTCGTGACTGCGGATGCGACGGCGTCTGCGACGACTGCGCTGACGCGTGCGCCGGAGTGGTCAATACCGGGGACGAGGACCTTTTCCACGCCGAGGGTGCCCAGCGTGGTCATATCCGGGTTCGTGGTCAGGGAAAGTGCGACAACTCCAGCGTCACTCAACGTGGACGCGAGAGAAATGATCTGCGCCGATGCTGGGGTCAGGTGCCAGCCGTCGGTGTCACTGCCCTGGTGGTCAGCAAGGACGAGTATTGGTTGAGAAAGAGTTGCCATGTCACTTCACCACTTCGAGGAGGTACTGGGCCAGTCGGAGGCCTGCATCACCGGAGTCAGGGATGATCGTTCCGGCGTTGTCGCGGGTGATCTCGTTGGATTCGAGGACCTCGGTAACCTGGCCACGCTGGGCGATAGCTGAGCCTGCATCGCTTTCTTCGATGTCGGCCAGTTCCCAGGTGTCCATTGGCTTCTTGCGTGCGGCTTTCATGGCCGCGAATGCCGGATAGCGGGGTTCGTTGATCTGGTCGGTGACTGAGACAACTGCCGGCATGGGTGCGGAAAGGACGTCCTCGTACCCGTCGGCGTTGCGCTTGATTTCAATGCTCGAGGCGCCGGTATCGACGGAGATTTCGTGGGCCAGACCGAGCAACGGGAAGTGTAAGCGGGTCGCAAGCGCCGCGGGAAGCATTGAGGTCATCGAGTCGAGCGATGCCATACCCGTAATAACAAGGTCAATGGGTTTTTCGTCGGCGAGCGTCTGAATGGCTCCAGCCAATGCGAGCGCGGTCAGACCGGCATCAGCTCCAGCCAGCGCCTCGTCGCTGATAAGAACACCGCGGTCGGCCCCCATCTGGAGGGCGCGCATCAGGGCGTCTTCAGCGTCCTCGGGCCCCATGGTCAGGGCGATGACTTCACCGCCGTTATCTTCGACCAGTTGAACGGCTGCTTCAATGGCGTTTTCATCCAGTTCGTTGAGGATGTCATCTTCGCCACGAACAATGCGACCATCTTCGAATCGGCGTTCCGACTGCATGTCTGGAACGTGTTTCACGCATACGACAATTCTCATAGCTTCTAGCGTGCCACAAAGGGCGAGTAAGCCCGAAGAGCAAGGGGTGTGAGATGGGTTTTCCCACACGCTTTGACTACGTTGCGTCAGAAACCTTGCCGGCTTGCAATAATAGTGCGGGTGGTCGCGCACACTTTTTGAGTATGTGCGCGATACGTTGACAAGAAGACGCAGTTCCCATCAACAGTTTCTTGAACCGTTAGCGTTCAAGCACGTTCTGGCTAGAGAGAGGACATCATGGGCCACGACCATTCGCACGATCACTCGGTGGCGCTCGTGAATGTTACTCAGCCGAACCCTGTTCCTCCTCGCTTCGGTGTCCATGTTGCAAACGGTGGTCTTGACGTTTCCGTCGTGGCGCGTTGCGCGACGCACGTTGATTTCTGTGTTCTGGACTTAGACGACTCTGAAACGCGGTATGCGCTGATTCCTAGCAATGAGGGCATTTGGCACGGTCATATCAATGGCTTGGGTGTGGGCACGCGTTATGGTTTCCGCGCTGATGGCCCGTGGGATCCCGATCGTGGCTTCTTCTATAATCCGGCGAAGTTCCTGTTGGATCCCTACGGACGAGGTCTCGAGGGAAGCGTTGACATGAGTGCCGCAGTCTACGGGCATATCGTTGACGAGAACCTATATCCGACTTCTTATCCGTTTGCGCGTTCGCCTCTTGATTCGCGTGGGCATGTCCCCTGCTCCGTTGTCGTTGATTCCCGCTTCCCCGTGGCACCAAAGCCACGCGTCCCGTGGGAAAAGACGATTGTGTACGAGGTCCATGTCAAGGGCTTTACGAAGAACATGCCGGGTATTCCTGGCGAATTACAGGGAACATACGCGGGCTTGGCACATCCTGCGTCAGTGGATTACCTGAAGAACCTGGGAATTACTTCCATTGAACTTCTCCCCGTTCACGCGAAGTGTGAGGAACCGTTCCTATCGGAACGTGGTCTGACTAATTACTGGGGTTATTCGACCCTGAACTTCTTCACTCCCGAGCCTTCTTACGCAACTCATTCAGCGCAAGACCGTGGCGCCCAAGCGGTCGTCGACGAGTTCCGCGGAATGGTGTCGATCCTGCACGAGGCAGGGATCGAAGTCATCCTTGACGTCGTCTACAACCACACGTGTGAAGGTGGCGACTCCGGCCCGTCACTCTCGTGGCGTGGACTCGATTCTGACCTGTATTACCGCCACACGAACACGGTTCCCGTCGCCTGTACTGACGACACGGGCACCGGAAATACCATGAACGTCGACAATCCCAAGACAATGTCGATGATCCTCGATTCCCTGCGCTACTGGGCAGACACAATGGGCGTCGACGGTTTCCGCTTCGACTTGGCCGCAACCCTTGGACGCTTCGCCACGGGATTCGACCCGAAGCACCCGTTGCTGATGGCAATGGCAACCGACCGAACACTGTCAACGGCAAAGCTCATTGCTGAACCCTGGGATATCGGCCCCGGAGGCTGGCAGACCGGCAATTTCCCACTCCCCTTCTCAGAGTGGAATGACCACTACCGCGGGGCACTGCGCGCCTTCTGGCTCTCCGACGTTCGTTCCCTAGTCGAAGGTCACGGCGCGTCTGGCCCGAATAACCTAGCGACCCGTTTGGCCGGTTCCCGCCCCGTTTTCGATCATGGCACCGGAATCGGACGCGGGCCTCGTGCTTCAATTAACTTCATCACCGCGCACGACGGCTTCACCCTCGCTGACCTAACGGCGTTCGATACCAAACATAATTGGGCGAACTTGGAAGGCAACCGCGACGGATCGAACGACAATCGTTCATGGAACCACGGAATTGAAGGCTGGGTCGCATCAATCGCGAACATGACCGACGATGAAGGTGACCCGGTTGAGGCAAAAGAAGCAATCGAAACGACCTCTCGTCGTCGCTACCAGACCCAGCGCAACATGCTGACCTCCCTGCTCATTTCTGCGGGCACCCCAATGATTCTCGGCGGCGATGAATTTAGTCGCACTCAGCAGGGCAATAACAATGCGTACTGTCAGGATTCCCCGATCTCGTGGTTCGACTGGAATCTGACACCCGCGCAACTGGTACACAAGGACTTCGTTCGTTGGTTGATCGGCCTGCGTCAAGCTCACCCCGTATTGCGCCCCGATATCTACGAATCAGGTGCACCCGTACCCGGCGATTCAATCCCGGATGTGGCGTGGCTGGATAAGACCGGTGCTCCCATGCCGACAGAAGGCTGGGCTCTTTCCGACAATCGCGTGTTCCAAATGTTGCGTTCGGGCGTACGTTGGAACGACCGCGACGCTCTGGTCATTGTGAACGGCACTTTGGACGAGCAGGATGTGAGCCTTCCGACCGGCCACGGCGTCGATTGGCTCGTATGTGTGAATACGGCGTGGATTCGCCTTGACGAGGGTGTTCAACCGGGGACCGATCCTCTCGCATTGAGCCTGAGCCTGGGACAGGTCGCCAATGAATCCATCGTGACTCTTCGACCGAACTCGATGCAGGTCTTGCTTTCCGATATTGCGGTACCGCCCAAACGCTAACTGCGGGCGGACGCGAAATAGCGTTAGGCGCGTCTTTCGATAGAATCACACCCATGACTTCCAGTGAAGACGCACTTGCACACTCGACATCCGACGCATCGCTTGCTCGTTCGAAGGCTCGTTCAGCCGAAATCGACCTGGCCATCGATGAAGATCCCACTCGCTTCCGTATCCTGACCGGTGACCGACCGACCGGGCATCTGCACCTCGGTCATTACTTCGGTACGCTCCGTAACCGTGTTCTGTTGCAGAACCGTGGCGTTGAAACGTGGGTTCTGGTTGCCGACTATCAGGTGATCACGGACCGTGACGGCGTTGGCCCCATTCGTGAACGCGTCCTTGGTCTGATTGCCGACTACATTGCTGCCGGTATTGATCCGGAGCGTTCGACGATCTTCAACCATTCTGCCGTTCCGGCGCTCAACCAGCTGATGCTCCCCTTCCTGTCTCTGGTCACCGAGTCTGAGTTGCACCGAAACCCTACGGTGAAGGCAGAACTCGAAGCCACCGACGGTCGCGCTATGACTGGCCTGATGCTGACTTACCCAGTTCACCAGGCTGCTGACATTCTGTTCTGCAAGGCGAATCTTGTTCCCGTTGGTCAGGATCAGTTGCCACACTTGGAGCAGGCTCGCCTGATCGCCCAGCGTTTCGATAAGCGCTATGGTCGCGCCAATCCTGAGGTTCCCGTCTTCCGTCGTCCCGAGGCCCTTTTGTCCGAGGTCCCGCTGTTGCTCGGCACCGACGGCATGAAAATGTCCAAGTCGCGTGGCAACACGATCGAACTTGGCATGACCGCTGACGAAACGGCGAAGATCCTGAAGAAGGCGAAGACTGACGCTGAGCGCACGATCACCTACGATCCCGCGAATCGTCCTGAGGTCGCGAACCTTTTGATGCTGGGCTGCCTGGCGTCCGGTCAGGCTCCCGAGGCAATTGCCGAGCAGATCGGCGATAAGGGTGCCGGCACGCTCAAGATGTTCGTCACCGAGGCCCTCAATGAGATGCTTGCTCCACTGCGCGAAAAGCGTAGCGAACTGATCAACAACGAGGACTACTTGCTCCAAGTGTTACGACTTGGTAACGAAAAGGCGAATGAGCAGGCGAACGAGACCCTCCACGAGGTACGTACCGCCATGAAGATGAACTACTGAGCCACCATTTTCGCTGGTCAGACCGGCTAGCTATGGGTGCCCTCAGAGCATTGAGGGCACCCATTTTTAGGTAGTACAAAGGTCCTAGAGGCGCGCTTTTCCTTGCTAGCGGAGCAGTCTTTTTCTCCCTAGCTTGAGAGAATGACAACTCTTATTCCGTTCACTTTTTCCGACTCTGTCAAGTGCTCACCCGTCATTTCAGTTGCGCCTGTAGCCCAGAAGAAAGAGTCTCTTGCTGCTCGCCTCAACTGGTTGCGTGCAGGCGTTCTTGGCGCCAATGACGGAATCGTGTCGATTTCGGGCCTTCTTGTTGGCGTCGCAGCTGTGAACCCGGCAAACACGAAGGCCATCGCTATTGCGGGTGTAGCCGGGATCGTTTCTGCAGCCCTATCAATGTCCGTCGGCGAATACGTCTCCGTTTCCACCCAACGTGACACGGAACGAAAGATTGTCGCCGACCAGAAGACTGCCCTGGTGGCTGATCCAGCTGGTCAAGAAAAGCGCCTTGCGTCCTTGTGGGAAGAACGAGGCCTGCCGAAAGACACCGCGACCTTGGTAGCACGGACGTTAAGCGAAAGTGACGCACTGGATGCTCACCTGTCGCTTGAGCACAACATTGACCATGACGATCTGACGAACCCGTGGGTGGCAGCGGGATCTTCCTTCCTTGCCTTCCTCTTTGGATCGCTCCTCCCTCTGCTCACGATGCTGTTGTTCCCACCCAGCATGCGTATCCCCGCAACATTCGCCGCCGTCCTTGTTGCGCTCGGTTTGACTGGGTGGATCTCAGCGATTCTTGGTCGTGCACCTCGCCTTCCCGCAATTGCACGTCTGCTCGTTGGCGGCAGCGTCGCAATGACACTGACCTTCGCCGTCGGCCACATATTCGGCGTCGCAGTCTGAAAAACGCGGCCGGCCTCGTCAATTCGGCGACGAGGCCGGTTTGGTTTATCTGAAACTGACCGCATACGCAAACACGAACCAGCAGCCCCGCGCTGACCACGCGAGCGCCCCAACTGACGTAGGCTGGTGACGTGAGCGACATTCTTCTTCCTCGAATCCCAGTCACTGAAGTTTTCCCTGTCGTTGAAGACGGCACATTGGCCGCAAAGGCAACAGAAAACGAGCCTCTTCCCATTCGCGCGACGGTTTTCCGTGAAGGACACGACGCATTTGCGGCCGAAGCGGTCTTGATCGACCCCGATGGTGTCGAGCACATGCGCGCTCCAATGGCGGACATCGCACCCGGCCTTGACCGATACGAAGCGTGGGTCAAACCCGATCGCCCCGGCACGTGGTCTTTCCGCGTCGATTCATGGTCGGACCCCTATGCCACGTGGCGTCACGACGCAACCATCAAAGTTGACGCAGGTGTCGACGTCGAATTGATGCTGGAAGAAGGCGCACTCCTGATGGAACGCGCCATCGACGGAAAAGCCCTGAACAACCCCCTGCAACAGCCCCTCGATGCCAAGGATGCCGAGGTTCTGCGTGACGCCGCAGCCCACCTGCGCGATACGTCACGTTCGGTTCAGCAACGCCTGTCCGCGGGCGTGTCGTCACATGTGCGCGCCGTGTTCCGCGCCCACCCCGTACGTGACCTTCTTGGGTCTTCACGCGAATACCCTCTGGCCGTTGCCCGTGAGCGCGCCCTGACCGGTGCTTGGTATGAGATCTTCCCGCGTTCAGCCGGTGCGTTCCAGCGTGAAGATGGATCGTGGGTGTCGGGAACTCTAAAGCAGGCTTCCTACGAGCTCGACCGCATTGCTGAAATGGGCTTCGATGTCGTCTATCTGACACCTATTCACCCGATCGGCACGACAAATCGTAAGGGTAAGAACAATACACTGGTCGCCTACGAGGGCGATCCGGGTTCTCCCTACGGCATTGGGTCTCCCGATGGTGGACACGATGCGATTCACCCCGAGCTGGGCGATTTCAATGATTTCGACGATTTCGTTGAGCGCGCGTTAGAGCTTGGACTTGAAGTCGCCCTCGACTTCGCGTTGCAGTGCTCCCCCGATCACCCGTGGGTCACCGAACACCCCGAATGGTTCACAACCCGCGCCGACGGTTCGATTGCATTCGCGGAGAATCCGCCGAAGAAGTACCAGGACATCTATCCGCTGAACTTCGACAACGACTATGACGGCATCTACGAGGCCATTCGTGATGTCCTCGAAGTGTGGATTGAGCACGGCGTGACGATCTTCCGCGTTGATAACCCGCACACGAAGCCGGTGCGTTTCTGGCAGGAAATCATCGCTGACGTTCACGATACGCACCCGGAGATTGTTTTCCTCGCTGAGGCATTTACTCGCCCCGCGATGATGCGCACTTTGGGCGCAGTCGGATTCGATCAGTCCTACACGTACTTTGCCTGGCGTACTGAAAAGCAGGAGATCGAAGAGTATCTGACCGAGGTTTCGACGCAAACCGCTCACCTGATGCGTCCGAGCTTTTGGCCGACCACTCACGATATTTTGACCCCGCAGATGACGACGGGCGGTACCGCGATCTTTGCGATTCGTGCAATGCTCGCCGCTCTTGGCGCTCCGAACTGGGGGATTTACTCGGGCTACGAGTTCGTTGAGAATGTTCAGCGTCCCGGCTTTGAAGAGCAGAACGATAACGAGAAGTATGAGTTCCGCCCGCGTAACTGGGAAGATGCTGAGCCTCTTGGCATTACGCGCTTGTTCACCCTGTTGAATGCTGCTCGCGCGAAGCACCCTGCCCTGCGTCAGCTTCACCAGCTTCGGATTCACCCGACCTCTCACCCAGAGATCATGTGTTTCTCCAAGCAGGTTTCCGGAGTATTCACCGAGTCCGGGAACACGGACACGGTGATCTGCATCGTGTCGCTCAATCCTCATGAAGGTGTGTCAGGCACCGTGCACATTGATCTGAACGACCTGGGAATTCAAACCGCCGGTGGTCATTTCCGCGTTGTCGACGAGCTTGATGGCACCACCTACACCTGGGGATCCGAAGGCTGGGTTGATCTTTCCCCCGTTACTCGTCTTGGTCATGTGTTCTCTGTTGAGCCCACAACTGACCTCGAACCTTGGACCAACCGACACTGACATCGAGAAAGGACGGCTCTCACGGTGTCTTATGGCGAATTTTAGTGTCGCCCATCTCACAAAGATGCCGATGACGTGCGAGAATGTGGACATGACTAATGACTTGACCCCCATCCCCGTGGATCTAGCGACGCTCGATGCCGTTGGCAACGGCGCTCACTACAATCCTCACTCTGTCCTCGGCGCACATATTGGTGATTCATCAGTCACCATCCGCTCCGTTCATCACCTTGCTGATGCAGTCGACATTGTCACCGCAACCGCAGCGTACCCCGCGACCCATGAACACGCCGGCGTGTGGGTTGGCGTCCTTCCCGGTGAAGAAGTCCCCGACTATCGCGTTCGCGTCACCTACGGTGATCAGATCACGACTCTCGACGACCCCTACCACTACCTGCCAACGCTCGGCGAGATGGACACCTACCTCATCTCCGAAGGCCGTCATGAGCAGCTCTGGAAGGTTCTTGGCGCGCACGTTAAGCACTACAGCGGCGACATGGGCGACGTCGACGGTGTTGCCTTCGCCGTGTGGGCACCGAACGCACGCGCTGTCCGCGTTGTCGGCGACTTCAACTTCTGGGACGGCACCGCAACCGCGATGCGTTCCCTTGGCTCGTCCGGCGTCTGGGAAATCTTCGTCCCCGGCGTCAAGGTAGGCGCACGCTACAAGTTCGAAATCCAAGGTCCCGGTGGCAACTGGTTCCAGAAGGCTGACCCCCTGGCACGCGCCACCGAAATACCGCCGGCAACCGCCTCCGTCGTCACCGACTACTACCACGAGTGGACCGACGAAAAGTGGATGACTGACCGCGCCGAGCGCAACGTCCATGAAGGCCCGATGTCGATTTACGAGGTCCATGCTGGATCGTGGAAGCAGGGTCTGGGCTACCGCGGACTGGCTGACGAGCTTGTCCCCTACGTCAAGGAAATGGGCTTCACGCACGTTGAGTTCATGCCTCTGGCGGAGCACCCCTTCGGCGGGTCGTGGGGCTACCAGGTGACCTCGTACTACGCACCCACCTCGCGTTTCGGCACACCCGACGATTTCCGCTACCTTGTCGACGAATTCCACAAGGCCGGAATTGGCGTCATTCTCGACTGGGTTCCCGCCCACTTCCCAAAGGACGACTGGGCGCTTGCTCGTTTCGACGGCACTCCCCTGTATGAGGATCCGGATCCGTTGCGTGGCGAGCATCCTGACTGGGGAACCTACGTCTTCAACTTCGGTCGTCGCGAGGTCCGCAACTTCCTGGTTGCGAACGCCCTATACTGGCTCGAAGACTTCCACATTGACGGTCTGCGCGTCGACGCTGTCGCCTCGATGCTCTACCTCGACTACTCGCGTAAGGACGGCCAGTGGCGTCCAAACCAGTACGGTGGCCGCGAGAACCTTGAAGCGATTGAATTCCTGCAGGAAGCCAACGCGACTGCCTACCGCACGCATCCTGGCATTGTCATGGTCGCGGAAGAATCAACCGCATGGCCGGGCGTGACCGCACCGACCAGTGGTGGTGGCCTGGGCTTTGGCATGAAGTGGAACATGGGCTGGATGAACGACACCCTCCACTACATGGCAGAAGACCCGGTGAACAGGCGCTGGCACCACGGCGAACTCACATTCTCGCTGGTCTACGCATTCTCTGAGAACTACGTGCTACCGATCTCCCACGATGAAGTTGTTCACGGCAAGGGCACCGTCGTCGAGAAGATGCCCGGTGACGACTGGCAGCGTTTCGCTGGCACCAAGGCGCTGTACGCCTACCAGTGGTCGCATCCCGGCAAGCAACTCCTGTTCATGGGTCAAGAGATCGCCCAGCGCCAGGAATGGAACGAGTCCTACTCGCTCGACTGGTGGATCACCGACTTCGAAGGCCACGCTGGCGTTCAAGCGCTGGTCTCCCGACTCAACCACCTGTACGCCCACAATCCTGCTTTCTGGGATGACGACTACACGGGCTTCGAGTGGATCGATGCGTCCGACGGGGATCACAACCTCATCACCTACCTGCGTAAGGGCAAGCGCGAAGGCACCGAACAGCCGGTCGTCGTCTGCGCAGCAAACTTCGCTGGTAACCCGCATGAGGGCTACCGAGTGGGACTGCCCTTCGGCGGTGAATGGACTGAAATCCTCAACACCGACTCCGAAGAATTCGCAGGCTCCGGCGTGACCAACCCAGGTGTGATCATCGCAGAACCGATCCCGTGGAACGGCCGCCCGTTCTCAGTCGAGCTGCGTATTCCGCCGCTCGGTGGACTCTGGCTGGCACCCGTCACGCCTGACACAAAGCACTGACACCTTCAGGGCGGACTCATTCATCGAACGAATGTCGATAGAATGAGTCCGCGTTTTGTGTTGCCCCCGCAAGGGCAGACACACATGCACCGCGCGCCATCAACCGATGCTCCCCATCCGTCAAAGGAGACTACACAGTGAACACCTCGACCTCGCACCTGTCGTGGCCCGCAGATGAGGACCTCCTTGCCGGGCTCCACGCATGGATGCAGGACCGCCGTTGGTTTCCACTGAAAGGTGACGCAGCACCGACACTTGATGAACTCAGCATCCACGCCGATGTTGCATTGGGCGACACGATTCGTGATCTGTTGATCAGCGCGAAACGCCCCGACGCTCTCGACGAGGCCCCCGTTCTGATCCACGTCCCCTTGGCCCTAGCACCCGCTTCAGACCTTGATTCCTTTGCTGTCGCCGGCGAAATCCTCGGATCGCATGGTTTCGTCATGGAAAGTACCCCCGAGGTCGCATTCATTGACGGTCCGCACCATCCAGATTTCTGGCGGGCGTGGGCGAGGCTTGCCCACACCCAGGGATCGTTCCTTGACGATGAGGGCATCGCTGCGATCGAAAGACGCGCCAATAGCGGACGAGTCATGACCGGTGAGCAGTCGAATACGAACGTCGTCATGCGTAGCGGTGAAGGTGATCCTTATGCTGATGACATCGTCATCAAGCTTTTCCGCGTCCTCGCCGCAGGTCGCAACCCCGATGTCGAGGTGTCTGTTGCATTGGCAAAGGACGGGTGGGATCGCGTCCGCACACCCGTCGCATGGTCCACACTCACTTGGAACGACGCTCTAACGGGCGAAACCATCCTGACCGACTCCGCGGTAGCCTGCACCTTCATTCCAGCCGCTGACGACGGTTTTGAACTCTTCTGCGACTATGCCACCCGTGACAACCCAGCGAATGGAACAGTTCGTAGCTCCGCAAGAGCACTAGCATTCACTCTCGGTCAAACGACCGCCCAGATGCACTCCCATATGGCCGCCTCCCTGGGTACATCCGCCCCTGTTCCCCCATCAGAGCTTGCCCACTCCCTGCGATCGCGCGCCTCGTGGGCGCTGGCAGAAGTCGCCTTCCTTGCAGAACGCATCCAGAATTTCGAAGAGAAAGTCGACCGCGTCTACGCGCGCCTCGAGGCTCTCGATCGCCTCGATGAAGCAACACGCATCCACGGCGACTACCACCTGGGGCAGGTCCTCCACGAAAAGGATCTTCCCACAGGCGTAGAACCACGCTGGTTTGTTCTCGACTTCGAAGGCGAGCCCCTGCGTCCGCTTGCCGAACGCTCAATGCCTGACCAACCCATGCGCGATGTTGCCGGCATGCTCCGTTCCTTCGACTACGCGGCAGCCGTCGGAAAAGCCACCGACGAAACATGGCGAACCGACATGCGCACCGCTTTCATCGATGGATACCGCGATTCATTCGGTGACATGAACGAGGCAGACAAAGAACGTAAGCGTGCACTGATCGTGGCCCTCGAACTCGACAAGGCTCTCTACGAAGCCGTGTACGAAGCACGAAACCGCCCCGACTGGATTGACATTCCAGTACGAGCCATCGAAGCTCTCATCACTGAAGACTAAAAGCGCCATCCCTGCGTCAACCACTGCGGGGCGGGCATCACCACGATGCCCGCCCCGCAGAGTCTAAGAAAATCTTACTTTCTACGTCGCTCACACAAGCACGAGCGTCGACAAAATCATGCGCGCCTTCATGACGTCGGGAGAGTTACCGGCGACGCGGAACAGATCCAGCAAGCGCAACCGCGCTGCATCCTTTGCTTCCGTGTCATCGGCCGTCGCAATGATCTTCAGCAACAGGTCAAACGCACCTTCATGATCACCGGACGCAAAGAGAGCATCAGCATGGGCCGCCGGATCAGACGCATCAGCTGAAGCACTCCGCGCAGCAACACGCACACGCGCCAAGTGAGCCTTCGCGGCCTCGTCCTTCGGATTCAGATCCAGGACCTTCTCCCACAAAGCGATCGCTTCATCCAGCTGTCCTGCTTCTTCGGCGCCAAGAGGAGCCTCGTGTGCAGGCGGAATCGGAGTAGCCGTATCCTCTTCGGACACCGCAATACGACCGTTAATCCCCATCTGAGCGCCAGCATCCAACACCTGATCAATGATCGGGCGCACCTGATCCTTCGGCGCAATTCCCTGGAACAACGGAAGCGGACGCTGATTCATCAACGCCATAACGGCGGGTACACCCTGAATCTGGAACGCCTGCGCAATGTGAGGCGACGCATCAACATCGCCAGTCGCCAACTGGAAACGACCCGCATAGTCGCGAGCAAGATCCTCCATCGAAGCAACAAACGGCTTCGACTCCAATTGTGACGACGAATACATGACAATGATCACCGGAACGGTCGCTGAATTCGCCATCAGATCTTGGAAGTTCTCTTCACTGACCTGCACAACCAGTGGCACATTCAACCCCACCTGAGCCTCAGGTGAGCCCGTTTCCTGGCCAGAAACCTGAGCGGAAGCTAAAGCCCCCAGCTCCACTGCCCCATGGGAGTCAGCAGGCATCATGCTCGATTCATTCGGCATTGTTCCTCCAATGCATTTCATACATACGTCGGCGGTAGTACCAATCAAGCGCCCCTCGAAGTGTGAGAACTCTAGTTACCGGGGTTCGTTGATTCGTCCATCGTCACGGATTCAAGAACACGTTCAGCGCCGATAATACGCGCGACACCGCCTTGTTCGCTCGACGGAATGTTCATCATCACGGTCGCCACGTAGGTTGCAACCGCAGTGCCCTTGACCGAATCATCATCTCCTGCGTTCATGGTTGCCGTCTGGCCCCCCAGTCGCATCGTCGAGCCGGCAACCGTACGAGAGTACGTCAACGTGTACGAGAATGTCGTAGCGACAAGAGCCGAACCATCTTCCAGTACAACGCCCGTCACCGGGTTCTCCGTCAGTCTTGCCGACGCAGTCACATTACCGGCAGCTGCCAGCGAGGAATTCAACGACGATGCCGCATCAAGGTACTTGGACGTGAACTCGTCCGAAGCGAAGTGTTCATTCGAAGACAAAGATGCGTTCAGCATGTCCACATACGCTTGCGCAGCGTCACCGGGTGTCATGACAAACCCCTCGGTGTCATTCGTTACGTATGCCGACCCCTTCGTCACCGCAGGGGTGGTCAGCGAAGTTCCCCCGAGCATACGCGCCCACGCAACCAGCGAGTATTTGCTACGAGCATCGTTCTGCACGAGCATCTCGATGACGGGCAACTGCGACGTGTCGGCTTGGCGGATATTCACGATGGCACGAGGCCACTGCAACGAGTTTGTCACTGCTGTCGTCTGAGGAGTCAGGTCAAGCTGGGTAACAGCCTCACCGGACGCAACAGAGTAAGCGTATTGGGCTTTACGCATACGAGCTGCGCCACCGGAAATACGGCCGTCAAAGACGTCACCATTGAGCGCTTCATCAGCACTGTTCAACGTTTCTTGAACCTCTGCCAGCGCTGACGAAATCCGCTCTTGATCAAGGTTCGGCGAAACGGAGGCCGACTGGTTGGTGTCAGAAACAGTCAGTTCTCCCCCGCCACATCCAGCCAGGCCAAGCGTCGCTACAAGAGCAGTCGAAAAGACGAGAGTGCGTCGTTTCATTGCAATCTCCTTCGTCAATTCTTCTTCAACCAGCGAGACATGAGCTTCGTCCACGAGTCACTTCCGCTACGGGAAGCAGACGAGGATTCTTCAGACTCTGATCCCGCAGACTCATCAGAATCGGTCTGGTGCACAATCGGAATCAGGCCGGTGTGGAACTCGCGTCCATCAATCACGATCTTCTCTTCGCCCTTCTCACGGGCTTCGCGCAGTGCGCGACGGCTTGGAAGTGTGACGCCGGGGCGGATGCTCGACAGATCGATGATGCCGGTATCGGTTGAGACCTTCTCGGGCGGATCCTGGTCTTCGGTGCCCGCCCATTCACCGTGGCGACCAGCCACCGGCTTCACAGTCTCTTCTGCTTCGGGGACTTCTTCTGAGGTGTTGTCTTCGCCCCCAGCTGAATCTTCAGATTCAGCTTGAGCAACCTGCTCACTGTCGCCGGAAACAGGGTCACCATCGATGGTCACATCATCGAAAGTGGTTGCGTCACTGGTTTCTTCAGTGGTTTCGCCGCCGTTTAGTCGGTCATCCGTCGCCCATTCGTCGATTGCCTGAGCTACTGCCTCTTCAGAATCGCTGACCTTGTCTGTAGCTTCAGTATCTGCGACTTGGAGGGCGTCATCAGAAGTGTCCTGTTGCGCAGACTCTTCGTTTTCCTCGGTGGAAGCGTCCTGAATAGAAGCTTCTTCGGCCTTCTTTGCATCGGCTAGGGCGCTCACCGCATTAACGTCAATTGCTTGAGTCTCGGTCGAGTCAGCGCTACGACGCTCTTCCAGCGCCTTCGCGCGCTCAGCACGATGACGAAGAAGCTGGTAACGGCTCAGGAATGCCACACCTGCGATCAACGCAAACAAGATCGCAAGAATAAAGGAAACAATCGCAAGAGTATTCACACTACGGGTTGCCCACGTCAGTGTCAGGGTCGTATCAGAAGCACCCGACGTAGAGACTGCCAGCACCGAAAGACCAGCGGAAACATCATCTAAAGACACGGATACCGTGCCCTCACCCGTCACGGAGTGCAACCACATATCAGACTTGGATGCGTCGGCAACCAACTGAGCAGGCTCAGTCCCCACCTGAGATTGAGTAGCACCAGACTGTGCACCAGACTGTGCACCTGACTGAGCACCGGAGTGCGCCGTATCCGAGCCAGACTGAGCACCAGACTGTGCACTCGACTGACCGGTATCACCAGCAACGCCTTCGTGCTGATTCACCTTCAGGACACTACGATCCGAGGTCAGACCAACAACTTCGGTGTAGGGATCGTTCCCGATCCAACCGAGGACGTCACCGGGAGTGCCGACACCCAGTGTCAGCTCAGCGCCCGATTTTGACGTCGCCGTCACGACAACGTTCTTGTCAAGCAACGGCAGAACGCGGTCACGCGTCATGATGATCGCCGTTGGCGACTCAATAGACGACGACAGTTCCTTTGGTGGCTGAAAAATGGTCAGAGCAAGGACACCAATGATCACAAAAACCAGTGCGATCGCGCCAGCGGTGGTAGCAGCGGCGTACGCCTTGATTCGGTTCACGCGTTGCCTCCTCGGTTATGAAGTAAAGACTCTAACCGTTCAACGATACGAGGAAACGCACGAACAGGCACATGAAATTCACTATCTCGTGACAAATAACATGAGATTAAAGGGCACTTCCCTACTCCTATGCCACTTCCTAGTTCGGACGCAGTCCCCTGTTCCAACAATCCGTGTGCCAATGACGCCTACCATCGAGTCCCTGTGGCAGACCATAGGGAGCTTCTTCTGGCCATGCAACAACGTGTGCTGCCCCAACACGCACCGGGCGCAAACACCCCGGGCATGTATATTCCTTCGAAGATGACGAGACGCGACGAACCTGATAATCACTACCATCAGGCCCAGTTTCCGTATGAGGCATCGACGAAAGCCGTGTCATATCAAGCTCACGGTGAGGCTCACTCCATCGCCGTTTCATTGAACGCCGTGCCATGGCCCTACTTCTCCATTCGCTTCGTCATCATGGCGATAGATGTCAGCGCGCGTTCGACGACATCAGAACAGACGTGACTCAGGATCATCGAAGCCACGCATAGCGTCATAATCGAGCACAACACAGCGGATGCCACGATCCTCGGCCAGAGTACGAGCCTGCTTCGAAATCTCCTGGGCGGCAAAAATGCCCGACACATTCTTCAGCAACGGATCGCGCGACAAAAGCGAAAGGTAGCGAGTCAACTGCTCAACACCATCGATACCGCCACGACGTTTCACTTCAATAGCAACGTGCTCACCCTGCGGATTCTTCACCATCAAATCAACGGGGCCGATCGGAGTTTCAAACTCACGGCGAACGAAAGTCCAGCCTTCACCCAAGACTTCAGGAACCTGCTCTGCCAGCAACTCCTGAAGATGTGTCTCAACACCGTCCTTCACAAGACCGGGGTCTTCGCCCAAATCAACATTCACATCCGAGACGATGTCGTGAATCGAGATGACAAGACGGTCATCTTTCTTATCTGCTTGGACAGTCCACACTTCAGTAACGCCGTCGACTTCCTCATCACTTTCAGGCACTTCCACAGTGACCGTGCACGGGGCATTCATCCAATTCAGAGGCTTATATGATCCACCATCCGAGTGGATCAAAATTGAACCATCCGCCTTGAGCATGATGACGCGCGTGGCGGGGTCAAGGTGGGCTGACAGACGACCGGAATAATCAACGGTGCACGTTGCAATGAGGACTCGCACGCCCCAGAGCCTAACAGGTGAAGGCACTCGATCTTTACTATCAACGCCTCAGACGTGGCAAGATGCTCAAATTTCAAAGCTGAGAAGCAGGAAGCAGACAACCGAGTAGCAGTGTATGAAAGGAACTCAGACCTGAGGCGGACCGGATTCAACCCACGAGACAAGCGCATTGTATGTTTCCTTTGACAATGCGATCTCATAGCGCTTCTCGTTGGAGAGCAGGCGAATCTCAACAAGTTCGCCATCTTTAGAATGCGGGTTCGCCGCAGAGATCTGAAGTCCTCGACGCTTCACGGAATACACGGGCTTATTCGTCAAGCCAACCAAGCGATACCACGACAGCGATTCAACGTCGTAGAGTCCCAGTCCCGCGGTCCATCCCGAGTGCTGATCGGGACGTGAGAATGACCGGAATGCGCCAAGCTTGTTTTCCAAGTGACGCGCACGCACGTTAATGATCAGCAAGACAGGCAGACCAATAACCACAACACATACCACGAGCCACAGCACAATGGCGAAAAGCGAAGTCATAAAGCACCTCCGATCAAAAGTATGAAAGTGCCCCCGCTCGGATTCGCCCGAACGGGGGCTCCTTATCAGGAAATCGTACCGTGATCAGCGACCACGGTCACAAAATCAGAGTCAATGGACGCAAATCCGCTGTCAACGGTGAACGTCTGGACACCTTCCTTGGTCGTCACCAGCACAGTGCCTGCATTCAGCATGGCAAGCATGGGCTGACGACCCGGAAGAATACCCAGCTGTCCATCAACCACGGGGATCTGGACGGACGTACCAACGCCGTGCCAGAGACGTCCCTCGTGGGAGACAATTTCGACTTGGAGTACCTTGTCGGCCATCAGGCGTCCTCGCCGAGCTCGCGCCAGCGGCGCTCGAGGTCCTCGATGCCGCCGATGTTGAAGAACGCCTGCTCCGGAACCTTGTCGTAGTAGCCCTCGGCGATGCGCTTGAAGGCCTCGATGGTCTCCGACAGCGGGACCGTCGAACCGGGGACGCCCGTGAACTTCTCCGCCATATAGGTGTTCTGGGAGAGGAACTGCTCGATGCGCCGGGCGCGCGAGACCGTGACCTTGTCCTCCTCGGAGAGCTCGTCGACGCCGAGGATCGCGATGATGTCCTGGAGCTCCTTGTTCTTCTGGAGGATCGCCTTGACGTGCGTCGCCGTGTCGTAGTGCTCACGACCCACGAGGGCCGGATCGAGGATTCGCGAGGTCGAGGCGAGCGGATCCACGGCCGGGTAGATGCCCTTCGAGGCGATCTCTCGGGAGAGCTCCGTCGTCGCGTCGAGGTGCGCGAAGGTCGTGGCCGGGGCCGGGTCGGTGTAGTCGTCGGCAGGCACGTAAATGGCCTGCAACGACGTAATCGAGTGACCGCCCGCCGAGGTGATGCGCTCCTGCAACTGGCCCATCTCATCCGCGAGGTTCGGCTGGTAGCCGACCGCCGAGGGCATGCGCCCGAGGAGGGTGGAGACCTCGGAGCCCGCCTGGGTGAAGCGGAAGATGTTGTCGATGAACAGAAGCACGTCCTGGTGCTGCACGTCGCGGAAGTACTCAGCCATCGTCAGACCGGTGAGTGCGATACGCAGACGCGTCCCCGGCGGCTCGTCCATCTGGCCGAACACGAGGGCGGTCTTGTCGAAGACGCCGGCCTCGCCCATCTCGCGGATGAGGTCGTTGCCCTCTCGGGTGCGCTCGCCGACGCCCGCGAAGACGGACACGCCGCCGTGGTCCTGCGCGACTCGCTGGATCATCTCCTGGATGAGGACGGTCTTGCCGACGCCCGCGCCGCCGAACAGGCCGATCTTGCCACCCTGGACGTAGGGGGTCAGAAGGTCGATAACCTTGATGCCCGTTTCGAACATCTTGGTTCGGGCTTCAAGCTGATCGAATGCCGGAGGCTGGCGGTGAATTGGCCAACGCTCAGTGATTTCGAGTTGCTCGCCTTCCTTCAGATTCAGCGGTTCGCCGGTCACGTTGAACACGTGGCCCTTGGTGATATCGCCGACGGGAACCGAGATCGGTGCACCCGTGTCAGTGACAACAGCACCACGAACTAGGCCATCGGTCGGCTTCAGCGCGATGGTACGAACAAGGTTGTCACCGAGGTGCTGCGCGACCTCGAGGGTCATGGTGAAGGATCCTTCACCCTCGCCCTGTCCGGCAAGGTCAACATCAACCTTCAGTGCGTTGTACAGCGGAGGAATGCTGTCTGGCGGGAACTCGACGTCAACGACGGGGCCGACGACGCGAGCGACGCGACCTTCCGCTTTGTGTTCTTCCTGGCTCATAGTTCTTCTCCGTGTTCTGGGGCTCAGCCCGCGACCAATGCGTCGGCCCCGCCCACGATCTCACTGATCTCCTGGGTGATGTCCGCCTGACGGGCCGAGTTGGCCAGGCGCGTGTACTTGGTGATGAGCTCTTCAGCGTTATCGGTTGCGGTGTGCATTGCGCGCTGACGCGACGCAAGCTCAGAGGCAGCCGACTGCAGGAGCACATTATGAATACGACCTTCCACATACAGCGGAAGGATCGCATCGAGTACGGCTTCCGGAGATGGGATAAATTCGTATTCGGGGAACGTCGATGATGGATCGTCGTAGTAACCGCGTTCTTCCCCGCGTTCTTGGTCCGATTCGGGAGCATCAACAACAGAAAGCGGAAGCATCTGTCGGACCTCGGGAACCTGACTCATCACGGACACGAAACGCGTGTATACCAGGTGAACTTCTGAAACACCCGTCATCAGAGTACCGTCCAAGAAACGGGAGAGAAGTTCGGTTGCGATCTCACGAGTTGTTTCAAGAGTCGGCGAATCAGATTCGCCTTCCCATGAACGTTCGATGGCGACTCCACGGAATCGGAAATACGAGCGTGCACGACGACCGAAGGTATAGATGATGGGTTCTTTGCCCTCGTCCTTCAGGCGAGTAATCAGACGTTCCGATTCACGAAGAATCGTCGCCGCATAGGCACCCGCCATGCCACGGTCGGAAGCAATGACAAGAACAGCCACGCGAGGAGTATTGTGACGTTCACGCGTCAGTGCGTGATCCAAATCCGTGTGGATCGCGACTGCTGCAACTGCCTGCGTCAATGCCTTTTCGTACGGGCCAAGGCCCGAAGCCGCGCGACGCGCAGCACCGATCCTTGACGCTGCGATCATTTCCATCGCGCGGAAGACCTTCGCCAGCGTTTGCGTTGAGGCAATCCGCTGCTTGTAGATCCTCTGCTGACCACCCATGGATCAGGCCTTCTCGTTCGAGGGACGCTGACGGGTGATTTCTTCGCGAGTCTGAGCTGCTTCCACCTCGGAGTCATCCAGATTGGCAACGCCTCGACCGGCGCTGACCCACTGATCATGGAATGCCTTCACCTGGGATTCCAGTTCAGCTTCTGTTTCGCTTTCCAACAGACCGGTTGATTCGATCGTGCCCAGAACTGAAGAGTTCACGCGCAGGTGATCCAGCAGGGAGCGCTCGAAGGAAAGAACCGCGTCGACCTCAAGATCATCCAAGTAGCCATGCGTACCAGTCCAGATCGAAGCGACCTGCTCTGCAGTCGAATACGGCGATGCTTGCGGTTGCTTCAGAAGCTCCATCAGACGCTCACCGCGAGTCAGCTGCTGGCGGGTTGCTGGATCAAGGTCGGAAGCGAACATGGCGAATGCAGCCATCGAACGATACTGAGCGAGTGTCAGCTTCAGCGTGCCAGCAACCTTCTTCATTGCCTTCACCTGCGCGTCGCCACCAACTCGAGAAACCGAGATACCGACGTCAACGGCCGGGCGCTGATTCGAGTTGAACAGATCGGACTGCAGGAAGATCTGACCATCGGTAATCGAAATGACGTTGGTCGGAATGTAGGCAGACACGTCGTTTGCCTTGGTTTCAATGATCGGAAGCCCCGTCATTGAACCCGCACCGAGCTCATCGGAGAGCTTCGCACAACGTTCAAGGAGACGAGAGTGCAAGTAGAAAACGTCACCGGGGTATGCCTCACGCCCTGGCGGACGACGCAGAAGAAGGGAAACCGCTCGGTAGGCTTCAGCCTGCTTGGAGAGGTCATCGAAGATGATCAGAACGTGCTTGCCCTGATACATCCAGTGCTGGCCAAGTGCAGAACCCGTGTAGGGGGCCATGTACTTGTAGCCTGCGGGGTCGGAAGCCGGGGAGGCAACGATGGTCGTGTATTCGAGTGCACCGGCATCTTCCAGAGTTGAACGCACAGAAGCGATCGTCGAGCCCTTCTGACCGATAGCAACGTAGATGCATCGCACCTGCTTGTTCGGATCGCCGGATTTCCAGTTTTCGCGCTGGTTCAGGATCGTGTCCAGAGCAATCGCGGTCTTACCGGTCTTGCGGTCACCGATGATCAGCTGTCGCTGTCCGCGACCAATCGGGATCATTGAGTCGATTGCCTTCAGGCCGGTCTGCAACGGTTCGTGAACCGACTTACGCATCATGACACCGGGGGCCTGCAGTTCGAGTGCGCGTCGGCCATCAACATCGGTGATCTCGCCCAAGCCATCGATCGGGCGACCCAGCGGGTCAACCGTACGCCCAAGGTAGCCATCACCAACCGGGACAGAAAGAACTTCACCCGTTCGGTGAACAACTTGGCCTTCTTCGATGCCACCGAAGTCACCGAGGATAACGGCACCGATTTCGCGTTGTTCAAGGTTCATTGCCAGGCCAAGTGTGCCATCGGAGAAGCGGAGAAGCTCATTGGCCATTGTGCCCGGCAAGCCTTCGATGTGAGCGATACCGTCGGCGGTCTCGGTGACGTGGCCAACCTCTTCGGTGGCTACTTCACTGGGACGGTAGGACTGCATGAAGGAGTCCAATGCGCCACGGATCTCCTCGGGACTGATAGACAGGTCAGTCATGAGTAATTCCTTCTGTAAACGTTTCTAATCGGTAGTGGTGGCTGTTAGGAAGCCAGAGCCTGTTTCATATCTGAGATACGAGTCGAGAGGCTGGCATCGATCGATGTTGTCTGTGCACGTATTTTGAAGCCACCGACAAGACCGGGAACGACCGAGATAGCAAGCGAAATCTCTGAGTTGAAGCGCTTTTCCAAGAGCGAACGCAAGCGAGAAACCTGCTCTGGCGACATTTCGACCGCGCTTTGAACTGTGACAAGCCGCCTGTTTTGGATGACAGCTGACCATTCGGCGAAGCGCCGAAGGTTCACCAGAAGGCGCCCACGACGAGAACGACCGACGGCACGACGTAGCAAACGCATCGTCCACACTGAAAGCTTCGATTCAAAAATCGCGGTGGCTAGATCACCACGTTCATGGGATGTGCCTAGCGAAGCATCGGAAAGCTTCAAGCGGAGTTCACGGTTGCCTTCAAGGAAATGGCGTACTTCAAAGAGCTCGGATTCGACTCTATCGAGGCTCGAAGCACGATTCGCATCTGAAAGAACTGCGAGGATACCAAGGACCTCCGTGGCATCGGCAAAACTATCGAGATTCGACCAGTGTTCACGCACCATCATTTGAAGAACGCTGAGTGAAGCGTCCGTTGTAAGGTGCGAGCTCAGCAAAGTGCGAACCAGCTGGGCTTTGTCGTCACCACTACGTGATGGATCAGTGAATGCACGAATAACCCGCGGTTCTTTCTTCACGAGGTCAGTGATGGAGAAGAAGTCCTCTCCCACTGCACGCGCGTCGACACCGCTCTGGGCTAGTGCGTCTTCGAGTTGCGTTGCATATGCAACGCGAGAGAGTCGACCGAGTTCACTCATCGATTCGTACGCTCGCTTTCACGGAGAGTATCCGCCTCAAGATCGTCAAGGAAACGATCGACGACACGGCTGGTCAGTGCGGTGTCGCTCAGATGTTCACCAACGATCTTTTCTGCCAACTCGGTTGCCAGAAGACCAACGTCAGAGCGCAGGGAGATCTCAGCTGCCTGCTTTTCAGCAAGAATCTGACGTTGCGCGTTCTCGAGGATACGGGTTGCTTCGTTCTGTGCTTCCACCCGCGCGTCAGCAATGATGCCCTGTGCTTCTTGGGAAGCCTTTTCACGAATCTCGTGAGCCTCGATATTCGCCTGCTTCAGCACGTCTTCACGATCGCGTGTTACACGCGCCTGGTCTTCCTTTGCCTTTTCGGCAAAAGCAAGGCCCTCTTCGATCTTCGCTTGGCGTTCGTCCATTGCAGCGTAAAGACGCGGAAGAGCAAACTTACCAACGAGGAGGAGGACGATGAGTAGAACAAACGCCGACCAGAAGATCTCGTAGAGTGGAGGAAGAATGACGGCGAGGCCACCTACTTCCTCACTCGCGGCGATTACCTGGTGCATAGCGATGGTCACTTAACGATGAGCGGAAGAACGAAGCCGATGAGACCGAGTGCCTCGACCATGCCGGCGCCGATAATCATATTGGTGAACAGACGGCCACCAACCTCAGGCTGACGAGCGGTGGATTCCTGGGTCTTTCCGACCAGGAGACCAATGCCGATGCCAGGGCCAAGGGTTGCAAGACCGTAGCCGATGTAGGCAAATGCTGCGGTTGTCATAGTGTTCTTCCTTTTGTATTGGACGCCAAGAGGCGCGGTTGGGCTCAGTGAGCTTCGATGGACAGTTTGATGTAAACGGCGGAAAGGATCGTGAAGATGTACGCCTGAAGGAACGCAACGAAAACCTCGAAGGCCGTCATGACAAACATTGCTGCGCCGGTCAGCACGCCGAGGGAGCTCATTGCGTTGAGCTCGTGCAGAAGGATTGCGGTACCGAAGTAGGTCATACCCAAGAGCAGGTGACCAGCAATCATGTTCGCCAAAAGTCGCAACATCAGTGTGGATGGGCGAACAATGAACGTCGAGAGGAACTCAATCGGCGTGATCAGCAGGTACATTGCCTTCGGCAATCCCGGCGGGAAAAGCTGGGACTTAAAGTAGTGGCCAATGCCTTGGGCCTTGATACCGCTTCCGACGAAGGTCACGTAAGAGATGATGGCGAACACCATCGGAACAGCAACGACCGAGGATGCTGCAATGTTGATGCCGGGAATAACGCCGGCAAGGTTCATGGCCAAGACGCCAAAAAATGCAAACCCGATGAATCCTGCGAAGCGACGACCGTTCTTGTTCCCAAGCATTTCAAGCGCAACATTTGCGCGAATAAAATCGGCGAGGAATTCAACGGCCATCTGACCGCGACCTGGAACGAGCTTCGGCTTACGGGCAACACCGACCAGTGCAAGGCAGAGAACAAGCGCCATGATCACGCGGGCAAGAGTCAAGCGTGAGAACTCAAAAAGAGTTCCTTCCCCGAAAATTGCGCTCGGGAAAAAATCCTCAAGTCCGGGTTGATGGGGGTGCTGTGTAAAAGCGGGAATTGCCGTAACAACGATAACGATGACGAGAATGACAAGAAGCGTCCAATACCAGACCGGTTTTGCGGTGCTTGCTCGACGGCTCGTCGAGGGCGATGACGTGGACAGGGTGTCCTCCCGGGTAGGTTACTCGACTTTGACAGGCATTTTCACCGTTGATGAAGCGGTCTGACCATCGTATCAGCAGCGTGAGCTTTGATTCATCTTTAAACATGAACTCACCAGATTGGTATGGCTCACGTTTTCCAAATGGGAACGAACGAGCGTTCAGAGGAGCAGTTCACACACGCAGTCGAAAGCCAGTCACGAGGTTCTTTCTGAGCCTCGTGAACCTTCGCACAACTAGTCGACGTTGAACTGGCGCATTCGCACCAGCGCCACCAACTCGAACAATTGGGAGCCGACGATCGCGATCAAAGCGCAGGTAGCGGGAAAACGCACCGGCTGGGCAAAAGCGGTCGGTAGATAGACGAACAGAGCGATTGCGCCGATGCGACCGATGTACGAAAAGGCAATCCACGCCAGAGGATTGCGGGCGGGCTGGGCGAGCTCCAGAAGCGACCTCACATGAATGCCAATAACTGACGCGATCACGCCGATAGCAAGGAGGATTGAGAGGATTTGCGCTCCCCCCGCGTACCCCAGCGCCCCTACAAGGAGGATCGCCACCACTGCGGTCACGATTTCAAGACGCGCAAGCTTTGCCACGGTCGAAGCAAAGAAAGCGGGACGAGAATCGTCTACTCCTTCGTTTTCCTTCGGTTCGTGATTGTGGGAGGAAGTCGTCATTACAGGGTAGTTCTCTCAAAAGTGGGCGACGGGTATTCAGCGTGCGCTGTAGCGGGCACTAGGGAATTCGCGCAGTGTCAGCCCGACAGCAACAGCCAAGAATGGGCTGGTAATCAGCAGAATGATCTTCCAGTCGACCACAAGCAGACAGACTGCGGGAATACACACTAGGGCTGTCCACATCCACATGATCGCGACGACCGTACGGTGCGAGTGTCCTCGCATGATCAGACGATCATGGAAGTGGGATCGGTCGGCGTGGAATGGGCTCTTGCCTCGAAGCATTCGCCTGATCGACGTGACAATCAAGTCAAGAATCGGGATGAAAATGACCGACAAGGGCAGAACAATCGGGAGCACCCCGACGAAAACCTGTTGCGTTCCCAGCAGTGATGGGTTAATTTGCCCAGTCATGATGATGCCGGCTGCAGCCAAAACAAGACCGAGTGTCTCCGCTCCCCCGCCCATCATGATTGACGATGGGTGGAAGTTGAACCAGAGGAAGCCGACACATACGCCTACCAGCGTGATCGTAATCAACGAGGCCGTCGTCGCATACGATGTTGCGCCGACGATGCGGGTCACCGAATAGGAATAGACGAAGAATGCCGCCGCCCCGATAGCGATAATCCCCGCTGCTAGCCCATCAAGACCATCAATGAAATTGACGGCGTTAATGATGCCGACGACAAGGAACACTGTCACGATCAAAGACAGGCGCGATGACCCGATGGTGATGCCGAAGATCGGGAAAGATACCAGCTGAACACCGTTAAACGCCATGATTCCGGTGATCAGAATCTGCCCGGACAGTTTCGCCATCCAGTCCAGTTCGATGACATCGTCGATAACTCCAAGGATGCACATTCCGAGAGTGGCAAAAAGGACTGCCCAGGGAATACTGGTTGCATACAGGGGACTCATGTAGGGAATCCTCGACGCCAATAAAAGCGTCACGACAAGACCGACCGTCATCGCGATTCCACCAAGGCGAGGAATCGGGTCCTTCTGGATATCGCGGGAACGCAGCTTGGGAACAATCCCCCACGCAATGCACGCACACCTGACAATGGGAGTCATCAAAACGGTGACTCCCATGGCGACGAGCATGAGCAGAAGATAGACCTTCATCGGTCGGGGGTTCCAGGCCTTTCAGTGTGAACCGGTTGCGATCACTTTGATGTGTTCGCGGGTTCGATGGTGGTTCCAGCGGTAAGCGATAACTGTTCTAAGGATAGTGTGCCCAGACGGATTGCCCGTACCCCACCCTTCGTGAAGTCGAGGATTGTTGAGGGTGTCGAGCCGGGAGTCGGGCCACCGTCAACGTAGAGCGGAACCTGCGTCCCAAAGTAGTCCACTGCTTCGCCAACGCTTGTTGCCGGTGGATTTCCTGTGGTGTTTGCGCTGGTCAAAGCCAGTGGGCCGACCGTATCCAACAGCGTGCGGATGCGGGGCTCGTTCGGCATACGCACGCCGATTGTTCCCCCGGTTTCACCCAGATCCCAGCCAAGATCGGGGCGTGCCCGCAGGATCAGAGTCAATCCGCCCGGCCAGTATTCATCTGTCAACCGGTATGCAGCCTCGGGGATATCGACGCAAAGAGTTTCGATTGATTCGCGACCCGGAACGACAACGGGCGGCGGCATTTGGCGACCTCGTCCCTTGGCTGCAAGAACGCGAGCCACTGCGTCAGGATTACTCGCATCGCACCCGATTCCGTACACGGTGTCTGTCGGGATGATGATCAGCTGACCGCTTTTGACAGCGGTTGTCGCTTCCTTCAGGTCTGAGCTATCCCATGTGGGGGTGCAAGAAATGATTCGCGTAGTCACATCGGCATTGTGCCACGTCTGGTAACAAGATAGCGATCACGACCCGTCAGATCGGGCATGGTCTGAGGGTGCGTGAAGCCTGCCCGTTGTGCAGCGGTACGCATCAGTTCTGATTGACTCGGCGAGTGTTCAACAATCACCCAACCGCCGGGCTTCAGCAAGGTGGCGCTGCGCGCGAGGATCGCAGATGGAATCTGCATGCCACTCTCTCCCAGCCCGTAGAGTGCCATATCCGGGTCTCGCTGGGCTTCTGCCTGCGTCGGAGCCTCGTTAAAAGGAACGTAAGGCGGGTTCGAGACAACAATGTCGACACTGCCGTCAAGGTCAGCCAAAGTGGCCGGGTCAGTTGCGTCACCGTTCACGAGGCCAATGCGCCCGCCACCGTATTTTTCACAATTTTCCCTGGCGCATTGGAATGCCACCGGCGACAGTTCGACGGCGAAAACATCGCTTTTGGGGATTTCGTGTGCGAGCGAGCAGGCGATTGCACCAGATCCGGTACACAGATCGACGAGGCGCACGCTGTCACGAGTTTTCAGGATCTCGCGCGCCTGATCGATCGCCTGGCCCGCAACGACTTCGGTTTCTGGACGGCACACGAAGACACCTGGCATTGCACGCAACGTCAGACCACGGAAGAACATGCGCTCAGTGATGTGTTGCAGTGGAACACGTTTCATTCGTCGTTCAACCCCATCAATAAAGCGATGAACGATCGCTGGGGCGATGGGCTCACGGATTAACCACAGTGATTCCACATCCGCCGCCCATTCCAGAAGTTCGCGCGCCTCGGAAGCTGGAGCGGCCTCGTCGATCTGTGAAAGCTGGGCGCGTGCGAAGGCAAGAGCGTCGCGGACGGTGGAAATCTCGGCAGTCATTGGACGATCGGTGAAATGGTCGCGAGAGACTCTCAGGCGCTGGCAGAGGCGAGTCGCTCGGCTTCATCGGCTTCGATCAGCGAAGCGATGACGGGCTCAAGTTCGCCGGCAAGCACGCGATCAAGATTGTGCGCTTTGTAGCCGGTGCGGTGTTCAGCGATGCGGTTTTCTGGGAAGTTGTAGGTGCGTACGCGCTCGGAACGATCAACGGTGCGAACCTGGCTGAGGCGCTGGGCCGATGCTTCAGCTTCGCGCTTCGCACGAGCTTCGGCTGCCAAACGGGACGCCAAGACGCGCAGGGCTGCTTCCTTGTTCTGTAGCTGCGATTTTTCGTTCTGCATCGAGACCACGATGCCCGACGGAATGTGGGTGATGCGGACAGCGGAATCCGTGGTGTTCACCGACTGGCCACCGGGACCCGAGGAACGGTAGACGTCAATGCGCAGGTCGTTCGGGTCGATGACAATCTCAGTGTCATCTTCAATTTCGGGCATGACGAAGACGCCGACTGCGGAGGTGTGAATACGACCCTGCGACTCGGTGACGGGCACGCGTTGCACGCGGTGAACTCCGCCCTCGAACTTTAAGTGAGCCCACACGCCTTCTTCTGGGGTCACGGTTCCCTTGGCGCGAATTGCCAGCGTGATATCTTTGTAGCCACCGAGTTCAGTGTCCGTTGAAGAGAGTTCTTGGACGCTCCAGCCCTTCGATTCGGCGTAGCGCGCGTACATGCGAGCGAGGTCGGATGCGAAAAGAGCGGATTCTTCACCGCCCTCCCCTGCTTTAATTTCGAGGATGACGTCGAGGGCATCCTCACTGTCGCGCGGTGCGAGGATTTTCAGTAGCGCGTCGTAGGCGTCTTGCGCCTCATTTTCGAGGCCTGGAATCTCGTCAGCGAACGATGGATCTTCCGTGGCCAGTTCACGGGCAGCCTCAAGGTCATCTCGGGTGCTCGAGAGTCGATCAGCAGCAGCCTTGATGCGAGACAGCTCAGCGAAACGCCTTCCCACGCGACGCATCTTCGCAGGGTTGGACAGAGTATCCGGCGCCGACATCTCCTGTTCGACGCTTTCGTACTCGCTCAAGAGTGCTTCAAGGGCACTCAGACCTTCACTGGTCTCGTTATCGACTGTCATGGACTTCCTTTAAAGCTGAGTGGCCAGATACGCCTCGGCGCCGGGCGCTTAACGCTCCCGGCGCCGATCAAAACGCAACGTACGCTTGCCTCATTTGGAGGGGCGAACACGCTTTCCGTAACGTGCCTCGAACTTAGCGACGCGACCGCCGGTGTCGAGGATCTTCTGCTTGCCGGTGTAGAACGGGTGGCAAGCGGAGCAGACGTCCACGCGCATCTCACCGGTGGTGAGGGTGGAACGGGTGTGGAAGCTGTTACCGCACGTGCAAGTCACGAGGGTATCCACGTATTCGGGGTGGATGTCCTTCTTCATGGAGTATCTCCTGGGTTCGTTGGTGCCCCGGGTCCGGATCCGCAGATCTTCCCACATCTGGTGGCAAGTATCCTTCCGCCTTGGAGTATCCAATTGGAGTATCCAATTGGAGTATCCAAACGGTGGCGAACCGGTGAACCGATGGCCGACGGCGTCAATTGTGCCACTTTCGGCGCTCTTACGTCTATGTGGCAGGGCCCTCATATGCGTGAAACGCGCGACCTTTTGACGCGCGTTTCACGTCAGGGGGTTCTCAGTCAGCACTGGGAGTGGTCTTTTGGACCATCATCAGGAACTCAGCGTTCGACTGGGTTTCCTTGAGCTTTTCAAGGATCAGTTCCAGACCGGACTGCTGATCCAGCGTGCCAATCACGCGACGAAGCTTCCACATGATGCGAAGTTCTTCAGGCTGGAACAGCATTTCTTCACGGCGGGTACCGGACGCATTGACGTCGATCGCTGGGAAGATACGACGGTCTGCCAGCTGACGCGACAGACGCAGTTCCATATTGCCGGTGCCCTTAAACTCTTCGAAAATGACCTCGTCCATCTTCGAACCGGTCTCAACCAGAGCCGACGCGATGATGGTAAGCGAGCCGCCTTCCTTGAGATTACGGGCGCCACCGAAGAACTTCTTCGGCGGGTACAGGGCGGATGCGTCAACGCCACCCGACAGGATACGGCCGGAAGCCGGTGCGGCTAGGTTGTAGGCGCGCGACAGTCGCGTGATCGAGTCAAGAAGAACGACAACATCCTGGCCGAGTTCAACCAGACGCTTTGCGCGCTCTATGGCAAGTTCGGCGACGATCGTGTGATCCGATGCGGGGCGGTCGAAGGTCGAGGCAATGACCTCCCCCTTGACGATCGAACGCATATCCGTCACTTCTTCCGGACGTTCGTCAACCAGGACGACCATCAGGTGAACCTCGGGATTGTTGATCTCGATAGCCTTCGCGATCTGCTGGATGACCATCGTCTTACCGGCCTTCGGTGGCGAAACGATCAGGCCACGCTGGCCTTTACCGATCGGAGCGACCAAGTCGATAACGCGTGGCGTGTATGCCTTTGCGGACGTTTCGAGGCGTAGTTGCTCATTCGGGTAAACCGGGGTGAGCTTGGAGAACTCGCGACGAGCCTGCGCTTCCTCGATCGACATGCCGTTCACGGAGTCAACGCGAACCAGAGCGTTGTACTTCTGACGCTGCCGTTCACCTTCACGGGGCTGCCGAACGGCACCTGCAACGGCATCGCCCGCACGCAGACCCCAACGGCGAACGTTGCCAAGGGTGACATACACATCGTTCGGACCGGGAAGATAACCAGAAGTGCGAACAAATGCGTGATTGTCCTGAATATCCAAGATGCCAGCGATCGGAGCAAACTGTTCGTCTTCGCGCACCTGTTCTTCGCGGTCGCCACGATCATTGCGGTCACGGTTACGACGATTATAGCGATCGTTGCGGTTGTTGCGATCACGGCGACGGTTGTTGCGATCACGGCGGTTACGACCGCGCTCTTCGCCTTCTTCCCCTTCGGGAAGCTCAATGGCGTCCAGGGACGGAGCCTTGACGGAAGCGTTTTCTTCCGCTTCGGGCTTCTCACCGCCCTTCTTGGGAGCCGGCAGTTCAATAGTCGCCGGTTCGGTTGGTCCGGCGGTCGCGACGCGACGACGACGTGACTTGCGCTGGGGCTGTTCAGCGTCGTCATTCTTCGTTCCCTGATCCGGGGTTCCCTGGTCCTGGGCAGGTGCCTGGGTAGCAGGCGCAACCTGCTCATGTGAAACTTCAGCGGTAGCCGCACGACGCGTACCACGGGCACGGCGCGTGGGGGCCTCGTCAGATGAAGCGGAAGCCTTCTTAGCTGGCGCAGACGAGGAAGAAAGAGCTTCGATCAGGTCGGCCTTACGCATCTTTGACGTACCCTTGAGACCTTGGCTGGAAGCTAGCGCCTGGAGTTCAGCCAGCTTCATGCCCCGCAATGCAGACTGTGTCTTGGGGGCGGCTTGTTCGTTTGTCACGAATGAATCCTCACTGGATATGGAATGCTCTTTTCGAGCAAATGGGGATCTCCCTTTAAAACGGGAGGAATACGTTGCGATAACGCTGATCGCGTGACGTAAGGGATGAGCCACCAAAACGTGGCGGGCCGTAAGACCCGCTTCAAGTGTACCAACCGTTTGTCTCTATAGGCACCACAACGTTAAAGTCGCGCGTTTGTGCGCATAAAGTCACACGAGACTGAAAGAAAACAAAGAAAACAGAACTGAAGGATAATCAGTAGAGCTTCGCCAGTCGCCCGCGAGTAATCGCCGCACCTTTGCTTGGCACGTCAAGAGCCATGACCTTCCAGCCCGCTGATCTGGCGTCCGCGCAGATTTCGTCCGGCACCGTCTCCACGGCCAGAACCGTCGGTCCAGCACCAGAAACTGTGGCCGCGATGCCGGCATTGCGCAACCAATCCACCAGCGCAAGCGAAGGCTCCATGGCTTCGCGTCGGTATTCCTGGTGCAAAACATCCGCCGTGGCATCCATCAGCAGATCATGGAACGAGGCCTGCCCCACCGAACGAGCCTGTCCTGAAAGGAGCGCAGAAAGAAGAGCGGCTCGGGCAACATTGAAGCGCGCATCTGTATGGGCGACCACTTGCGGAAGAGCGGAACGGGCCTTTTCGGTTGCCAATTTAAAGTCAGGTATAAAGACGACGGGGGCAATGGCGTGAGGAACCGAGAGTGAAACTGCACCCGGCCGGCCGTTATCGACCCACGCGATGGTTGCTCCACCAGCGATTGCTGGCGCAACGTTGTCGGGGTGTCCTTCCAATTCGGTACCGATCATGAGGACTTCTTCGTCCGTCAGGACATCCTCGCGCCCGATAAGCGCGCGAGCAAGAAGAATTCCCGCAACGATCGCACTGGCCGATGAACCCATTCCGCGCGAATGAGGGATGCGGTTTGTGCAACGCATTTTCACGCCAACCTGCGGTGCGCCCGCACGATCGAGCGCTAAGCGCATCGCTTGGACGACAAGATTGTCTTCACCGGTTGCAACATTCCCTGCGCCCTCACCTTCAACGGTGACGCTTGTGTGGACTCCGGAGGTTGCGTGAACTGCAACTTCGTCCCAAAGGTTCAGCGCCAGCCCCAGCGAATCGAATCCTGGGCCAAGGTTCGCGCTGGTTGCGGGGACGCAGACGGCAACGAATTCTTCGGTGATTCTCATGTCACTCCCCTTCGACGCGAATCGCGCTGGTGACTTCACGAACCGCGGGCGAGTGCGACAGGGCGTGTGCGACTGCCGCCAGATCCGCTTCGCGGGCAAGGTGGGTTGTCGCCACGATCACGCAGGCACCCGGCTCCTTGTCGTCGCGCTGATGCACAGACTGGATGGAGACGCCGTGGCGAGCGAATATTCCGGCAACATCGGAAAGTACACCAAGGCGATCCTCTACCTGCATACGAATCTGGTAGCGAGTGAAGGCCATGCCCGGGTCAAGAATCGGCAGGTGAGCGTAGACGGACTCACGGGGTGCGTGTCCGCCGAATGCGCGGTGGTGGGCAGCAGCGACGAGGTCCGAAAGAACAGCGGACGCGGTGGGAGCACCACCTGCACCCTGACCGTAGAACATCAGACGGCCTGCTGCTTCACCTTCGATGAGGATGGCGTTGAATGCTCCATCGACACTGGCCAGAGGCGAATCGAGCGGGACGAGCGCGGGGTGGACGCGCATGGCAACGCCGTCTTTACCGTCTTCTCCAACACAACGCTCAGCGATGGCAAGAAGCTTGATCGTACGACCGAAGAAGGCAGCTTCTTCCATATCTTCTGCCGTGATCTTGGTGATGCCCTCAACGGCAACGTCATCGATTCCGACGCGCGTATGGAAAGCCAACGAGGCCAGAATTGAACACTTTGCCGCCGCATCGAAACCGTCAACATCTGAGCTGGGATCGGCTTCGGCAAAACCGAGCTCCTGGGCTTGATTCAACGCTTCCTCATAGGACAGGCCGCGCGACGCCATCGCATCGAGGATGAAATTGGTCGTGCCATTGACGATGCCCATCACCTTGGTGATGCGGTCACCCGCAAGCGATTCGCGCAGGCCGTAAACGACGGGAACTGCGCCCGCAACCGAGGCCTCGTAGTAGAGGTCTGCGCCGGTTTCAGCCGCAGCGGCATACAGCTCTGGACCGTGAGTAGCAAGAAGGGCCTTGTTGCCGGTCACCACGGAAATGCCCTGTTTGAGTGCTCGGATGACATAGGTTCGGGCTGGCTCAATACCGCCGATCAATTCAACGACAATGTCGTGGCCATCGATGGCTTCTTCGGGATGGGTCGTCAGAAGTGCAGGATCCACATCGTAGTCACGAGGCGCATCAAGCCTGCGGACCGCTACCTTGTTCACGCGTATACGCGCACCTGAACGAGCTTCAAAATCGTCGGCCTGCTCTGTGAGCATTCGGATAACCTGTGATCCGACGGTACCTGCACCGAGAACACCGACTTTCAGTTCGGGGCTACGCTCTTCCACCGAGAAACTCCTTGACCACTCACGCACGTGTTTGCGCTGTTGGTAATGAGCATAGGCATAGATAGGACTCAATACATACGCGCGTCCATTTCTTTGAGAGAGAACAATAGTCGAGCGCAACCTCGTGCTTAAAGAACATCACACCCACACTTAGGACTAACGTCCCCCTCGAAAATGTTTATTGTTAACAATTGTGCACGTTGTGATAACCCGCACCTGTGACAAATGACCTCTGTATGGAAACCCTAACTATGTAGGTACACAATTGTTACAAGGTACCTACCGGTACACATTCGAGAATCATCTAATGCAGTGCGGTACAACGATCGGCCGCAAGCATTTATTGAGAAGAGGAACGATGACAGAGCAGACCGCTCCCAGCATCCCCACACAAGAGGCTTGGACCGATTTCAAAACTGGAAATTGGGACAAAGAAATCGACGTCCGCGACTTCATCCAGCGTAACTACACGCCGTACGAGGGCGATGCCTCCTTCCTCGCAGGTCCCACCGAAAAGACCCTCCGCGTCTGGGACACCCTCGAAAAGGAGTACCTTTCCGAGGAACGCAAGGTCCGCATCCTCGACGTCGACACCCACACCCCCGCCGACATCGACGCCTTCAAGCCCGGTTTCATCTCCTCCGACGACGACGTTATCGTCGGCCTGCAGACGGACGCCCCCCTCAAGCGCGCGATGATGCCCAACGGTGGCTGGCGCATGGTCGAGACCGCCATCAAGGAGGCCGGTAAGGAGGTCGACCCCGAGGTCAAGAAGATCTTCACCCAGTACCGCAAGACCCACAATGACGCGGTCTTCGACATCTACACGCCGCGGATCCGAGCCGCCCGCTCCTCGCACATCATCACTGGCCTGCCGGACGCCTACGGTCGCGGTCGCATCATCGGCGACTACCGCCGCGTCGCCCTCTACGGCGTCGATCAGCTCATCGAGTGGAAGCAACAGGACAAGGACCGCTACGCAGACCAGCCTTTCTCCGAGCACTGGGCACGCTACCGCGAGGAGCACTCCGAGCAGATCAAGGCGCTCAAGAAGCTGAAGAAGATGGCGGCCGACTACGGCTTCGACATCTCCGGGCCCGCGAAAACCGCGAAGGAAGCGGTCCAGTGGACCTACTTCGGCTACCTCGCCTCTGTGAAGTCGCAGGACGGCGCCGCGATGTCGATCGGTCGCCTCTCCGCCTTCTTCGACGTCTACTTCGAGCGCGACCTCGCCGCCGGTCTCATCACCGAATCCGACGCACAGGAGATCATCGACGCCCTCGTCATCAAGCTCCGCATCACGCGCTTCCTTCGCACGATTGATTACGACCAGATCTTCTCGGGAGACCCCTACTGGGCAACCTGGTCAGACGCAGGCTTCGGCGACGACGGTCGCACGCTGGTCACCAAGACCTCATTCCGCCTGTTGCAGACCCTGCGTAACCTAGGCCCCGCCCCCGAACCGAATATCACGATCTTCTGGGACGAAAACCTGCCCAAGGGCTACAAGGAATTCTGCGCAGCGATCTCGATCGAAACCTCGTCCATCCAATATGAGTCCGACCCGCAGATCCGCCAACACTGGGGCGACGACGCCGCCATCGCATGTTGCGTCTCCCCGATGAAGGTCGGCAAGCAGATGCAGTTCTTCGGCGCACGCGTCAACGCTGCAAAGGCCCTGCTCTACGCCATCAACGGTGGTCGCGACGAAATGAGTGGCAAGCAGGTCGTTGAAGGCTACGAGCCCATCACCGGCGACGAACCACTGAAGTTCGACGAGGTCTGGGCCAAGTACGAAGAGATGCTCGACTGGGTTGTCGGCACCTACGTTGAAGCCCTCAACATTATCCACTACTGCCACGACCGCTACGCATACGAAGCAGTCGAGATGGCACTGCACGATTCCGAAATCATCCGCACCATGGGGTGCGGTATCGCAGGCCTGTCGATCGTTGCTGACTCGCTGGCAGCCATCAAGTACGCAAAGGTCACGCCGATCCGCGACGAAACCGGACTGGTTGTCGACTACACAACCGAAGGCGAATTCCCGACCTACGGCAACGATGACGACCGCGCCGATGAGATCGCCGCAACCGTCGTCCACACCGTCATGGACAAGATCCGTCAGATCCCGATGTACCGCGACGCAATCCCGACGCAGTCCGTCCTGACGATCACCTCGAACGTCGTCTACGGCAAGGCAACCGGCGCATTTCCATCCGGTCACCGCGCAGGCACCCCGTTCGCACCGGGCGCAAACCCGGAGAACGGCATCGACACCCACGGCATGGTTGCTTCCATGCTGTCGGTCGGTAAGCTCGACTACAACGATGCGCTCGACGGTATCTCGCTGACGAACACCATCACCCCGTCCGGCCTTGGCCGTACAAAGGCCGAGCAGATCGACAACCTTGTCGGAATCCTCGATGCAGGCTTCGTCCCGGACGATACCTGTGAAATGATTTCCAGTAACTAATCATTCTTACCGGGAGCGGGGCACTACCAAGCCCCGCTCCCGAGACCAGACAACACCCATAAGGAGAAAATCATCATGGCAACCAAGACCTACGAAGAGCGCCTCGCAGACATGAAGGCAGCCCGTGAAGAGCGCGGCGAGTCCGACGGCCTGTACCACGCCAACATCAACGTTCTTGATCGTTCCACCCTGGAAGACGCAATCGAGCACCCCGAGAAGTACCCGAACCTGACCGTTCGCGTTTCCGGCTACGCCGTTAACTTCGTGAAGCTCACCCGCGAGCAGCAGCTTGACGTTCTCTCGCGTACCTTCCACCACTCGGCCTGATATCCGCTTTACGCTGGCGTAAAACAGATTCAGCACCTTCCGGTTCGGGGCGCGGGGTTCTTCCTGCGCCCCGAATTGCGTCGACGCCCTTAACAATTGCGCACTCACAATGAACAGAGCATGAACGTGCGCCTCGTTCCCTTTCATTCACGATCAGGACACCATGACTGAGCTTTCCCACACCGCCCCCGTAGGCGATGGATCTTCAATCGTTCCCACCGGACCCATTGATTCCCACTCGAAGCTCCGCGATCAAGACTTCCAAGCACCGACCGGTCGCGTGGGCGGTCAAGGAGTCGCAGGCCTGGGTGAGCTGAGCGAGATGGAACGCACGGAGCGCCTGCACAAGATGCATGACGGCACGCTGGGATCCGTTCACTCGTGGGAGCTTGTGACCGCTGTCGATGGTCCGGGAACGCGTCTGACGATTTTCCTTAACGGATGCGGGCTCCGCTGCCTGTACTGCCACAATCCCGACACGTTCTTCATGAAGAATGGAACGCCCGTTGAGATCGACGAGATCCTCGGCCGTATCCATCGCTACCGTAAGATTTTCCGCACGACGGGTGGCGGTATCACCCTGTCCGGTGGCGAAGCCATGATGCAGCCGGAGTTTGTTCGTCGTATCTTGGCCGGAGCGAAAGCAATGGGGGTTCACACCTGTTTGGATACGTCGGGGTTCCTTGGCGCGAACTGCGATGACGCGATGCTCGACGATCTGGATTTGGTTCTGCTGGACGTGAAGTCCGGTATCCCTGAGCTCTATAAGAAGGTCACGACCGGCGACCTTCAGCCGACCGTTGACTTCGGTGATCGCCTGGCGGCGCGTGGCACGACACGCGTGTGGATTCGTTTTGTCTTGGTGCCGGGATTAACTGATGACAAGGACAATATCGAAGCGATAGGAAACATCATCACGAGGTGGCGCAATGTCATCGACCGCGTTGAGGTCCTCCCCTTCCATCAGATGGGTCAGGATAAGTGGGATTCACTGGGCTTGGATTATCAGTTGCGTGACACAAAGCCACCCTCGCCTGAGGCGACCGAGGAAGTTCGTGATTACTTCCGCTTACTGGGCTTCGAGGTTCACTGACGCTCAGTCGCTGTTCGTCCTATCGACGAGGCCCCACTTGAGTCTCTTTACTCTATGCGCCACGCACTTTGCGGGTATTTTTTCGTGAAAGGGGCGGGTGCTATCAATGAGTAGCACCCGCCCCCCACGTTTATTCAGGTCGGAAGTCTCACCGGTCTTGGCACATTCGCCACGAGACGTCACGGGGTCTGACGCGATCGGCTAAGCGCCCCCAGTGAAACCAGAAGACCGAGTCAGTTGGTTGCAACAAAAGCGTCGAGCTCACCCAGCAGGCGTGCACGCTCTGCGTCGGAAACCCAAGCGATTTCAAGAGAATTACGTGCCAGCTGAACAAGCATGTCCTTGGTGAAGCCTGCCTGGTCGGCAAGAGCGTAGAAATTGTCGGCAACGTAGCCACCGAAGTAGGCCGGGTCATCAGAGTTGATGGTGACCTTCACGCCACGTTCAAGGAGAGTCTTCACTTCCTTGTCCTTCATATCGTGGTTGTTCGCGGTGACGAACGAGTTCGATAGCGGGCAGGAGGTCAAGCCAATGCCCCTATCTGCGACCAGCTGAACCAGCGCATCGTCTTCCACGATGTTCGTGCCATGGTCAAGGCGCTCGGCACCGAGCTCAGTCAGCGCACGACGGATATTGTCGATAGAGCCAACCTGATCAATGTCGCAGTGCATCGTGACATGCAGACCGTTGTCCTTCGCCATCGCGAAGACCTCGGCGAACTTCTCCGGTGGATTATCGCGCTCGTCAGAATCTAGGCCAACGGCGAAGAACTTGTCCTTGTGTGGCAGTGCTGCTTCAAGGGTTTCTCGCGCGGATTCTGCGCTCATATCACGCAGGAAGCAGAGAATCAGGTCAGCGGAGAGTCCGTCTTCGCGTGCCTTCTCAACAGCCTTGTAGTAGCCGTTGATGACAGTTTCAATCGCAATACCACGCGTGGTGTGAGCCTGGGGATCGAAGAAGCACTCAGCGCGACGAACACCGTTCGCCTTGGCTCGCGCAAAGTAAGCGGAGGCCAGAGCCTCGAAGTCCTCTTCATCCTGCAGGACATTCATCGCCGGGTAATAGACGGCGAGGAACGAGGTCAGGTCGGTGAAGTTGTAGCTGGCCTGAACTTCCTCGATGGTCGACTGACCGATATCGACGCCGTGCTTGGTAGCAAGAGCAAGCTTAAGATCGGGTTCAAGCGTGCCCTCAAGGTGGAGATGCAGTTCTGCCTTGGGCAGGCCAGCAACGAATTCACGCGTGACGGTGGTGGTCACGATTCCTCCTTGGTAAAAGTTGTGCGACGAAAGTGTCACCCGCCCATTGTGTCACGACCGAATGACGAACATCTAGCCACTGAACAAATCGGTAGAGTGCCAGTTCGTGCCTCGTCAATTTCCTTCCCCACTTTGTCACTTTTCGCAACTAAGCTTGATTGCATAAGCGTGCTAGTCCACGCATTCACCAACCGTCAGGAGCACCCATGCCTACCCGTCACGCGTCCGGTTACGAAATCTTTCTTTCTTCTGGAGAATATGAGGCTCGGATTGTTACCGTCGGCGCCGGACTCGCCTCACTCACGTACGCAGGGCGCGACTTAGTCGTCGCCCATGACGCGGATGAAATTCCCGAAGGCTACTTGGGGAAAACGCTGATGCCCTGGCCGAACCGTATTGCTGGAGGAACATACACATGGGAAGACATCACCTACACGGTTGACGTGAATGAACCTGCAACCGGCTCAGCATTGCACGGTCTGATGACCTGGGTTGACTGGACGATTATTCACGCTGATTCTGACTCAGCAACACTGGGAGCATTCATCGCTCCCCGCTATGGCTACCCGTGGCCGATTGAAGCGTGGGTAACCTACGCGCTCAGCGCCTGCCGTGGTCTGACCGTCACTCTAGTGGCAAAAAACGTCGGCTCCACACCCGCCCCATATGGTGTTTCGTCCCACCCCTACCTGTCACTCGATGGCAAGAAGAATGATGGATACGAGGTTACGATTCCAGCCTCTGAAATCATCCGGGTCGATCAGAACATGGTTCCTGTTGAAATGGTCCCGGTAGATGATCTTGAGCGTGATTTCCGCACTCCGCGCCTACTTGGCTCACAATCTGTTGACCATGCTTTCACCGGTTTGCCCGAAGGTGAATGGACCGTTCAACTGCGTGATCCAGAAACCGGATTGACGGTTCAATTGAAGGCTGACACCCCGTGGGTTCAGGCGTTCACTGCTGATTCCATGGGACGAACCGGCATCGCTGTTGAGCCAATGACCTGCCCCCCGAATGCCTTTAATTCAGGCAAGGATCTCATTGTGCTTGCCCCTGGCCAATCCCACACGATGACCTTCACGATCATCGGTTCGATCGAAAGCTGAGGCTTTAACCCATACACGTACTGCTGGCCGACGGTATTCACTGTCGGTCAGCAGTACATACGCTCGAGTTACAGGCGTCCAAGCGTCGCGCTTAAGAGTGTCGCTCCCACGGCTCCAGCCGTCGACGAGCGAAGAACATTCGCGCCAAGACCAACCAAAGACGCCCCAGCGTCTTGAAGCCAGTTCACTTCTTCGCTCTTCATTCCGCCTTCTGGGCCAACCACCAGCGTCAAACTTGACGCTGTGGTGAATGACGTGGGATCACTGGCAATGATTGAGCTCAGCGATTCGGTTGCTTCCTCGTGGCAAATTAAAACTTTGCCCCCGGCTTCTCTCTTTGCCTCAACCCATGTGGCGAGCGCTTTTGAGTTGACAACGTCGCCGACGCTGGGGATCCACGCTCGCCGCGCCTGCTTAGCGGCCGCACGAACGACGGATTCCCACTTCGCTTTACCTTTTGAGGCTTTTGAACCGTTCCACCGGACAACCGAATACTCAGATTGCCAGGGAATCACTTGATCAATCCCGATTTCGGTGCAGGCTTCAATTGCCTGTTCGTCTCGTCCAGCCTTTGCAAGCCCCTGAACAAGAATCAGTTGGGGCGTCGCCTGAGGTTCGATCACACGCTGATCGACACGAAGATCAAGACCTTTCTTCGAGGTGGAGAGAACCTCGCACGTGAGCCTCGTTCCGTGGCCATCTATCAGGTCGATCCACTCACCTACTCCGATGCGCCGAACGATGGCCGCGTGATGGCCTTCAGTTCCTTCAAGCGAGACTGTCTCGCCTGCATCCAACTCGCAGGGGACTAGGTCGCCCTCGTAAATGAAAACGGGACGTGTCATTGGCCGGTGAACGCTTCGCGGATCTTGTCGAACATTGACGAGGGACGACGGTCAGGTTCGATACGCGTCTCTTTGCGAAGATTCGCAAGCTGCTCAAGAAGGTCACGCGAACGATCATCAAGCTTCTTCGGGATCTCAACATTCACGTGGACGTGCAAGTCACCGCGACCAGAACGCTGCAAACGACTGACGCCCAAGTTCTTCAGTTCAATATCAGCATTCGGCTGAGTACCAGCCGGGATCTCGACGTGTTGCGCACCGTCGAACGTATCGAGGTCAAACTTCGTGCCCAAGGCCGCCGTTGTCATCGGGATCGTGATCCACGTGTGCAAGTCATCGCCTTGGCGGACGAAAACATCATCCGCTTTCTCGTTGATCTCAAGATAGAGATCACCATTCGGGCCGCCACCGGGGCCAACTTCAGCCTCGGAACCAACCCTGATACGAGTTCCTTCGTCTACACCGGCGGGAATATCAACCGTAATCGTACGACGCGAACGAACACGCCCCTGACCGGCACATTCATGGCAGGGCGATGCAATAATCGTGCCATACCCCTGACAGGTCGGACAGGCTCCACGCGACTGCATACGACCAAACATCGTGTTCTGGACGCGCGTCACCGAGCCCGTTCCATTACACGTCCCGCACCGTGTGGGCTCAGTATCCGGAGCACACATCGAACCATGGCACGAATCGCACAGAATATATGTTCCGTATGAAACTTCCTTCTTCGCGCCGAAAACAGCGTCCTGCAAGGAAATCTCCACGCCGATCAGCTGGTCGGAACCACGACGAACGCGAGGCGCAGGCCCGGAAGCTTGACCGGAGAAACCAGAGAACATCGCATCAAAGATGTCAGAAAGCCCGCCACCAGCACCACCAAATGGTGAACCGCCACCCCGCAAGGCATCAGGCCCTCCAAGGTCGTACATTTGACGCTTCTGGGGATCTAAGAGCGTTTCGTAGGCGACAGAAAGCTCTTTGAAAGCCTCTTCTGACTCAGGCCCAGCGTAGTCAGGGTGTAGCAGACGTGCTTTCTTGCGATACGCCTTCTTAATCTCGTCGACAGTCGCATCCTTTGATACGCCAAGGACCTCGTAGTAGTCGTTCACTCGTATTCGTTCCTTATGTTCTTTCGTGTGATCACCGCATCGGCGGTGAAAGCTCATGGGAGGTGATCTAGCGATTCAAGTACCGCGAAAGATAGGCAGCAACAGCCCTGACCGAAGCCATCGTTCGCGCATAATCCATGCGAGTCGGGCCAACAATACCAAGGTGAGCACGCGTATCACCACTACGTGGAGGCGCATGGTACGTGGAAGCCACAACCGATGCTTCAGCAAGCGCGTCATGTTCATTTTCCGCACCGATCGAAACATGAACATCATCATCAAGCTGCAGTTCAGAGAACAGGCGCATCAATACCACCTGCTCTTCCAAAGCGTCTAAGACCGGCGCAATATCATGGAAGTCAACCGCTCCCCTAGCAAGATTCGACATACCAGCCATGACGATCTTCGATTCACCACTGGGGCGAAGGAGACGCGCAATGCTCTGGGCAAGAGCATCTGCCACATCATGCAAACGCATTTCAAGAAGCGCCTTCAGGGCCTCGACGCTAGCAAGAATCTCATCGGGGCCAAGAGCTGAAAAAACAGCGTTGAGCTTCTCGCGAAGAACCGCAATATCTCCGCTAGTCAACTGCGTACGAAGCTCAATAGTGTCCTGAGAAACGCGTCCGGAATCGGTCACGACAATGACCAGCACGTTGGTCGCAGCAAGATCAACGATCTCTACCCGCTTCAACGTCTGCAACGCCAACATCGGATACTCAACAACAGCCACCTGATGCGTTACTTGCGCCAGCAGACGCACGGTCCGAACAACCACATCGTCCAGGTTCGAAGAGTCCTCAAGGAAATGCTCAACAGCACTGCGCTCCGGGTCACTCATCGGTTTCAACGCGGACAGGGAATCAACAAAAAGTCGGTAGCCCTTATCCGTGGGAACACGACCAGCACTGGTATGAGGCTGATAGATCAAACCGGCTTCTTCCAACAGAGCCATGTCATTACGAATCGTCGCAGAAGAAACACCTAAATCGTGCGACTGAGCAATCACCTTCGAACCCACGGGTTCACGGGTGTGCACGTATTCAGTGACGATCGCTCGAAGAACGCCGAGCCGACGATCGTCGTTCATGTGTCCTCCGTTCCAAGCGAAAACTGACGCGGAGTACCACACGCCATCGAAGCCGTGATGTGAAGGATCGGTTTCGACACGAATCTGGCACTCGCTCTATCTGAGTGCCAATTCTACTCCCTGCCCATCAAAGCACCCAGCCGAAGTAACGAGCACAACGTTGGCACTACCTCTTCACAACGGGCACTACTCAAGCAAAGTCTTTGCTGACGGTCCCGGCCTCGTCACTACGAAACAATGAACGGCGGTGGAAATATCCCCCAACTGCGCAGACGCTAACGAGTACCGGGTTCAGTGACAAAATCAATCAGCTCTTCAACACGCCCCAACAGAGCCGGCTCAACGTCCTTATAATTGCGGACCTGGGCGAGAATTCGCTTCCACCCCATCGCAATATCCGCTTGATTTGCATGCGACCACCCCAGCGCATCGAGAGTGCCATGCTTAATATCCGTACCTCTCGGAATATCCGGCCAGCGAGTCAGCCCCAGGCGAGCAGGTTTCACGGCCTGCCAAATATCCACAAACGGGTGACCAACAACTAGCACACCGCTAGACCAACGCGACTGAACACGCTGGGCAATCCGCGATTCTTTCGACCCCTCTACAAGGTGATCGACCAGAATACCGGCGCGAACTTCATCAGACGGTCCGAAGACTTCCAGGATCTCTTCAAGATGATCCACGCCCTCAAGCAACTGGACGACTACTCCCGCTTCTGCCAGATCATCGCCCCACACGTGTTGGACGAGCTCCGCATCGTGGCGACCCTCAACCCAGATCCGCGACTGCTTCGCTATCTTCGGTCCCCCCTTCGGCCCAGCAATCGAACCCGAGTTCGTCACCGCACGCCCACCATGGGTAGTCAGCTGAGGCTTGAGTATGGGCACATCAGATTCTTGTCGACGAGGTGGCACAAGCATAACGGGACGACCCTCCAGCCAGAAACCGCCACCGAGTGGGAAGGAACGGACTAAGCCTCGCCGATCTTCTAATTCAACGACGTGCATGCCACCCGATTTTTCAACGCGAATAACAGCACCCACCCAGCCTGTTGCCACGTCCTCTAACACCATGCCCAGTTCAACCGGGATTTCCTGCGAACGCGGGCGAAGCGCATGTGGCCCATCACGGTGAGGGTCGGAGCTCAAAATATCCGTGCCATACGGGTCAAACGAAGTCGAATATGGGTCGAAGCGGTTTTCTTGGGACATCACTCGACCACACTAAGCAAGATTGCGGGGCAGCGTCTGCCCGAAACGCCGCCGTTGATGACCAGACGGACACGTACGCGACTGTCCCCCCTCCGCTGATCACCCCTACCAGTTCGGTTATACGAGGCGACAGAATCGGGCTCCCCGCCAAGAAAACGGCGCCTTACACGACACACCCCACCACAGCGCCCCGCCCGAAACGCAGGTGCCCGGCACCCCCAATGGGGCACCGGGCACCTCAGTGCACAATCGCACCAGAACGCGTGAGTTCGCGTTGATCAGTTCAGCGTGTCCTTGCGGGTCTTGGAGTACAAGAAGCCGATCACACCAGCGAAAACGACCAAGCCGAGCCACTGAGCAACTCCCGCGAACGAGTCAGGCATGAACGCAAGTGGTGCGTCCTTACCGGAGAAGCCGACGATACCGGCGTAAACGACGCCCCAGAGGGATTCACCGACGATCAAACCGGTGGCAACCAGGGTACCCATGCGCCTTGCCTTCTCGGGATCCTTCTGCTTAACGGCCCACTTGTCGTGGATCATGCCGAGTAGCGCACCGATCGGGATAGTCAGGGTGATCGAGATCGGCAGGTACATGCCCATGCCGACAGCCAGACCGGGGAGCGACATCTTCTTGGTGGTCTTCTTCAGGACCTCGTCAATGATGATGACGACGATGCCGATCAGTGCGCCGATGCCCAACAGGTCCCAGTTCAAGTCTCCGCCGAAGACGCCCTTGATCAAATCAGAGATCAGAGAGGCCTGCGGAGCTGCAAGAGCGTTTTCGCCAGCGCCCGGAGCTCCCTGGAAACCGAAAGCATTTCCCATCAGGTTCAGAACCGGCGGAATGATGATCGCGCCGAAGAGAACGCCGATGACCAGAGCAACCTGCTGCTTCCACGGGGTTGCACCCACCAGCTGACCGGTCTTCAGATCCTGCAAGTTGTCGTTCGAAATCGTGGAGATACCGAAAACAACGGCTGCAGTGAACAACGTGTAGGCAACCAGGGCGGACAGTTCGTCACCGGATGCGGTGCCGTGAATAGCCTTCACAACCAGGGCAGCTGCGATAGCGACGATGATGCCGACACCGGAAATCGGCGAGTTGGAGGCACCAATCAGACCCGCCATGTAACCGCAGACGGACGCAACAGCAAGCCCCGTGATCAGGATAAACAGGATCGAAATGATGATCAGGCCCAACGAGTTGTGTGCAATGGCGGTGTCTTTTAAGAACAGCCAGAGCAGAACACCGATCGGGAGCATCACCGCAAGGGTCACGCCGATAACGATCTTGCCGGACAGGTCCTGCTCGGTCAGCGGGACAGTTTCGCCCGACTCGCGCTTCGCGGTCGATGCAAGCGAATCCTTAATACCGATGACGATGGGGCCGATCAGCTTGATCAGCGTCCACACTGCTGCAACAGCAATCGCGCCGGCGCCGATCAACCGGACTTCAGAACGGAAGACGGTACCAACCGTGTCAGCCAGAGCCGAGGGATCAACAATTCCCCAGGTCCGCCACGGTAGCAAGACGATGTACGAAATCGCCAGGCCGACGATCATTGCGATACCCACACCAATGCCAACCAGGTGGCCAACACCGATCAGGGCCAGCGAGAACGAAGCCGAAGCCATGGTGCCACCCGCTCCGAACTTGAAAGCGGTGCCGATTTCGGTCCCGAGAACCTTCATCGAACCGAGGATGGCAAAACCAGCTGATGACAGACCGCCCCAGATAATGGCGAGCAAACCACGCTTGGATTCTTCGGCACCTTCGTTGGTGTCGCCAACCTTCAGGACCTCGGCAGCTGCGACGCCTTCGGGGTACGGGAGATCAGAGTGCGTGACCAGTGCGCGACGTAGCGGGATCGAATACATAACGCCGAGAATGCCACCGAGAGCGATGACGAAGACCGACTGCCAGTATGGGAAACCCTGCCACCAACCGACCATGACTAGGCCAGGGAGAACGAAGATGATCGCGGACAGTGTGCCTGCCGCGGACGCGATCGTTTGAACGATGTTGTTTTCTTGGACCGTATGGTCTTTGAAGTAACGCAGAATTGCCATCGAAATGACGGCCGCGGGGATGGAGGTTGCGAAGGTCAGGCCCGCCTTCAGGCCGAGGTACACGTTCGCTGCGGTGAAGATGATGGTGATGATGCCACCGATAATGACGCCTCGCAGGGTCAGTTCCTTCACCGACGTCCCCGTCGATTGTGTTGTCTGGGACATATAACCGGACTCTCTACTTAATAGACTGTGCCGATGGGAGTTTACCACCGCACTATTTCTCAGCAAATTCGGCAAAAGTTTGTCATTGTTGCAGTTCACGTAGATGCTCAGCCTCTCGTTTCGCCGACGAGGCAACGCGATGGGACTGCAGGCTGGATTTGAATGGAAAAGCGGGTGATACCGGATCGCTCCGGTATCACCCGCCTCTTGAAAGACTCAGTGCCTTCTATGAAACTCAGTGTTCGCCATGCTCCAAGGCTTCGGCTTCCATGGCTTCTTCGTAGGTCACGTGGATGGTGCCATGTGCGTGCTCCGGCGGAGCGTAGATCGAGTAGACGCGAAGGGGCTCATCACCGATTGCGGTGACGTTGTGCCAAGAGCCAGCCGGAACGAAAATGGCATCATCGTCTGAGGCTTCGGCCTCGAAGGACAGATTATCCTTGGTCGGCCCCATCTGCACCAGGCCTCGCCCGCCTTCGATGCGGAGGAACTGGTCGTGGTCTTCGTGAATTTCCAGGCCGATGTCGTGTCCGGGCTGGATGCACATGACGGTGAGCTGCAAGTTCTTACCAGTCCACAGAGTGGTGCGGTAGTTGGTGTTTTCCATCGTCGCATCTTCGATGTTGACGACGTACGGGTTGGGTCCCATGTCTTGGCTCATTGCGCCCTCCTATTGACGGATCATCTGCGGCCAGTAATGACCGCGCTCCCTTTCAAGAATAGAGGCACCCCTGTAGGGGTGCAGTGGCAACGAGAGATGAAGGTTAGAATCCCATGAGTTCGCGGGTCACATAATCGGCAAGAAGTCGCCCTTTCAGGGTCAGAACGACCCGCCCTTTCAGCGCATGTCCTGCGTCGATCAGCTGGTCTGCGATCAAGCCTGGCAACGCGTGGATATTGATGACATCCGAGACGCGTATGCCTTCGGAGGTGCGCACGGCGAGCATGATTTTCTCCAGTGCTCGAGCATCGGATTCAAGTATTTCGCCCGCGAGCGCCGGAGAAACTCCCGCTTGCACGCGCCCCGCGTAGGCGGTCGGGTGTTTGACGTTCCACCAGCGGTAACGTCCCACGTGCGAGTGCGCGCCGGGCCCTAGCCCCCACCAGTCCCAGTCACGCCAATAGGCCAGGTTATGTCGACTTGCGTGGCGCAGTTCGGTCGGTTCCACGCCAGCTTCGTTTACGTCCGGGCGCGCAAAATTCGAGATTTCGTACCATTTGAAGCCCGCGTCACTAAGGACCTGGTCAGCGAGTTCGTACTTGGTTGCTTCGTCGTCCGGGTCCGGCATGGGCAACTCACCGCGAGCGACCTGCGCACCCATTTTTGTGCCCTCTTCGATCACCAGCGCATACGCACTAATGTGATCCGTTTCCAGGGCGACCGCAGCATCCAACGACCGATGCCAATCATCGATGCTCTCCCCCGGCGCCCCATAGATCAGGTCGACGGACACGTCCAAGCCAGCATCGCGCGCGGCTTGGACGACAGAGGAGACTTTCTGGGGATTGTGCGTGCGGTCCAACGTTGCAAGCACCTGAGGTACTGCTGACTGCATTCCGAAAGAAACCCGAGTGACACCCGCCTCTTTTAGCTTGAGCAGCCCCTTGACGTCGATTGAATCGGGGTTCGCTTCAATCGTGAGCTCGGCTTGGTGTGCGATCCCAAAATGATTTCGCAGGCTATCGAGGATGCGTGCCAGTTCGTCGGTGTCAAGAAGAGTGGGCGTTCCACCACCGATGAAGACAGTTTCGGCTGGTCGCGGTTCAAATCCGGCATTCACGAGGTCGCGCATACCGAATTGTGCTTCGGCTTCAATTGAGCGCGCGTATGAGCCCGGCTCTGCCCCCACGCCGAACCCTGTTGTGTACGTGTTGAAGTCGCAGTATCCGCATCGAACCGTGCAGAATGGCACATGCACGTAGAGCGAAAGCGGACGCCCTTGGTCGACTTCAGCTAATGCTGGCTCAAGATGGCCATCTTTTGGCCATTCAATTCCATCGGGTTGGACCGGAGGCAACAGCCAGCTCCTTATTCCGCCTGATCGGAAGTATTTTCACCCTGGGTCGTACGCGCATTCGTGGTTTCACGAGGCAAACGAACTCCGACAACGTCGTGGGCAACGCGACCTTCGTTAAGGCCTCGGGTTTCGAAGTGCGTGACAATGCGACCTGCAAAGCGAGGGGCAAAACCACCGCGAGTCGGTTGTTCATCGGCTTCGTCGGGGCGCTCGCCTTCGTAGGGATTAGCCAGCAACGGGCATCCCTCTACTACGTCGCGCATCTGCCAGGCGTAGTCGTCCCAATCGGTTGCAAGTCGCCAGATACCGCCGTCAGCGAGGATTCGGGCAACCTCGAGCGCAAACTTGGGGGACACAAGACGACGCTTATGGTGACGCGACTTCCTCCACGGATCGGGGAAGAATGTCCACACCTCGTCTGCGACTGAGTCAGCGAAAACAATCGGGAACGCCTGCTGAGCATCGGCTTCGATCACACGAATATTCGTTGCTCCAGCTTCAACGGCTTTGGAGATCAGCTTCGCAATACCGGGCACCCACACTTCAAACGCCAAGTAATCACGTTCGGGGTGTGTGCGAGCCGCTTCAACGATCTGTTCACCCGTGCCCGATCCGATTTCAACGGTCAGAGGGGCCTTGCGAGCGAAAAGTTGAACCGGATCCAAGCGAAAAGTATCGGCGACAGTCGTATGGCCGATCCCTCGCTCAGGTTCGATCACATACTTCGACGCGTGAGCATCCCAGGTTCGCTGGAGATTCAGCGGGAGCTCACGACTACGACGTGTAAACGACTTGGTCCGCGCGAAGAAGACTTCCCCTTCGGGAGCCTCTCCTGGGCGATAGCTGGGGCGATCCGCCACAATCACTTCTTTCCGGTTGGAACATCCGATGTCAGAGCTGCGATGAAGGCTTCCTGTGGCACGTCCACGCGACCGATGGACTTCATGCGCTTCTTGCCTTCCTTCTGCTTTTCGAGCAGCTTGCGCTTACGCGTAATGTCACCGCCGTAGCATTTAGCCAGCATGTCCTTACGCAATGCCTTGATCGTTTCGCGAGCGATAACTCGTGCACCTACTGCCGCTTGAACAGGGATTTCGAACTGCTGGCGGGGGATCAGCTCCTTCAGACGCTTCGTCATCCGCTGACCGTACGCATATGCAGCATCGCGGTGAACAATCGCGCTGAACGCGTCAACGCGGTCACCGTTGAGCAAAATATCGACCTTCACCAGATCGGCACTCTGCTCGCCCTTCTCCTGGTAATCGAGCGAGGCGTATCCGCGAGTGCGCGACTTCAACTGATCGAAGAAGTCGAACACGATTTCTGCCAGAGGCAAGGTGTAGTGGAGCTCGACGCGGTCTTCGGACAGGTACTCCATGCCCTTCATGGTTCCGCGACGATCCTGGCAGAGTTCCATGATCGTGCCGGTGAAATCAGTCGGCGTCAGGATTGTTGCTTCAACAAGAGGCTCGCGAACCTCAGAGATCTTCCCTTCGGGGAACATCGCCGGGTTTTCAACGATGATCTCGCTCCCGTCTTCTGCAACGACCGTGTAGACAACGTTCGGCGCTGTTGCGATCAAGTCGAGTCCGAATTCGCGTTCCAATCGCTCCCGGATAATTTCGAGGTGCAACAGGCCCAAGAAGCCACAACGGAACCCAAAGCCGAGGGCTGCCGACGATTCAGGTTCGAAGGTGAGCGCTGCGTCATTGAGCTGAAGACGTTCAAGGGCATCTCGCAGATCAGGGAAGTCCGAACCGTCAACCGGGTAGATACCGGAGAAGACCATCGGACGCGGATCCTTGTATCCGGACAGCGGTTCCTCAGCGCCTCGAACGTTCAATGTCACCGTGTCACCGACGCGCGACTGACGCACGTCTTTCACGCCCGTGATGAGGTAGCCTACTTCGCCGGCGGCAATACCTTCGCTGGGCATCGGTTCTGGCGAAATCACACCGATTTCAAGCAGTTCGTGGGTCGCGCCGGTCGACATCATCTTGACGCGCTGGCGCGTGGACAGGGCACCATCAACGACACGAACATAGGTCACCACACCGCGGTAGGTGTCGTAGACGGAGTCGAAAATCATGGCTCGGGTTGCACCGTCTGGGTTGCCATTCGGAGCGGGAACGACTTCGACGATACGATCCAGCAACTCGGCAACGCCTTCACCGGTCTTACCCGACACTTTCAGGACCTCGGATTCATCGCAACCAATCAGCTGAGCAACCTCGGCAGCATACTTTTCAGGCTGAGCACCGGGCAGATCGATCTTGTTCAAAACGGGAATGATCGCAAGATCGTTTTCCAGAGCGAGGTAAAGATTCGCCAGAGTCTGTGCTTCAATACCCTGCGCAGCATCAATCAGAAGAACCGCGCCTTCACACGCTGCAAGCGATCGAGAGACCTCGTAGGTGAAGTCAACATGACCGGGCGTATCGATCATATTGAGCGCGTACGCCTGGCCATCTCGTGTCCACGGCATACGAACAGCCTGAGACTTAATGGTGATGCCACGCTCACGCTCAATATCCATACGATCGAGGTACTGAGCGCGCATATCACGCTGCTCAACAATGCCGGTCAACTGCAACATGCGGTCAGCAAGCGTGGATTTACCGTGGTCAATGTGCGCGATGATGCAGAAGTTTCGCAGGCGTGACTGCTCGGTGTGAGCAGGACGAATCGTTTCCACTTGTGCGGGCGTAGGGATTGGCACGGTACCTCCAATAGATATTCCCCTTTATCGTCCCATTAACGCGCCCCCAAGTGCCAACTATGAGCGCGCGACCTCGCGCACATCACGTTCTTCCGTGTAAAAGAACTGTGTCGCATCCCTACTCTTCACCTTCCATGACAACGATCTGACGATAGCTTTCACTAATCTGGCGGAAGGTTTCGATCTCTTCTTCTTCCAATTCTTCGGGGGGATCATTGACAAGCATCTCTGAGAGGTCGATAACCGCCTGCGAATCATCCATATCAATCGACGCAGCAAGAAGAACACAATGAATCTCAAGTGTCAGCGGATTATGTGCTCCAAGAACCTCTACGCAGTCGGTGAACGTCTGTTTCCACTCTTTCATCGCCTGTTTTCTGCGTCCAAGCAAGAATTTTGTTCGAGCAATTTCCCCGCGCAGGCGAAGAGTTCTTCCATCTTCAAGCCCCCACTTCTTCTTTGAGATCCCATGCAGACTTCTATAGATTTTTAGTGCAGAGTCGTACTTATCAGCCAGCACCAAGGCTTCAGCCAAGTTGTCTTGCGCGGCCATCGCCAGCGAGTCGTCTTCGGCCAAGCGCGTCCCCATATCGCGCACAACGCGCCGATAAATTGAAACGGCCTTTGTAAAGTCACCCCTAGCTTTAGCGGGCATCGCGGAATTTGTTCGCACCGCCCACGCAAGTTCGCTGTGGTTCCCCATGACATGCTCAACATCGCGAATCAGAATCCGGTAGTTCTTATCGATATTTTGATAGTTTCCCAGCGTCACCTGCCAGTAAAGCTCAGAATTACGGGCAACCAACACATCCTCATCCAACGGTCCCAGGTTGCCCATTCCGATCTCGGTGGCGATACGTGCCACGCGAAGACAGTCGGTTGCTTGGTCATTGAGCGCATACCAATCAACAAGTGCGCGAGCAATCGTCAACCGCTCGTGCACATCAACTGATTCATCCTTGACCAGCTCCTCAATCTTTGCGATTACCTCGCCCGAGTCTGATTGGAGAGCCTCTTCCATACGCTCGCGCACACGCATGTGTGGAAAAACCATTCCGGTCCCACCCCAGTCAGGCGCATGCGAATCGGCGGGATTCCCTGCCTCGTCGATAGGGGTGGCAGACGTGCACTGAAGTGCCATGATCGCGTTCCTCCTTGTACGCATTGGTCAGTGGTGCACCCACTGTCTACCTTCGACGACAAGTGCGCCACCTTCCCGGTGACACATTGTGGATAACTCAGGGGGTGTGCACTGTGTGGATAACTTCGCGCCCGCCATCACGCGGAAGTCGGAATCCTCGTGTCACACTTGACCGCAGAAAACAGTAAGGAAGGACCTCACGCGGCACAGGAAGCACCTAACGGCAGGTACTGGCTGGATATCGGATCGGGCGCATGGGACACATCAGGTCGCCCATCCGAGGTTCGCTTGGACCGAGCTCTTGTCGTGAGCCCCAGCGCTATCAGGCGTGAGGGCGCCACTGTGCCTCGCGACACGTGGGAAATGATGCTTCAAGCGCTCAAGAAGCACCCATAAGCGTGTTTAGTGAGCGCATTCACGCCCACTTTCCGCTAAGAAAATAGCGTTCGACGTATCGCGCTGGTAACGTTGTTAGTCGGACTCCCGGCCTGGTCGGGCAGGGGGTCTGGTCCGAGCCGTTTGCGGATGTCCCCACGTCCCAGTCCCGGTTCTGACACAGCCCTCACCGACCCTGTAATCACTTCAAGCAAGGAGTTTTCCGACTGTGGCGAATATTAAGTCTCAGATCAAGCGGATCCGCACCAACGAGAAGCGTCGTCTTCGTAACCAGTCTGTGAAGTCCGAGCTCAAGACGCTCGTTCGCAAGACCCGCGAAGCTGTTGAAGCAGGAGACAAAGAGCTCGCAATCGAGTCCCTCAAGACTGCTTCCCGCAAGCTGGATAAAGCCGTTTCCAAGGGCGTTATCCACAAGAACCAGGCCGCTAACCGCAAGTCCAAGCTTGCAAAGCGAGTTTCTTCGCTCGGCTGATCGCTCATTCTTCACCTTTGGGGTCGCATCCACGTGAGATGCGACCCCAAAGTGTTTGTGTACGGCGTGTTCATCAGGCAACGGACGGACGTGTTGGGTAACCCGTTCGCCCCGCGAACTTGAGCGTTTAACGCCTTCGACGCAACCGACAGATCGTCGTAATGGCCTTTTCAACTGCGTAGCGCGGGTCTCGGGACAAGCCTTTTGTTTCACTGTCTGCACGTCCAAGCGCTTGGATAGCATCTGCGAGCGAACGATCGTTCCACCCCCGCAACTGGCTACGCACGATATCCACCTGCCACTGTTGCATTCCCACGTTGACTCCGCGTCCGCTTGATGAGGCAGATACTTTCACCATCTGTCGGATCTTGATTGCCAGGGCAGCGACAAGCTGTTGAGGTTCAACACCCGTAGCGAACGCGTGCCGTACAAGGGTGAGGGCTCGCGCTGTTTCACCAGCGATGGCCGCATCGGCTACTTCGAATCTGCTTGCTTCAATGCGTCCCGCGTGATAACGATGCACGTCCTCTAGCGTGATTGTGCCGTCGCAGTCAGAGAGAAGCTGGGCAACTGCGGCCGCCATTTCGCGCAGGTCGGAGCCAAGCGCGTCAACGATCGCTTGCATCGCATCACGATCCATCTGACGGTGAGCACGGCGAACATCAGAGCGGATCAGCTCAAGCTTGTCCCGGTCAGATTTAATGATTTCTGCGGAGATAACGGGGAATTTAGCTTTTGCGATAGCGTCGGTGACCTTTTTTCCCTTCGCGTTTCCGCCGGGGTGAACCAGAAGAAGCCACACATCGAAGGCAGGGGCCGCAATATAGGTCAAGAGGTCGTTGGCAAGAGCGTCGCTCATCGTTTCAAGGTCACGAATGATCACCAGTCGGCTTTCACCAAACAGTGACGGCGAGGTAATCATGTCCAGTTGACCCGTCTGATAGGTGGCAGCGTTCAGGTCTGTGCGTTCAAGGTTTGGATCTACAGAACGCGCCTGCGAGCGCAGAGAATCAAGAGCGCGATCGATCAGCAGCCCTTCTTTGCCCTTAATCAAGACAATAGGAGCCAGTTCAATAGCAACCGGAGCTGGCGGTTTATTTCCCCGACTAGCCATTGATTACCTCTCTTTCTTCGCACGCCCTATAAGTCTGACACGTTCCATGTACACATGCGTTTGCACTCGACGTAGTAGGGGGATGACGAGCGCACGCTTCCAGTAGAGCACCAGTGCCGCGCTCACAATGCTAGCGACGATCACGTCACGCGACGAAAGCTGATGACTAGCCCCTGGAAGGTGTGCAAAGAAGAAAGCAACGTTCGTAATCCACCGCGTGAAGAACGCTGATCCTTGCGCGCACGCGTGAGCGAGCCGAGGAGAGACTCCAAGCAGGCATGTTGCCGCGATCGCCAGCAATGTCGCCGGCGCAACCGCTACCGAGGCCATAACATTCGCAGGTATGCCGTATACCGGGACGCGTGGGTTGGCAAGAAGCAGGATGGGGAAAGTCATCGCATAGCAACTGACTGGGATTGCCAAGTAGTCAATCGCGACGCCAATTGTTTTGCCGATGAGTGTGTCCGAACGGATTTTTCTGCGCCGATAATCGAGGATGTGCCGAGCGATCACAACCATTCCAAAGGTCGCCGCTACGGAGAGTGAAAAACCGAAGTTACTTGCGACCCACGGGTTGAACAGGATTGATCCGATGGTGACTGCGCTTAACGTCGTCACCCCCTGTTTTCCCCTACCGCTAGCCTCTGCCCCAATCCCCAACGCCGAGGTGAGTACCGCTCGCATTACTGCAGGCGTTGCCCCAACTATTGCAACCACAATGGTCAGAACTACTACGATTCCGAACAGACGAAAACGTGTGCGGCCTCGTAGGACGAGGGCGGCAACTCCCATGATGATCGCCAAGTGCGAGCCGGAGACTGCAGTTAAATGCAATAGTGAGGTCCGGCGAAAAGCTTCCTTCAGTTCTTTCGTCATTGCAGAGTCATTACCGATTGCCATTCCCGGAACCAAAGCTTGCGCTTGAGGTTCCAAGTCAGCAACCAGATCGACGAGGCCGGTGCGAATTCTTCGCACCGTAGCTCGCCACCCTTGTGGCCTAGCAACACATTTCAGTTTCGAGGTGTGAATGATTCCTGCCCAAGGAAGATGCGCGCTGAACTCAGTGTCGATCACTCCCCTGGTTTCAACTGTGTCCCCACGATAGAGAGTGGGCCAGTGGCTTCCTGTTAGTCGCACTTTAATAGGGCGAGTTGGTCGCATCCCTTGTGTGCCCGCGCCTGTCACGCGAAGGGAAACGATCTGCGAATCTGACGAGAACTTCCCTGAGACTTCAGATGGATCATCTTCTAGCTCGCCACGTATCGTGATCAGCGATCCGGTTTGAGCCGCTTGAAAGACCTCGGTGCGCCGTGCACTGTTGTGAGCGACCGCCCCCAAACACACGGCCACAACAGTGGCAAAACAGACCAGTGCTAGCAGGGCTCGCAGGGAACCAAATGGGATCAGGGTGTGACGCCCTTGGCGTGGATGAACCGCATTCAACGATGCCAGCATCCACACGCACCCCAGGCTTGTAGCACCAGCAACAGCAGCTATGGCCGTGTTGCTGTCCGTTTTCGTTCCGAAGAGGGCACCGCACCAGACTGCCACCGCCACGGGGGCAAGACGCCAATCATGCATTGCCGGTGGCGGTTTCATTGACACGCCCGAGAACGGATCTTCTCTAGTAGTGCTGGTCCTATCCCCGGCACCGCATCAACGTCATCCACCGATTGGAACGGACCGGATTGGTCTCGGAACTCTTTGATTCGCCGGGCAAGTGCCGGACCAACGCCATCTAACTGCTCGAGAGCACCAACATCGGCCGTATTCAGGTCAATACATGAGCTCCCAGTTGTTGATGCGGTCGGTGACGAGGAATCAGAAGGGGTGTGTGCGACCTCGCCCACCCGAGGAATCACAATATGTTCCCCGTCCACCAGTGGGCGCGCTAGATTTACTTGTTCAACATCGGCATCTTCTGCCACTCCGCCCGCTTCTTCGAGTGCGTCAGCGACCCGTTTGCCCATTTCTAGGGTCAATAGGGACGGCGAATTGACCGCTCCCGTCACATAAACGGTGACCTGTTCTCTGTTCTGTTGAGGTGCCGGAAGCGACGTGGGTTGGCTGGCGGATGACGCTACCCGAATCGACTGCCCAGACTCAGTGCTGGCGTAGTCTTCACTGTCATTCATCTGTTTCGCCGACGATGCCGTGGTTGTTTTCCACACACCGATCCCCGCAACAAGAAGAACAACGACTCCCAGTAGCACCATCGATTGAACCGACGGGAGCAGACGCACCTTCCACTCGGGACGCGGCTCATCGAGCGGATCCTCATCTTCAGGCTCAAACACTGCCTCGGTCAGACGAGCGACATTCAGACGATTCGTGACATTCATGCGCACACACTAAGAAGCAACACCTCCTCGCGCACCTACGCAATAAGAAAACTGTGGATAACTCATCCGGCTATCAACAGGTTGGCTTGAGTCACGCCACCCGGCCTCGTCCCCCTTGAGGATGAAAGGTAGAACGTCGAGTTCAGACATTCCCCGAAACGCCTTTGGCGTTGAACGAGGTTCTGACGCATCGTGGTACCGGACAAGCATGTGTCACGGTTCTCAATGAATCAGGTCGCCCAACTCCGGTTGCGCCGACGTCCATGTGGGCACCGCTTGCGTCATGAGACCGGCACGCGCTGACTTTTGAGAAGGACTCCAAATCAGACAGGCGCGCACACTACGGCCTATCCCAACTAAGCTAAGGGGTTAAGGAACACAGCAGTGGCGAGCATCTCGCTTCATCCACTGCGGGATGCTCCTTCATCAAGCAGAGCCTGAAAGAGGAATCGACATGCGCATCGGATTTATTGGAGCCGGTTCAATGGTCGCCGCAATTGCACGCGGTGCGGTTGCGGCCGGAATGAACGGAGCTGATTTCCTTTTCACTGACGCGAATGGTGTCCATGCTCCGGCGCTTGCCCGCGAAGTTGGTGGGCAGGTTGCTTCATCCAATGGGTCGCTCGCTCATCAGGTTGACTTGCTTGTCCTTGGGGTGAAACCTCATATTCAGTCTGAAGTGATCGAACAGATCGCTCATATCGTTCGCGAGCGTCCAGATATGGCCGTTGTTTCTTTGGCTGCCGGTCGCACCCTTGATTCGATGCTCCACGATTTCGGCGCAGCGGTTCCCTTGATCCGCGTGATGCCGAATGTCAACGCACAGGTTGGCCAGTCAATGAGCGCAATCTGCTCTCAGGATGCAACCGAGGCTCAGCTTGGAGCAACCGAACGCCTGCTCGGCGCTGTCGGGCGTACCGTGCGAATCAGCGAGAAAGAATTCCCTGCGTTCATGGCGTTGGCAAGTTGCTCGCCCGCGTGGGTTTTCCAGATTATTGAGACGCTTGCCCGAGCCGGCGTGAAACATGGGCTGACGAAGTCTTCTGCCACCTTGATTGCCGCCCAGGCTGTTGCTGGCTCAGCGGACCTGCTTCTTGCAAGCCAAGAACGCGGTGTGAATGCTGCCCAGCTTATTGATTCGGTCTGCTCGCCCAATGGCACCACGATTGCCGGTCTGCTGGCCGCTGAAAACGCCGGTCTGTCCCCCGCACTTGTGACAGCTGTCGACGCTGCTATTGCACGCGATCAGGAAGTGTCTTCCTGATCTTTGTCTATCCGGCGCGTCATCGCTCCCAGTTGCGCGAACCCGACCAAGAAAACCCCATCTCCCCATGAATGCTGTTGTCCTCTGATTGCGGATTTCACACTCGCGTGACTGGCTACGAAGGAGACTTCGTAGCCAGCCTTTATTGTGTTTCATTGACGAGGTTCCTCCCCGGGCCTCGTTGATTGATCGCCAGGAGGCAAAGGTCGCGAATACCCGATGCGCACGTTTGGTTTTCCCCTTGAAACCCCACTACTCTAGTGGGGTACATGTCCACGACTCGGATGGAGAATATTGATATGGGTGGCCGTCTTTCGACCCCGACTTCTGCTGTAGCACCGACGGTTCCTGACCGTGTTGGCGCTGAAGGTTTGGAACACAAGTGGGGTGAGAGCTGGGAGAACGCAGGTACCTACGATTTCGATCGTACGGCAACGCGCGAGCAGGTGTACTCGATTGACACCCCGCCACCCACGGTTTCGGGTTCTCTTCACGTTGGACACGTGTTCTCGTACACCCACACTGACGTTATTGCGCGTTACCAGCGCATGATGGGTAAGTCCGTTTTCTACCCGATGGGTTGGGATGACAACGGTCTACCGACTGAGCGTCGCGTGCAGAACTACTTTGGTGTTCGCGTTGATCCGACCCTCCCCTACGATCCTGACTTTGTTCCCCCACATGAGGGTGGCGAAGGTAAGTCGATCAAGGCTCGTGATCAGAAGCCGATTTCGCGTAAGAATTTCGTTGAACTCTGCGAACGTCTGACGGTTGAAGATGAGGCTCAGTTCGAGGCGCTGTGGCGCTACCTTGGTCTGTCCGTGGATTGGAAGCAGCATTACCAGACGATCGGTAAGCGCGCCCGCAAGGTCGCTCAGGCTGCATTCCTCCGCAACTTGGCTCGCGGTGAGGCCTACCAGAGCGAAGCTCCCGGTCTTTGGGACATTACATTCCAGACCGCTGTTGCTCAGGCTGAGCTTGAGTCGCGTGAGTACCCGGGCTTCTACCACCGTCTGGCGTTCCACCTCACAGATGCTGATGCTGCCGCGAAGGCTGTCGCTGCCGGTGCTCCCGTGGAGAACGGCGTGGATGTCTGCATCGAGACAACTCGTCCAGAGTTGCTCGGCGCGTGTGTTGCCCTTGTTGCTCACCCGGATGATGAGCGTTACAAGCCGTTGTTCGGAACGACCGTTGCCTCCCCCGTCTTCGGTGTTGAGGTTCCTGTTCTTCCTCATCCGCAGGCCGAGATGGATAAGGGCGCTGGTATCGCCATGTGCTGTACCTTCGGTGACACCACGGATATTGACTGGTGGCGTGACCTCGACCTTCCTCTGCGCGCGATCCTACGTAAGGACGGCCGTATCATCGCTGAGACGCCCAAGTGGATCACGTCCACTGAAGGTATCGCAGCATTCGAGGCGATCGCCGGTAAGACGACGTTCTCCGCACGCGAGACCCTGGTTGCGATGCTCGCCGAGTCCGGCGAGATGCGCGGTGAGCCGACGAAGACGATGCGTCAGACGAACTTCTTCGAGAAGGGCGATAAGCCACTCGAAATCGTGACCTCGCGCCAGTGGTACATCCGTAACGGTGGCAAGCCGTGGACGAACCCGGCGTCGGGTAAGGATCTGAACGAAGAGCTGGTTGCTCGCGGTCGCGAGCTGGCATTCCATCCCGACTTCATGCGTGTACGCTACGAAAACTGGGTGACTGGCCTGAACAATGACTGGTTGGTTTCGCGCCAGCGTTTCTTCGGTGTTCCGTTCCCGCTGTGGTACAAGGTGAACGAGGCCGGCGAGGTCGATTACAACCAGATCATTACGCCGGCCGAAGACGAACTGCCCGTCGATCCTTCGTCTGATGTTCCGACTGGATACACCGAAGCCCAGCGTGGCGTTGCCGGCGGTTTCGTGGGAGAACTGGACATCATGGACACGTGGGCAACGTCGTCCCTGTCCCCGCAGCTGGCATGTGGTTGGCTCGAGGACGAGGATCTGTTCAGCCGTACGTACCCGATGGATCTGCGCCCTCAGGGTCAGGACATCATTCGTACCTGGCTGTTCTCGACCGTTGTTCGCGCAAACCTCGAGTTCGGAGAACTTCCGTGGAAGCACGCTGGTATCTCGGGCTGGATCCTTGATCCTGATCATAAGAAGATGTCGAAGTCCAAGGGCAACGTGGTCACCCCGATGGGTCTGCTTGAAAAGTACGGTTCGGATGCGGTTCGCTACTGGGCAACGTCCGCTCGACTGGGCTTGGATGCGATCTTCGACGAAGCGCAGATGAAGATCGGTCGTCGTCTGGCAATCAAGGTTCTGAACGCTTCGAAATTTGCTCTGACCATGGGTGGTGAGGGCGCAGCGATCGATCTGGATCCGGCGCAGGTGACGGTGCCACTGGATCGTTCGGTTCTGGCGACGCTGGCCTCCGTCATCGACGAGGCCTCGGCTGCTCTGGCGTCCTACGAGCACTCTCGCGCGCTCGAGGTCACGGAGTCGTTCTTCTGGACGTTCTGCGACGACTACCTGGAGCTGGTCAAGGAGCGCGCCTACAACCGTGATGGCGCGTGGGACGAGGCCTCGGCCGTATCCGCCCGTGCGGCTCTGGCGATCGTTATCGACAACGTCGTGCGTCTGCTCGCCCCCTACCTGCCGTACGTGACGGAAGAGGTGTGGAGCTGGTACCGCGAGGGCAGCGTGCACACCGCTCCGTGGCCGGTCGTAGCTGACCTGGCTGGCGTCGAGGGCAATCCCTCAGTGCTCGAAGCCGCCTCTTCTGCTCTGATCGCACTGCGTCGCGTGAAGTCTGAAGCGAAGGTGTCGCCGCGTACGCCGTTCCTAGCGGTGACGGTGTGCGCCCCGCAGGCTCAGGTCGAGGCTCTGAAGTCCGTGAAGGGTGACCTGGAGGCCGCGTCAAAGGCCGTGGATGCCCTGACCGTGACCGCCTCCGATGACGCTGAGGCCACCGAGGCCGTCGTCGAGTCCTTCAAGCTGGGCGAGGCTCCTGCCAAACGCAAGGGCTGAGCGTTAGGCTGCTGGGGCCTCCGTGGGAAACCACGGAGGCCCCTCGTTTTACCCAGTATTGAAAGACGGGGCTAATGTCCGAAAGACACAGGTCTCAACAGCACTGATCTGCACGTTTACGACCTAGGGTGAAGCCATAGCACTCAAGAGGCTCAATGGGTTCCTGGCGGCCATCCCACACTCCGACAACCGCGCTCGGATGGTAGAGGTGGCGGACTGGGGTGTTCACAACTCCCCGGAACTGGAGCTACGCATCGCGTGGAACCAGCCGATGTTCACTCACCACAGCACGTATATCATTCGCGCTGAACTGGGATTGAATAGAACGAGCGATGCTCTCGCCTGATCCTGTCCCGCAAGGCTCGGCGACAGTTCAGAGAACTTCGACGCTCCCTCTCCCCCGTTCTACGGGCGCGTAGGATAGGGGGGGAAACAGTAGGAGCGCCGCTGGCCCCGTCCCGCAGCACACACCGCCCAGCGACCAGGGAGCAGACATGACCGCCGAAGAAACCCCGGCCTCGTCCAACGACGACACGACGACGCAGGCGCAGACGACCACCAAAGCCCTTGAGTGGCACGCCCCCGTCCTGGTGCGCATCGACGACCACACGACGATCCCCCACCTGCTGAAAGAGCGCGTGCAGCGCAGTGCCACCCGCCCCCTCATCCTGCGCAAAATCGGTATCGGCGACACGTGGCGTTCCATCACGGCGCGCGACTTCTACGATGAGGTGCACGCGCTCGCCGCTGGCCTCATCGCGCGGGGCCTCGAACCCGGCGACCGCGTCGCGATTATGAGCCACACCCGCTACGAGTGGACGCTCCTCGACTTCGCGTGTTGGGCGGCCGGCCTCGTCCCCGTGCCCATCTACGAGACCAGCTCCATCGACCAGGTCGCCCACGTCCTCGTCGACGCGGACGTCAACCTCATCATCACCGAAACCGTGTCCATGGCAGAGATCGTGCGCGCGGCAGCAGAGCGAGAAAACCGGGACAGCACCCACGTGCTCTCCCTAGACTCCGAGGCCATCGAGACCCTCATCGCGGAGGGTTCGGCCACCCCGCGCGAGCGCGTCCTCGCCCGCTCGGAGGCCCTCACCAAGGACGACATCGCAACCATCGTCTACACGTCGGGCACGATGGGCACGCCCAAGGGCGCAGTCCTGTCCCATGAGAATTTCACGAACCTATGCCTGAACGCCCACTCGTGGATGCCGGAGATTGCCGCCGGCAAGGACTCGCGCCTGCTCCTCTTCCTACCGCTGGCCCACGTGTTCGCGCGCTTCCTGCAGGTCTTCCAGATCAGTGGCAACGGCGTGCTTGGCCACGCCTCTAACATCAAGAACCTGCTGAACGACCTGGCATCTTTCAAGCCGAGCTATCTCCTCGTCGTCCCGCGCGTCCTAGAAAAGATCTACAACTCGGCGGACACGAAGGCTTCCGGCCCCAAGCGCAAGATCTTCCGCTGGGCCGCCAAGATCGCGATCGCCTACTCGCGTGCCCTCGACACTGAGGAAGGCCCCAGCGCCTCCCTCAAGGCCCAGCACGCGCTGGCGAATAAGCTCGTCTACCAGCAGATCATCCGCCTGGTGGGCGGCAACGCAGACTACATCGTCTCGGGCGGCGCACCCCTGGCCACTTGGCTCGCCCACTTCTATCGCGGCGTCGGTATCCCCGTTCTAGAGGGCTACGGCCTGACAGAGACGGTCGGCCCGGTCTCTGTCAACACGCCCCACCTGTCCAAGATCGGCACCGTAGGCCCGGCTCTGCCGCCCATGTCCTTCAAGATCAGCGACGAGGGTGAGATCCTACTCAAGGGCCCAAGCATCTTCCAGTACTACCACAACGACCCCGAAGCAACGACCGCCTGCTTCACCGAAGACGGCTGGTTCCGCACGGGCGACCTGGGGTCCCTGGACCGCGACGGCTACGTGTCCATCACGGGCCGCGCGAAAGAGATCATCGTGACGGCGGGTGGCAAGAACGTCGCCCCGGCTGTCCTCGAAAACCCGATGCGCTCCCACCCGCTCATCTCCCAGGTCCTGGTCGTGGGCGACCAGAGGCCGTTCATCGCCGCGCTTATCACGCTGGACGCGGAGATGCTGCCCGATTGGCTCGCCACCCATTCGCTGCCCCCGATGAGCGTGGCGGAGGCAGCCACGAACGTCGAGGTCCTGGCCTCCCTAGAGAAGGCGGTGGCCTCGGCGAATAAGCACGTCTCGCGCGCCGAGTCGATCCGCAAGATCAAGGTCCTCACGACCGACTTCACGGAGGCAAACGGCCTGCTCACACCCTCGCTCAAGGTCAAGCGCCTGAAGGCCACGCATCGCCTTGCCTCCGTCATCGACGAGATCTACGGCGGTCCCGTGCAAAACTGACCTGCTCATGAACAAAGCCGTGGCCGGCTCGCTCCCCTCTCGGTGTCGGGGTTGGCGAGTCGGCCACGGCTTTCTTATGTGGGCAACCTACTGCGAGGCGAGCGCCGCTGTGGGTGGCGTGCGGGCCGCTCGGATCGCGGGGTAGAGCCCGGCGACGGCGCCGATGAGGAGAGTGGAGCCGAGGCCTGCGGCGATCACCCACCAGTGCAGGGTTGGCGGCCATCCGTACGCGTAACACATGCCCCAGGTGACACCGGCGCCGATGAGGCATCCGGCGAGTCCTCCGAGGAAGGACAGCAGCAGGGCTTCGGCCAGGAACTGCACGGTGACGTGTCCCCGCTTGGCGCCGAGCGAGCGGCGCAGGCCAATCTCCTTACGACGTTCCAGGACGGAAATGATCATCGTGTTGGCCACGCCGATGCCACCGACGAGCAGGGCGATCGAACCGACGCCGGCGAGCAGGGTCGTGAGCGTCTGGTCGGCCGCGTTTTGGGCGGCCAGTGCGTCGGAAGGGCGTGAGACCTTGAGGCCGGTGGCGCCCTGCGGGGCGAGCGTGGGTCCGAGGAGCTCGCGGACGTTCTCCACCTGGTCCTCGGAGGAGCGCTCATAGATCGTCGTGGGGGTCTTGCCCGCGCCGAAGTACGTGTCCGCGGCGGCAACGCCGATGAGGGCGGCGTTATCAAGTTCCTCGGCCAGGGGTGCTGGATCCATAATGCCCAAGACGGTGAACGACATGCCACCCAGCCACACCTGGGTGCCTGGCTCGACGACGCCGAGCAGCTGCGCGGCTTTCGAGCCCAGGACGACGCCCGGATACTTCGCGGTGGCATCGTTGAGCCACGTGCCCTTCTTCATGGTCCCGGATACGACATTCAGGAGGTTCGTGTCAGCCGCCATCGTGATGATGCCGCCGGTCGCGTTCGGGTCGGACAGGCGCGAGCGGTACACGGAGACGCCGCTCAGCGTCGACGTCGAAGCCGCGTCGGTGACGCCCGGGATCATGAGAGTGCGGCCCACGGCGTCCTCGGGCAGGATGAGGTCCGTCCCCGACAGGTCAGCGCCGCTGCGCGCCGTCAGCATGTTGGTACCCAGCGCCCGCAGCTGCTCTTGCAGGCGGGCCTGTGAGGATGCGGAGACGCCGACGACGCCGACCATGGCCGCGATGCCGATCGCGATGCCCAGGGCCGAGAGGACGGCACGCATAGGGCGAGCGCGCAGGCCCGTCAGGCCCAGGCGCGCGACGTCCGAGAGGCGCAGGGCGGAGCGACCGGTTTCTGAATTCTTCTCACTCTCCATGGCCACCTCCCGGGTGTGCGGAGTCGGAGACAATCTCGCCATCGCGGATGGCGATCTGCCTGGGCAGCGAGGCCGCCAGGTCGTTGTCGTGGGTGATCACGATGATGGTGGTGCCGGCCTCGTTGAGCTCGCGCAGGAGGGTGACGATGGACGCGCCCGAGCGCGAGTCGAGGTTGCCGGTGGGCTCGTCGGCCAGCAGCAGGGCCGGGTGCCCGATGATGGCACGAGCGATTGCGACGCGCTGGCGTTCACCGCCCGACATCTGGTGGGGCTTGTGGTCCATGCGGTGTCCGAGGCCCACGCGGGTCAGAGCCTCACGCGCGGCCTCGCGACGCTTGGCACGGGGCACGCCCCGATAGAGCAGTCCGTCTGCGACGTTGTCAAGGGCGCAGACGCCGGCCGTCAGGTGGAACTGCTGGAACACGAAACCGATCAGCGACGATCGCACTCCCGACAGCTCCGTGTCACGCAGGGAGGACACGTCTGTGCCGTTAATGCACACGCTGCCCGAGGTGGGGCGGTCGAGCGTTCCGATGAGGTTGAGCAGAGTGGATTTTCCGGAGCCGGACGGCCCGACGATGGCGACGAACTCTCCCTCGTCGACGGCCAGGGATACTCCGTTACAGGCATGCACGGGCGGGCTGCCGAAGGACCGGTGCACGTCGGTCAGTTGCAGGATGTGGCTCATCGGTTGGGCACCACCACGCGCTGGCCTTCGGCGATCTCGTCGCCGCTCACTTCGACGCGGTCTCCCGCGAACAGGCCGACGGTGACAGGGACCCGACGAATCTTGCCCGACTCATCCACGACCTCGACGCCGAACTGGTCGGCACTCAGGGCCACGAGCGCGCTGAGGGGCACGGACAGCACGTCCGTACGAGTCTCGGAGGTCAGGCCCAGGGAGACCGAGGCCTCCTGGAGCCCTTCGAGGGCGGAGGTGTCATCGGGGGTGACGGTGATCGGAATAATTCGTTCCTTGGTCGTCTCCTCGGATCCCTCCTCGCTGGCTTTTTCGCGCGGGGGTTCGACCGAGGTAATCGTTCCGGTCGTCGTGGTGGTGGAGCCGGGCAGGCGCACGGTCACTGAGTTTCCGACGACGCCGAGAGCCTGGTCGGAGAGCTTCAGGTTCGCGGAGATGACTTGACGCGAGGAAGAGGCCGTGAACAGTTCCGTCTCCATCGTCGCGTTGTCGCCGACACGGGCCTTCAGGGCACCAATACGCAGGTCCTCAGGTGCAAAGAGGACGGTGCCCAGCGGCAGTGAGCCGGTTTGGGGCAGGTTGAGGGCCTTTTGCCACCTCTGGATCGCCACGGTCGTGTTCCAGTCGAAGTGGGCATCGGGGGTAGCCTCGAAATAGCCGAGCTCGGACAGCGCGGTCTCCAGCTGGGTGACATCCTCGCCGTTGTCCATGCCTGCCTCAAACGTGCGCCAGGCGGGGGTAGAGCCGTGGAGCAGATACGTGTTGTCGCCACCGACCGTATACACGTGCGATCCCTGGGTGAGGGTCGTGCCGGGCGTGGGCAGGGAGGTGACAACGCCTTCGAAAGCACTCTTGAGGGTGTAGGAGTCGGCGTAGTGGAGGTTTCCCTGGACGGTGGTCTCCCCCGCCAGGTCTCCCTTCGTAATGGTCTCCGTCGCACCGTCAAAGGACTGGGGGGCTTGGGCGTCTGTGTTGGTGCCCGAGCAGGCGGACAGGGTCAGCGCGCCGATCGCCAGGATCGCGAGTGCCGCGGGGCGCAGGGTTTGCGAACGCTTCACTTGGCGGCCCCTGACTGTTGGAAGCACTTGTTGAGCACATCCTCGGGGATGTCCTTGACGCTGATGCCTTCGCCCGCCTGCGGGTCCTTGACGTCATATCCGGCCTCACGCAGGCACTGCGCTGCCTTGACCATTGACTCGCGCGCTGCGGGGTCGTTCGCAATGTTGTCCTCGCCGGTCAAGCCGGAGACCTTCATCATGCACTCGTTGAGGGCAGAGTCGAAGGCGGTGGAGTGATCGTTGAGCTGATCGGGCGTCAGGCCCGTGTCAGGCACGTCGAAGCCCTTGTCACGCATGCACTGAGCAAACAGCAGATTCGGGTCGTTGCTGGCCGCGTTGGTGGCCGTTCCGCTCTGGCTCTTGGTGCTGGACGCGGACGAGGTGGACGAGCCGGTCGATCCGCATGCGCTGAGGACCGTAGCCAGGGTGACGGCGACGACGGCAAGAGCGCGCATCTGCGTGCGATTCTTCATCAAAAAACTCCTTGAGGACTGCTTATCGGCAATGGTTCTCACTGCCTGAATAGATTACAGTCCACAACCCTGAAAGCTGCCTGAAAACTATCGGGGAGCCTGCGCAGAATTTCATCAGACAATCCTGAGAGGGCAAAACGAGACGGGGGACGCTCGCACATCCACCGTCTCTCAACAGATTCTCCTCCTCGTCGGGTGCTTATACGGTCAGTCTTCGCCCCCTCGGAGTGAGCCGTGTTTTTCTTGAGGATGGACAGGATCTCTACGTGCTTGGCCTCACTCAAGGCAACCTACCGGGTGCCCATCATCTCCCAACAATGCCATGCTTCGGTATTGAGTGGGTGCTCCCCTCGTCGTACTCGGCCTTGATGTCTTCGTGGTGGCGAATAACTTCCTTCACCATGAAGGCAAGGAACTTTTCAGCAAAGTCAGGGTCGAGGCCGGATTCTTCGGCGAGCGATCGCAGACGCGCAACCTGTCGTGCTTCACGTGCCGGGTCAGCCGGCGGAAGATCATGGAGAGCTTTGATGTGTCCGACTCGCTGGGTACAGCGGAAACGCTCAGCAAGAATATGGACGAGCGCAGCATCGATGTTGTCGATGGTTCCACGCGCGTCAGCCAGCTCGGCAGGGATGCCTGTTCCGATCAGGGCCTCCCCGGACGTGTGGGCGCTGATCTGCGTTTCTTCTGCCACTGGTTTTCCCATCCGGTTCAGGCGGTGCGAATCTGATGAGCGCGCTCGGCGTAGAGCTCAGGCTCACCTTCACCAAGAACGTACTCGCGCGTAATCACAACGCGCCCCACGTCGTCACGGCTGGGCAGCTCAAACATCAGGTCAGACAGTGTGTTCTCCATGATCGACGACAGGCCACGGGCACCGGTCTTACGCTCGTTCGCCAAGGCCGCGACCTCGAGCAACGCCTCGTGCGTGAACTCCAGATCAATGCCGTCAAGCTCGAAAAGATGCTGGTACTGGCGAACTAGGGAGTTCGTCGGCTCGGTCAGGACGCGGACGAGGTCTTCTTCGGTCAGTTCCTGCGTGGATGTCAGGATCGGCAGACGACCAATGAATTCTGGAATCATGCCGAACTTGTGCAGATCTTCAGGGGTGATCTCTTTGTACAGGTCACCCATTTCAGCAGCAGACTTCAGGTCTGAGCCAAAACCGGTGGAACGCTGACCCAAACGAGCCTTCACGATCTCTTCAATACCTGCGAAAGCCCCCGCTGCGATGAACAGGATGCCCGACGTGTCAATCTCAAGGAACTGCTGGTTCGGGTGCTTGCGTCCGCCCTGCGGCGGCACCGAAGCAACCGTGCCTTCAATAATCTTCAGCAGAGCCTGCTGGACACCTTCGCCGGAAACATCGCGTGTGATCGAGGCGTTCTCTCCTTTACGGCCAATCTTGTCGATTTCGTCGACGTAGATGATGCCCCGTTCAGCCTTTTTAATGTCACCATCCGCGGTCTGGATCAGACGAAGAAGAATATTCTCGACGTCCTCACCAACGTAGCCGGCTTCCGTCAGCGCAGTCGCGTCAACGATCGCGAAAGGAACGTCAAGCATACGCGCCAGCGAACGCGCCAAGTGAGTCTTGCCCGTACCCGTGGGGCCAAGCAACAGAATGTTCGACTTGGTCCCCTGCATATCTTCAGCATGCCCAGCGTCACGCGACTTCACACGCTTGTAGTGGTTGTAGACCGCGACAGACAGCGCACGCTTCGCACGATCCTGGCCGATCACCCACGAATTCAGGAAGTCGTTGATTTCAATTGGCTTCGGCAGGGGCAGCTCCGAGGTTTCTTCGGGAGCCTTGCCCAATTCCTCAGCGATGATTTCGTTGCAGAGGTCTATGCACTCGTCACAGATGTAGACACCGGAACCGCCGATGAGCTTGCGCACCTGCTTCTGACTCTTTCCACAGAACGAGCACTTGAGCAGTTCAGCTCCGTCGGTCAGTCGAGCCACGTTAGCCCTCCATCGATCAAAATTCATCACTACCGCGCGCCACCGGGACGTCACACGTAGATATGTTGGTTGCCACCTAGGATTGGCGTGCAAACGCTTCCGTTCAGCGTGTCTTCAGCCTATGTGAGGACAGGTAAGTCCGCCATTCGGCGCGCCATTTTCTCCCCACAGCGTAGCCACCTTCACGCTAGTGAGCGCCAGCGTTTTAGCTCTTGCGGGACTGAAGAACCTGGTCGATCAGGCCGTATTCTTTCGCCTGGGGAGCGGTCAGGATCTTGTCGCGCTCGATGTCACGGCGGACCTGCTCAACCGGGGTGCCCGAGTGATGCGCGAGCGTATCTTCCAGCCACGCGCGCATACGGTCGATCTCGTCAGCAACGATCTGGATATCGGATGCCTGCCCCTGCATGCCTTCCATGGCCGGCTGGTGGATCAGAACACGAGCATTCGGCAGTGCCAGGCGCTTGCCCGGTGAACCGGCCGCCAGCAGAACGGCTGCAGCCGATGCGGCCTGACCAAGGCACACGGTCTGGATCTGTGGCTTAATGTACTGCATCGTGTCGTAGATTGCGGTCAGCGCGGTGAAGGAACCACCGGGGCTGTTGATGTACATGGTGATCAGCGAATCTGGATCCTGGCTTTCCAGAACCAGAAGCTGCGCCATCACGTCATCAGCAGACGCGTCATCAACCTGCACGCCGAGGAACACAATGCGATCCTCGAACAGCTTGGCGTAGGGGTCCTGGCGCTTAAAACCGTAAGCGGTGCGCTCTTCGAAATTCGGCAGAACATAGCGAGCCTGTGGCATCTGACGGGCGATACCTTCAAAGTACGGGGTGGTGCTCATCAGTTTTCTCCATCCTGGCCGAGCGTGCTAATTTCCTGCGGGTTCACGATGACCTTGTCAACGAAGCCGTATTCCAGGGCCTCGTACGCCGAGAACCAATTGTCACGGTCCGCGTCCAGTTCGATCTGCTCAACGGACTTGCCGGTACGCTCAGCGGTGATCTCGGCGAGTTCCTTCTTCATCTTCAGAATCAGGTCCGCGTTAATACGAATCTCAGTGGCGCTACCACCGGCACCACCAAGAGGCTGGTGGAGCAGGACGCGAGTATGCGGGGTGATGAAGCGCTTGCCCGGCGCGCCTGCGGTCAGCAGGAACTGACCCATCGAAGCAGCCAAGCCCATTGCGACAGTGACAACATCAGGCTTGACGTACTGCATAGTGTCGTAAATTGCCATGCCTGCGGTCACCGACCCACCCGGGCTGTTGATGTACAGGTAGATGTCGCGGTCCGGATCTTCGGCGGCAAGCAGAAGCATCTGGGCGCAGATCGCGTTGGCGTTTTCATCACGGACCTCGCCGTTCAGCCAAATGATGCGTTCTGCAAGAAGTCGCTGGTACACGGAGTCGGACAGACCCATCGGCGATTGCACGCCGCCGCCTGCCATTACAGCCTGGTCGCTCACGAGGATTCTCCTTGGTCGAATAGATCCGCTTTCAGATCCCACTGGGTATAACTTATCGGTTTCACGCGGACAAGGCTCAGCCAATCCCCCTCTGTTCGCTGTAGGCGCAGTGCTCATAGCAGTATGAGGCCTCCCACATGCAATGTGGCCGGTACCCGAAAGTACCGGCCACATTCACTAGCGTGTGTTGCTAGCGCATGCTTGAATCAGGCTTCAGTGGTCTCTTCTGCCTCTTCAGCTTCTGCTTCTTCCTTTGCAACGTCGCCGAAGAACTCAGAGAGGTCAACGACCGTGCCTTCGGTGTCCTTGACGGTGACCTGACGCAGAGCCTCGATCATAGCCTTGGAACGTCCGAGGTCTGCGACAACTGCTGCCATCTGCTGCGAGGAGGAGAACAGCTGGTTGATGTCGATGCCGAGGTTCTGCGACATCTGGATCGCGTAGTCGATGAGTTCCTGCTGGGAAACCTGAACATCGAACTTCTTCGCGATTGCCTCGGAGAGGAGTTCAGAACGCAGTTCGCGCTCGACGGCCGCGCGCGCTTCCTTCTTTTCTTTCGGCTTGGCATCTTCGGAGACGCGGCGCGAAACCTCGTGCTCGATGACCTCTTCAGGAAGAAGAATCTCAACCTGTTCGAGGAGGTCGGTGATCAGGTTGTCGCGGGCCTGTAGCGCCTGCTGCGAGGTCTTTGACTGGCCGGCCTGCGTGCGCAGGTCTTCCATGAGCTCGTCGATGGTGTCGAATTCAGAAACCATCTGAGCGAAGTCGTCGTCCGCCTTCGGCAGTTCGCGCGCCTTCATGGACTTCACGGTGATGGTGATGTCTGCTTCTTCACCTTCGTGGTCGCCGCCCTTGAGGGTGGACGTGAAGGAAACCTCGTCGCCTGCCTTGGTGCCACGCAGAGCCTTGTCCTGACCATTGAGCATGTTGCCCGAGCCGATTTCGTAGGACACGTCTGCGACCGAGTCGACCTCTTCACCGTTGATGGTGGCAACCATGTCGATGGTTGCGTAATCGCCGGTCTTGGCCTTGCGGTTGATGGTCTTCAGAGTTGCGAAGCGAGAGCGGAGCTCGTCGAGTTCCTTCTGGACGTCTTCGTCGGTGACCTCGGTGGTGTCGACGGTGACAACGGTCTTCTCGTCGAATTCGGGGAGCTCGAAGTCCGGCACAACCGGGACCTCAGCGGTGAAGATCAGCTGTCCCCCCTGTTCGCCGGTGGTGTTCGGGATCTCGGTGACCTCGACCTGTGGCTGTTGCATCGGGCGGAGCGAATGCTCTGCGACTGCATCCGAGTAGTGACCCGGCAGGACCTCGTTGACGACCTGTTCGATGACGGCTGCGCGACCGAAACGCTGGTCGATGATGCGAGGTGGCACGTGGCCCTTACGGAAACCGGGGATGGAGACCTGCTGGGAGATATCCTTGTAGGCCTTGTTCATCTCATCGGACAGTTCCTCGTAGGGAACCTCAACGGTCAGGCGAACCTTGGTGGGTTCGAGAGTCTCAACGGTGCTCTTCACGTGCGTGCACTCCAAAACGTTTCAAATTTGCGGGAGCACCCAATTCGGGCGCATGACAACTCGCCTAGTTTACGACAGACCCGCGTCAATGTCCCTATCGAGACCAGGTTTATGGCTTAAATGCGCGCAACTCCACTAATCGAGGGCGACTCCACCTTCGAAGTTTCCAAGGAGTGATCCACAGACCAGTCATTCATCAGTCGTGCACAAACTCGAGGATCCCTAGGCTCTCACATACATAACCCCGACAATGCAGCTTTCGCCAGTGAAAGATCTGGGGTCTTCATTTCAGGCATACAGAAATTATCGCGAGGAGCATCCGTTGGGCGCGCCATTTCTCAGAAGGAGATCCACTCAATCCGTCCGCCTCGCCCTACTTAATCGCCAGAAGAAATCATGGACGCACGGCGTAGGCGTAGTACACCGACGAGGCCGAGGACAAGGAAGAGGCTCGCGGCTAGGAGCGCCCAGCTTGTGGCATCGCTAAAGCCCCTCGTCAGTGCTTCCACGGTGAGAGCAGTTTGATCACCAAGGGCGCTGTGATCGCCTTGAGCTCGCAGTTGCGCGATCATGACGCCGGCGGACGAGCGCGTTGCCTCGGCAATAGAATCGAATGCCTCCCCTGTCAGTCCGGCGTCTTCAAGCGCTTGAGGAAGAGCCATCGAGAGCGAAACGGAGAGCATGGCCCCCGCAACAGCAGTTCCCAAAGCCGAACCAATCTGCCTGACCGTACTCTGTGTCGCCGATCCTTGACCGGAGAATTGAACAGGAATATCCCGAAGTACCGTGCCCGTCAACTGCGCTGATGCAAGACCGAGTCCAAGACCATAGACGGTCAGAGGCAGGCCAATCCCCCATCCCGGGGTCGTCGGGCTCACAAGAAGTGCGAGAACCAGAATGCCTACCACTTCCAGAGCCAGTCCGATCAATACTGTCGCCGGAGCGCCGAACCTCGCCGCAAGATGTCGCGCAGACGCACCCGACAAGAACGCACCAACTGCCATCGCCGCAAGGACGAGCCCCGCGCCCATGATGTCCAAGCCAAGTGCGTTGATGAGATACAGGGGAAGAACAAAAATGATCGCGAATTCTCCCACTGCAACCATTCCGGCAGTCACGTTCCCCCACGCAAAGGTCGGCAGAAGGAAGAGGTCCAGGCGAAGAAGAGCTGTGCGCTGAACCTTCTCACGATGGCGTTCCCACATCACGAAGAGAGCCAGCGCAATCACTGCGACTCCCAAGGCAACGGGGACGGGAGAAAGCGCAGCAGTTGTCGGCCAATTCCACCCAAAGATGCTGAATTCACCCTTCGGAGTCCACCACCCAAGGTCAGGGCCCTCGATAACGGCAAAGACAAGAGCTCCGAAGCCAATCGCACTGAGCATGGCTCCATCAACATCGATGCCGGGACGCCCACTCTTCCCCCGAGTATTCGGCACGGTAAACAGTGCGGCGACGAATACCAGCGCGCCAATCGGAAGGTTGACCAGGAAGATCCACGGCCACGAGGCCCACTGAGTCAGCGCTCCACCCGCAAGTGGCCCAACTGCGGCAGCGCCGGAAATAACGGCACCCCAGACACCGAATGCCGCCGCCCTATATCGACCGCGGAATACCGCGTTTACCGTTGAAAGCGTCGAGGGCATGATGAAAGCCGCCCCCAATGCTTGGATCGCGCGCGACGAGATCAGAACCCCCGCGGTTTCGGATTGGGCAGCTACAAGACTCCCCGCTACGAACACGACGATACCGATCAGGAATACCTTTTTACGCCCCCACCTATCAGCCAAGTTGCCCGTCGAAAGCAGAAGCGCTGCGAGCAGGACTGCATAGAGACTGTTTACCCATTGCGCGTCGGTGATATTCAGCTGCAAGTCCCCAATAATGACAGGGAGAGCAACTCCGACGATTGTGCCGTCAAGGACAATGAGCCCCAGACCGATGGAGAGAACTGCTAGAGCCATCCAGTCACGGCGCGTGGGCGCTACTTCAGAATTCTGGTTTACTGCGCTCATACTTCAACGACCTTTGATGTGGATCAACGAACGAATGCCATATACACAATTATTATGACACTCTGTCAGATACTTTGCTGAGCGAAGCGCACATAAAAGAGGCGAAGCACCGAAGAGGGGCAATCTCACAGCGCTGAGGGCAAACTTTATCTGACCAAAGAAGGGAAACCTCACCCCCGCTACCCCGCCACCTCGCCACCCCGCCCTTTTAACGCCACCAAGACAACGGCGGGCAGGTAGTCGCGTTGGGGTTACCTGCCCACCCTGCTGGCCGGCAGCAGGCCGGATACGGACTTGCGAGGGGCGGATGTTAGGAGTTGGCGAGTTGGCAGACGCGAGAGCGAGACAAGCCCATACTGTAGCTAATATCTGCCAGAGAATAGTTGGCGTCTTTGAGTGCTCGTATTGCTTTTCGGGACGCTACGGAGGCTACTTTGGCGGATTCTTCAGCTGTTTTAGATGCTTCGATGGATTGTTTTACTTGGCGGATTGCTCTATCTCAGGGACGATAGTGATGTTCCAGGTGGAGTGATCGACGTTTTCTTCCATCGTGTCGAGGTAGTCGATTACTTGCTGGCGGGCTTTGGGAAGAGTGCGCACTTGTGTCCAGATGTCGTCCCCGTTCCACAGTTCCCAGCCACCACTCCAGCGGCGGGCGGTGATGGTTATCGTGTTCATTTTGTGTTCCTTTTGCTTGCTTCGATTGTTTTGAGCGCTTTGCGGGTCAGACCTGGGGAGATTTCGCGGGTTTGGGTGATGGAAACGCTGAAAGACCCGTTTGACCATATTTCGTGGTCACCTTTGCCTTGGCGTGAAGTGAAGCCTGCCTGTTTGAGGAGTGCGGTCAGTTTATGGCATCAGGATCCGTAAAATCCTGACGAGTACTGGAGTCGAATCCTATTCAGAACGGCAATTCAATGATCTCAAGGCTGTTGGGAAGCTACTTGATCGTACAGAAACCGGGAAAAAGTACATCCTGGTAACTGGTAGGCATACTGCTGTAATCAGAAATACAGGGAGCAGATACGAATATTTGGAGCTACAAAGCCCCTATCCAGACGAAAACAGTTGGCATGAGCTCACAAAAACAGAACTGCGAGAGCGTTTCGCCTGTAAAATGTCACATAGTTTCCGAGGTTTTAGGTACGAGGCTGACTCGACAATCGCGGAAATCACCACACTTGCTAGCAGTGATGGCTACGCTGAATTGATGGGCTACCTTAACACTGTGGAAACAGCGCAACGAAAGAGGTTGTTAGGTGCTGTTAAATGATGAGTTTGTCATCGACGACCCCGAAGTCGATGATCCTCATATGTGGACCGTAGAGCGCATCTCTGAAGATGGATCTTTTGAGATAGGCCCCCTGTATGTCACGTTCGATAAGAAAACAGTATTGAACCTGTGGACGGACTACCCGCAAAAGTTCACCCCAGAGCAGATTCAGATCATGCGAGAAGAAGAACCATACTGGTATGAGTTCTTCATGCCAAGGCTAGAAGAAGCTTGAGGGCTCTATTCAGACGTAGCACCAATACACATCGACATCAGTCAGGCCAAAAGCCGTGTACGACCACAAGCCGGTGCAGATTCATTTCAGCGTTCCCCAAGGAACTCGGGCGGTCAATCCGATGCGGATTGGTCAATACGGTGCAGCTGAGCGCGAAATCATTCTCCACCGCGGCCTGAAATACAGAATCGATCACGTGCAAGAAGATGAAATGGCGGATCAGATTCACGTCTTTGCTACGATTCTCGAGGAAAAAGAGTAGAATAATACCATGGAGCCGAAGAGGAAGAAGCCGCTCTCGAATGAGGAGCTGAACAGGCTCGTCGAAGAATCCGGATGGATCAACGGCGAGTGGCATTCTGCCGCTGCGGCAAGTCCAGCCGGCGAATCGTCCCTCCCGGAGGGTCGCTACCCATGCATGATTTTCCTCGTCGACGAGACGCCAGTCTCATGGGTTGACCTGATCCGCGATGGCAAGGTCGTCGCCATGATCGCCTGGTACGGAGACCCCGTCACCTACATCGACACGGACTGGATCTGCCTCAGCACGCGCGATGATGAGCTCCAGCACTACATGGATGAACTCGGGATCCGCGGGTTCACCATGACTGAGGCGCGCGACCACATCCTGGAGATCTGGGAGCACACCGAGATCCGCGCAGTCACCCTCGGAGAGTACAACGCGATCTACAAAGAACGGGTGAACAAGCTGAAGAAGCCCAAGCGTTAACAGCACCAACACCTTCAACACACAGAGAGAACCCCGAAGCCACTGAGGCTCCGGGGTTTCTTCATGCCGAGGCTAGAAGAAGCCTGAGCGACCAGAAGCTAACAAGCTACTCCCAACCCCTGTCACCGTTTTGGTGCCGGGGGTTTTCTTATACCCAAGTTTCCCTGACCACTGGGGTTCAGTGGGTTCATCATGGCCGACGGGCCTTGTACGGAGAGGACACACTATGGCAGACCAGCAGACCGAGCTATTCCCGATGGATTGATGAATTCACCACTTCCCGCGGCCTGCCGTCAGCGCCCCTCACAATCCGCACGGGAAAGTGAGGGCGTTTTTGCGTATCTGTCATCAATTGGTTGGCTTTGACCAGTTGCCGCGTCCTGGGCGGCGAGCGTTCCACTCGTCGACTGTTTCTACTTTCCAGCCCATTGTGCGCCTGCCTTCGAGTCCGATGTACACGTCGGGCTCTGGAAGCGTGTAGCGCCCTAGAGTGCCTACTTGTACGCCAATACGGCGGGCAAGGTCAGAGCGAGACAGATAGACGGGTGTCTGGTCTGTCATTTCTTATTCCTTCCCATGATGAATGCAATCAGGTAGATGACCCCTGCGACGACAAGCAACGTGCCTGCGATTGCTGCGTAGACCGTATAGCCTTCGACGGCAAGCCAGACAATGATGCATACGAGGGCGAGCAAGATCAGGATGTCCTTGATGTTGTTCATATTGTGTGGTGGAATTTTTCGTAGGGGCCGGTGGCCCGGAGTTGCTAGTGACATCTCCGGACCATCGGTCTCATTTGCGCTTGCTCCTCGATGCTGTGATCACCTTGGCGCTTGCCTTGATGATTTCAGCGATCCCGAAGAGAATTCCCAGTAATTCCTACGAAATCCGTTTCCTTCACCTCCTTCCTACACCCCCATAATACCACACTAGTAAAGTGTTGACAGGTGGAAAGAGGATACAAAGCAAGAAAATGACTAGAACTTAAAACTCTCCCCCAGCTTCCGCGCATTCGGCTTCCTCAGCTTCCTTCTGACGCTTACGGCGCTCAGCAGGTGTGATATACACCCCACAAACCATCTCTGACTTCGCAATCGCCATCGCGTTTTGGGCGTCTTTCAGATTGGAATACGAGCCGATTAGATATCGTTTGCCTTCAAAACTGAAGCGAACGCGATATTTTCCTCGGTATTCCTCGATTCCACGCGGTAAATGTGGCATTTCAGCTCATTGTTTGCGCCTGGTATCAATTTCAGCGGCTCTTGGTATCAGACGGGCTTGATACCAGCATGATACCAATTTCAGGTATCTAAACGGCTTTCACTCTCCCCCACACCACCCCACCACAAACGGCGCGATAGCAACAAAAACCCCCGATCCTCAACGAAAACCGGGGGTTATCAGAGCGGATGACGGGAATCGAACCCGCGTGATCTGCTTGGAAGGCAGAGGCTCTACCATTGAGCTACATCCGCAGACGCATCAAAGCGCGCATGGTCGATAGTAGCGGGTTTTCACTTCGATTGCGAAATTTAACCCTCTAGGCCTTATGATCTTCCATGTAGCATTTCGCTTCGGCGCCCTCAAACGCCGTTGCGTGTGTTTCGGGGTGTGGCGCAGCTTGGTAGCGCGCCTGCTTTGGGAGCAGGATGTCGCAGGTTCAAATCCTGTCACCCCGACAGTCAAAAAGAGGCCGTGACCCGCATAAAGGTCACGGCCTCTTTCACTTCAATGCTCATGAAGCAACGTATTTCAGAACGTTGCCGTATCGATCACGTAGCGGTAGCGCACCTTAGAGTCGACAACGTTGTTGTAGGCTTCGGTGATGTCTTCGCCACTGATGATCTGAACCTGCGGGGCGATTCCATGCTCGCCACAGAAGTCCAACATTTCCTGCGTTTCGGGGATGCCACCAATGTTGGAACCAGCAACGATTCGGTTACCGCCAATGACCGAACGCCACGGCAGGGTCAGCGGTGTCTCGGGCAGGCCGACGTTCACTAAGGAACCGAGCGGACGCAGTGTTGCAATCAGCCCCGCGTAATCAAGGTTCGCGGCGCTGACGGTGCAGATAATCAGGTCAAAGCTGGAAGCAAGCGACTCGACTGTCCCCTCTTCACTGGTGGCGTAGAAGTGCGTTGCGCCGAACCGACGCGCATCTTCTTCCTTCGAACGACCGTGCGAGATCACGGAGACCTCGGCACCCATGGCTGCCGCAATCTGGACCGCCATGTGCCCCAGTCCGCCCATGCCCACAATTGCGACCTTCTTGCCGGGGCCAGCTCCGAAACGCTTCAGTGGCGAATACGTCGTAATACCCGCGCACAGCAACGGAGCCGCTGCCTCAAACGGGATTTCATCCGGGATGCGGCACGCAAAGTTTTCCGACACCGTGAAGCCCTGGGAGTAACCTCCGGCAGTCGGATTTCCATCGGCATCCAAACATAGGTCCAGAGCGCTCCTGGAAGGCCGGCCTCGTCCCCCGTACAGAACTGTTCGTAGCCCGAGGTGCACATTTCACACGTGCCACACGAGTTGGTCAGGCAACCGACGCCGACCTTGTCGCCGACCTTGTACTTCGTGACGCCTTCGCCGACTTTGGCGACGATGCCGGCGATCTCGTGGCCGGGGACCAGAGGGTACTTCTTCGGGCCTCACTCGCCCCTGGCGCTGTGAATGTCGGAGTGGCAGACGCCGGCGTACTTGACCTCGAAGTAGATTTCGCCGGGGCCGGGTTCGCGCAGGTGAATGGTGGTTTTGTGGAAAATGCTGGCGGTGTCGTCGCACGCGTAGGCGAGAACGTCGGGCATGATGCCTCCAAAGATTGTGAGGTGGGTTCGCCGATTATCGGCATCGTTTCATTATCCGCGTTGGGTGCAATTCGCGCACGCCGACGACGGTGATGAAGTTGCTGGCGGCATGAGCACGGTGGACGTGGGTGGATTCAGTTGCCATAAGTGGATCATTCCACGATGCACGAGATCGCACCCCTGATGAGGGCTCAACGCCTATTTGGCGCGAATATCACGAAGCATTTCCGCTGAGCGCTCTGGGGATCCTCGTAGCTCGTCGCCTTACCAGCGACGAAGCGGCACCAACCGTAATCTGAAGGTCGCGGTGGCTGAACCAGGTTTGCCTTCGTCTTCACACACAAACGAGAAAAGATCATCAATCATTTCTCGCAATTCGCGGAGCGTGTGACCCTGCGTGTGGTAGGTCTGCCCAGCGTACGTTAAATGAGCGATCCACCAGCCACGATCACGAGCGACCTCAACGGTCATCATTTCCCCTCCAGTTCCTCGTAGGAAAAATACCACTGTAGTCCTCAGGCATTCGCGGAGCACCCCTTATTCCCCTTATGCCCCCGTCAGCGTAGGAAACTCCTTACGAAAACAAAATCCCGGAACCGCAAGGTTCCGGGATTCATCTGGGTGGCTGACGGGACTCGAACCCGCGACGTCCTGGACCACAACCAGGTGCTCTACCAACTGAACTACAGCCACCATTGAAGCGCTTAGCGCAACGGAGAAAACTCTAGCAAATAAGTCACCTCAAATGAAAATCGTACTGGGTACTAGCGCGTGTCATTCGCCACGTCGCCCCCAACAAGCGCAAAGCCACACCAAGCAAGGCGCCACGTCACCAACCGCACCCAACGCGACAAAACCGAGCTTTTAAACCCACATTCGTCGCACCAAGTGCACGTGGGAACAGAAAAGACTCAGCCAGGCACCGATGCAATATCGGAATCAGACCCTTGAGACCCTAACCACCTAGAATTAAACCAGTCCAACTTCCGGGGGCTAGTTCACCAACTGCCGGGGGCTAGTTCAGGCCTTCGCGGCGTCCTCACTCAAGCGAGATGCTCACCAGTGCGCACGCACCGAGATTGCGTCAGCAAAGTTTCCGAGCGCTTCCGGCGTCGCCCCCAGGTACAGGTCAGCGTCAACCAAAGACACTTCCATGACCAGGAACGAGCCCTTACCGTCCGGCACCAGGTCCACGCGGTTGAACAGGAACTGTTCGTCGCGTCCAATGCGTTCCTTCACGTATGCGTGCAGGTTACGGCGGATTTCTTCGCCCCACTGCCATGCGACAGAGTCGGCTGCCTGAGCGGTAACGACTGCTTCGTGCATGCTCGGGTCGGTGACGGATGCGGGGTGCAGCTGCGCACGCTTCACAACAGCGTGCGAGACCAGACCATTGAAGAACACCAGCGAAATCTCACCGTTGGTGTCGATTTCTTCAAGGTAGCGCTGAACCATGACCGCACGTCCCTCGCCCAACAACTGCTGGACCTGCGCGATGGCGGCTTGACGCTGCGGGGTGGAAAGAGTGGTGTATCGGCCGATATCACGCACGCCGGACGAAACGGCGGGCTTGACAATGAACTCACCAGAGGCCGGGAATCGTGTGTGGATCTGGTGCTTCGACAGATTCTGCTCAGGTTCCAGCCAAGTGGTGGGAATGGTGGGCAGACCGCGCTTCGCCAGCGAGCGCAGGTAGGTCTTATGCGTGTTCCACTCGAGAATGTCGGGGTGGTTCAGGATTCGCGGAACCTTCTTGGTCCATTCGAGGAAGGTGTCGCGTTGCAACGGGTAGTCGCTGACCGAACGAACGATAACCATTCCGGCTTCGTTCCAGTCCACGTCCGGGTCGTTCCAGACTTTAATGTGGGGGTCGCATCCGCGTTCCGCGAGAGCATCCAGCAACCCTTCCTCACCGTGGTAGAGGTTCGGCATTGCAGATGAGGTCACCAGCGTGACTTTGGGCTTGGTCGTCATAGTTCCAAAGATACCGAATCGGCGCATGCTTGTGGGAGTTAAGTCCTGAGAGCCAGCGCACGCCACAGTGGTCGTTTGTTCGCTCAGCAACGAGGCCGCCTCCACTTAGAAACCGTCTCACCACTACAGGGGCGGGGCACACTCGCGCCTAAGATCAAGGAGGGGCGTACTCAAATCTGGGTACGCCCCTTCCCGTTGTCATTATCGGTTCGACACTTATCGCAATCCGAGTTCCCGATCGAGCGCTTCTTCAAGAAGTGTGTCAATCAAGCTGGTGTAGTCGAGTCCTCCCTTTGCCCACATTTGCGGGAACATGGAGATCGGCGTGAATCCGGGCATGGTATTCACTTCGTTGATGATGACGGATCCGGTTTCTTCATTGTGGAAGAAGTCGACACGTGCCAGACCTTCGCATTCCAAAGCGTCGAACGCGCGGGCAGCCGTGTCGCGGATCTTCTTTTCGAATTCGGGCGCCACGTTTGCCGGGCACACGAGGCCGATGGCTTCGGTGTCGACGTATTTGAGTTCGTAGTCGTAGAACTCGCCTTCGGGGACCTCGATTTCGCCGAGGGGCGCGGTGCGCGGGTGTCCCGTGGCGGATCCGAGGACGCCGCATTCGATTTCGCGTCCAACGATTCCGGCTTCGACGATGACGCGCGGGTCAGCGTTTTGCGCTTCCTTCATGGCGACTGCAAGCTCGCCCGCGGAATCGACTTTGGTGATACCGATGGAGGAGCCTGCGCGACAGGGCTTCACGAACACAGGGTATCCAAGTGCGCTCACGCGGTCGGTGCATGCCTTGGGGTCTTCTGCCCATTGAAGAGCGGTGATGAGTTCCCACTGCCCCACGTCGATTCCGGCTGCGGCAAGCACGGTCTTCGTCAGGTGCTTGTCCATAGAGATTGCGCTGGAGGTGACGCCGCATCCGACGTAGCGGACGTTCGCCATCTCGAAGAGGCCCTGGATGGTGCCGTCTTCGCCGTAGGGTCCGTGCAACAGAGGCAGGACAACGTCAACATGTCCAAGGTCTTCAACGCCGGAGACATGAGAATCTAAAGCCGAGGGATCGCCTTCGTAGGTGACGTCAAGCAACGACCCAGAACCGGGAGCAAGAACAACGCGCGAGGCGCCGGCCGTCACGCTCTGGCCGTGTCCGTCTTTGAATTCCAACGCCGAAGGGTCATCGGCTACGCGCACCCATTCCCCATCGTGAGTAATACCGACGGGCAGAACATCCCACTTCTCGCGATCAATTGCGCGCAGAATTCCGGCCGCTGTCGCACACGAAACCTCGTGTTCACCTGAGCGTCCACCAAAAACGATGAGGACGCGACGCTTTTCAGTTTCAGTCATGCGTTAAGAGTATCGCCACCGCGCGCCCGTTCGACTACGCGGTGGCGGTGTGCCCGTTTACTCGCATTGCCGAAGCCGCGCTCGGCATATTTTCACGCTACACGTGAACGCCACCCGAACAAGGGCGCGAATAGGAACCTCAGAGTAACGAGATCTCCCAGCCATCCATCTTCTGCGGGCGCGCAAGGAGCATCTGCCCCATCTGTTCGATCGTGGCGTCACCGCTGACAACGGCTAGAACGGCTGCGCTGATCGGCATATCGATGCCCAGCGAATCAGCGACGGCAAGGATCGGCTCGGCAGAACGCACACCTTCAACAACGCCAGGTGACAACGCGAGGGCCTTGTCCAAACTCAAGCCCGTACCCATACGATGACCCAAGGAGAAGTTACGTGACAGGCGCGACGAACAGGTTGCCATCAGATCACCAATACCGGCGAGTCCAGCAAAGGTAGCGGGGTCTCCCCCAAGCGCTTGACCTAGGCGAGTCATCTCAGCAAGACCTCGTGTAATGAGAGTCGCGCGGGTATTGAGCCCCAGCCCCATCCCCTCTGCAGCGCCAATAGCCACGGCAATGACATTCTTCGTCGCGCCCGCGATCTCACAGCCAATAACGTCCGTCGAGACATACGGCCTAAAGTACGAGGTGTGACACGCCTTCGCAATATCGATAGCCAACTGCTGGTTCGTTGAGGCAACGACTGTGGCCGTCGGCTGATGCTCGGCGATTTCGCGCGACAGGTTCGGCCCGGAAATGATAGCAATACGATCTTGGCCTAGTCCCGAGGCTTGTTCGATAATCTCGTCGACGCGCAGATGACTTGCAAGCTCCAAGCCCTTCGCAAGAGACACGATCACAACATCATCACTCAAGCATGGGCGCGCAGCCTCCAGAGTCGAACGCACACCGGCAACCGGCACAGCGATAACGATCAGTTGAGCGCCGGTCACAACCTCTTCGATAGACGTCGACGCACTGATCTGATCCGACAGTTCAATACCGGGAAGATAGGTCGCGTTCTCACCCGAGTTGATGAAGTCAACCGTGGTAGCTTTACGACCCCACATTGTTACATTGAGCCCAGCATCCGCAAGAATCTGCGCAAAAGTAGTACCCCAAGCGCCGGCACCTAAAACCGCCGCGCGCGTAAACACACGTTCCTTACTCATATGTGAGACCCTACTAGCACCTCGACAATTATGGCGGTGAAGATTCAATGATGTCTCGTAAGCGTGTGATTGGCGTTGCCCTACTGGCATCCTGCGGTGTGATCTTGGGCGCGTGCGCACCTCAAGTCGACGACACTATGAGTGATGGATCGACACCACAACCGATGCCCTCACAATCTGGCCAGTCAGGCCAGTCGGGTGATGCCACCCCAGAATCTGGCCCTGACAAACAAGAACAGGGCACGCAGCCAATTAACGGCGACGCTTGGGTCAACGAGTTGGAAGACGCCCCGTCTCAACCTGGTAAAACCCCCGCGATCTTCCACGATATGCGTGTTGGCGAACACGACACTTTCTATCGCATTGTCGTTGAGTTCACCGGCGAGGCCACCCTGGGCTACCACCAATCGTGGGCCGACAAGCCGATCGAACAGGGACGCGGACAGGAATTGGACGTGGAAGGCGTCGCCTATCTTGATTTCGTCCTGACCGGAACATCAATGCCGATCATGGACGGACAACTCGAGCAGTATTATCAGGGGCCACGAAACCTGCAGGTTGGTCCCTTGGACGTACGCGAAGACGGAACCTTTGAAGATTCGACCCACATCGTGATCGGTATGGATCACGCGAGGAATTTCCAGCTCGGCTTCCTGACACATCCGCTTCGAGCAGTAATCGACATCCAGAAATAGCAAGCAGAGCTAATCCAGAAATAGCAAGCAGAGCGAGAGCCTCGGGAGAGCTTGTCTCCCCCAGCCTATTTGCCTGCCTTCTTCGCCTTCTTCGCCTTCTTCTCTTCGAGCTTCTTACCTTCTTTTTCCCACCACGGGCCGGCCTTCGTCTTCGCCTGCCACATACGAGTCGGAGGTTCAAGGCCGCGCAGTTGTGCCACTCCCTTGGTCAGCGCAGTGTGCATGCGCGAAGTCGCTTCTTTCACTGCCTCGTGATTATCTGCCCCTTGGTCACTCATCAGATCCGACAGGTCAACAGGAGGCATGATCTGGTAGCGAATCGTGCGCCCAGGGCGGAAATCAATCTTCGACGAGTATGGGCCCTTGACGAATTGAGCACCCCATTGGGCAATCGGAACCACCGACACACCGGTGTCCAACGCCAGGCGCGCAGCACCCGTCTTGAACGACATCGGCCATTGATCGGGGTCTTGAGTGAATGTGCCTTCCGGCCAGATAGCGACAATATCGCCGTCTTTCAGAGCCTCGGTGGCAGCTTCCAAAGACTGAGCGGGATTCACTTCGCGGTCAACGGGGATCAGCCCCATGCCCGCAAAAATTGTGCCCATCACCGGCACAGAGAACATCGACTTCTTCGCCAGAAAACGAATCTTCGTCTTGCGCTTCATATAGAACCAGCAGAGGCTCAGCGGATCAACGGCTGACAAATGGTTCACAATCAGCAAATACGGGCCGTTTTCCGGGATGTTTTCGGTACCCTGCGCATCAATCTTCACCCACGGTGTCATGATCGGACGCAGGACGTTCTGGGCGAAGCGGTAGACGCCAGTGATCTTCGTGCTCATGGATCGAAGTCTAACGTGAGAACAGGCACTCGCCGCGGAATGTCAGGGTGCTGTCCACCTGCGCCTTTGCGTCTAAGGTCGGCGAATGGGTGCAGGAGCGATCCGTCACGCCTTACGCCGACTACGTTCCTCAGACCAGAACGTCGACGATGTGCGGCGCCGAAGTCACGGTGAAGGGAATCTCGGCCACCTTATCGCCGTCCGCCATGGCAACCATGCCAACGGGCTGGGTAATTTCAATCGACGAGGCCGGCTCCACATGGATGACCTCATGCCCCTGCGAGCGGCCACCCACAACCTTCGTCAAGATCGGAAGAGCCTTCAACAACGGGATGTCTTCAACGTGGCACAGTTCCATGATCCCGTCGGTCATATCGGACTGAGGAACAAGGCGAACGCCACCACCCAATCGTCCAGAGTTAGAAACGGACGTGATCCACCCAGTAAGCTCGCGTTCTTGCCCATCAATCTTCAGCGTAATGGTGGAAGGACGATGGGTTGCGAGAGCAGCGAACGCTCCATAGCCGTATGCGATAGGACCAGACGTAAACATTGACTCGTTCGCCAATAGATTCGCCTTCGCATCCAAGCCCAAAGAGACCAGGCCCAAAACCAGGGAATGAACAGTTCCGTCTGGGGTGGTCACCCACATTCCGTCCATCGGGCGAATTCGCGAAGCAAATAGCTCGTCGCTTTCTTCGTTCACAAAACCCAATTCTGCCAACTGTTTCGCGCGAGCTGACGCATCGGGGCTGATCCCAAGAGCTCGACACAGATCATTGCCTCGTCCGCCAGGAATCGGCGCGAACAACGTGCCAGTTTCGTGGGCGCCTCGTGCGATCGCCGAAATGAAACCGTCACCACCCAGGGCGCCAATCACATCCTCGGTTGTTGCAGACGCAATCTGACAAGGGTCATCTGACGCTCTGGTGACGCTGACTCGGACCGCCCAACCACCGCCACGTAAAATGCGGACAACTTCGGGGCCGACGTTCACTGAACGACCACCGGCTGACATAGAAGAAATCAGCAGATGGATTGATCGCCTCTTCGCCGTAGTGTGCGCAGTCATTGATTCGCTTACTTCACGTAGTCGACGCGAGCATCCAGCTGGTGCAGCTTCTTCGTAAAGTGCTCATAGCCTCGAGCAATCACATCAATGCCAGCAACCGTAGACGTTCCCTGAGCGGCAAGCGCAGCAATCAGATGCGAGAAGCCACCGCGCAGATCAGGAACCTCGATGTCCGCACTATGCAGCGGAGTGGGGCCGGAAATAACAGCGGAGTGGAAGAAGTTACGCTGGCCGAAACGGCACGGTGTTCCGCCCAGGCACTCGCGGTAGACCTGAATATTTGCGCCCATCTTGCGCAGGGCCTTCGTGAACCCAAATCGGTTCTCATAGACAGTTTCGTGAACGATCGACAGGCCTTCAGCCTGAGTCAAAGCAACGACAAGAGGCTGTTGCCAGTCGGTCATAAAGCCCGGGTGTACGGCCGTTTCAAGGGCAATCGACTTCAGTTCGTCACCGGGATGGTAGAAGCGGATGCCGTCAGAGTCGATGTTGAACGCTCCACCAACCTTGCGGAAGGTGTTAAGGAAGGTCGTCATGTCGGGCTGGTGTGCGCCACGGACATAAATATCACCGCGGGTTGCCAGCGCAGCGGCGCCCCATGATGCAGCCTCAATACGGTCAGGAAGTGCGGTATGGCGGTAGCCCTTCAGCGTGGGCACGCCTTCGATGCGGATCGTGCGGTCCGTATCGACGGAGATGATGGCACCCATCTTCTGCAGGACGTTAATGAGATCCATGATCTCAGGCTCGATCGCCGCCCCCTTCAAGGTGGTAATACCTTCAGCACGAACAGCGGTCAAAAGGGTCTGCTCGGTGGCACCGACTGAAGGGAATGGAAGCTCAATAACCGCACCGTGCAAGCCCTCTGCGGGCTTCGTGATGTGGACGCCGTCAACACGCTTATCGACGTTCGCGCCAAACTTGCGCAGGCCTTCAAGGTGGAAGTCAATGGGGCGACCACCGATGTTGCACCCACCCAGTTCCGGGATGAAGGCTTCACCGAGCTGGTGCAACAACGGACCGCAGAACAGAATCGGGATGCGCGAAGCCCCGCCGAGGGAATCGATATCAGAGCGCGACGCAACCTGAACGTTCGTCGGGTCCAGCGTCATCACACCGGTTGTTTGGTCGAAATCAACAGTCACGCCGTGAAGGCGCAACAGGTCCGACACAACATCAACGTCGCGAATCAACGGCACGTTCGACAGCTGTGATGGAGATTCACCAAGAAGCGACGCAACCATCGCTTTGGGCACGAAGTTCTTGGCACCACGAACAGTGATTTCACCGGTTAGCGGGTGACCGCCTTCAACGCGAAGCACGGAGGGCATGAATCAGGCTCCTCAAAAAGATGAATAGTCTGCCTCAACTTTAAAGCACGGCGTGCCGTGAGCGTCTGCAAAGGAGAGTCACGTCTCCCACAGATTCACTCACGGCACAACACACTCAGATGAAACCGAGTTTCGAAGTATTCAGTGATCCGAACTCATTCAGCGAGCGGACGGCATTCCCAGTCCAACAGGACGAGCAGGAATGACCTCTTCCTTCGGAAGATACTTCGCCGGAAGCGTCTTCGGCTTGAAAGAAGGACGGCTGGTTTCGTAGGCGTCGATTGCGTCTTCGTCGCGGAGAGTGAGAGCAATATCGTCGAGGCCCTCCATCAGGCACCAGCGCACGTAGTCATCAATCTGGAAGGACGCGGTGACCGGACCGGCGGTCACCGTCTTGTTTTCAAGCGAAACAGTGACTTCTGTGCCCGGCTCGTTTTCGAGGATCTTCCACAGGGACTCACAGTCTTCTTGAGAGATCACGCCAGCAACAAGACCCTGCTTACCCGCATTGCCTCGGAAAATATCGGCAAACTTGGCAGACAGGACGACGCGAAAACCGTAGTCCTTCAACGCCCATACCGCGTGTTCACGCGACGAACCGGTACCGAAGTCGGGGCCGGCAATCAGGACAGAGCCAGAGCGGTACGCATCCTGGTTCAAAATGAACTCGGGATCGTTACGCCAAGCAGCGAAGAGAGCGTCTTCGAAGCCGCTGCGAGTAATGCGCTTCAAGTAGACGGCGGGAATGATCTGGTCGGTATCGACGTTCGAGCGACGAAGCGGAACACCAACACCGGTATGGGTCGTGAACTTCTCCATGAGTGTTATCTCCTTCTTCGTTTCTTACAGATCAGCGGGGCTGGACAGGGTGCCTCGAACCGCAGTTGCAGCGGCAACCAGCGGGGAAACCAGGTGGGTGCGACCACCCTTACCCTGGCGACCTTCGAAGTTACGGTTCGAGGTGGATGCTGAACGCTCCCCTTCCTTCAGCTTGTCGGGGTTCATTGCCAGGCACATCGAGCAACCGGCATTACGCCATTCGGCGCCGAAGTCGGTGAAGATCTTGTCCAGTCCTTCAGCTTCAGCCTGCAGGCGCACGCGAGCAGAGCCGGGCACGACCAGCATGCGCAGGCTGTCTGCCTTCTTACGACCCTTGATGACGGCTGCCGCTGCACGCAGATCCTCGATACGACCGTTCGTGCACGAGCCGAGGAAGACGGTATCGATCGGGATTTCACGCATCGGAGTGCCCGCCTCGAGCCCCATGTATTCAAGCGCACGCTGGGCTGCCATCTTGCCAGTCTCATCGGTGAAGTCATCCGGATTCGGGACAGTGGCTGAGAGCGGCACGCCCTGGCCGGGGTTTGTGCCCCAAGTGACAAATGGTTCAATATCGGCTGCTTCGAGGATGACCTCGTTATCGAAGACGGCATCATCGTCGGATCGCAGAGTCTTCCAGTATTCGACTGCGCGTTCCCATTCTTCCCCTTCGGGAGCGTGCGGACGTCCCTTGATGTATTCGAAGGTGGTTTCGTCGGGAGCAACCATGCCGGCGCGGGCGCCCGCTTCAATCGACATGTTGCAGATCGTCATGCGGCCTTCCATCGACAGCTCGCGGATTGCTTGGCCTCGATATTCCAGAACGTAGCCCTGGCCACCGCCGGTGCCGATCTTTGCGATGACAGCGAGGATGATGTCCTTCGCAGTCGACCCTGCAGGCAGGGAACCGTTGACGGTGATTGCCATGGTCTTGAACGGAGCCAGTGGCAGGGTCTGGGTTGCCAGAACGTGTTCGACCTGGCTGGTACCGATACCGAATGCGAGTGCGCCGAATGCACCGTGCGTCGAGGTGTGCGAGTCACCGCAGACAATTGTCATACCCGGCTGAGTGATACCCAGCTGCGGGCCGACAACGTGAACGATGCCCTGGTCGGCATCACCCAGCGAGTGCAGACGAATACCGAACTCTTCAGCGTTCGAACGCAGAGTGTGAATCTGTGTACGGCTGGTCTCATCAGCGATCGGCAGGTCGATATCGAGGGTCGGGGTATTGTGATCCTCGGTGGCGATCGTCTGATCGGGACGACGAACCTTTCGCCCTGCCAAGCGCAGCCCTTCGAAAGCCTGGGGACTGGTCACTTCGTGAACAAGGTGGAGGTCAATGTAAAGAAGGTCAGGGGCGCCACCTTCGCCCTTTTTCACAATATGGTCTTGCCAGACCTTTTCGGCCATTGTGCCGGTCATGTTTCCCCCTTGCGTGCGTTCAAAATAGTCCTGAACAGCGCTTACTTACAGGCAAACGGTCACCGAGCAACTTATTCGCTTGCTGTTTCCTTGTTCATCGTCTGCCGTTTCAGCATGCGAAGAGTTGCAGTCTCATTGGTTGAGATGGCAAACTTTTGAATATGGAGGATTCAACGACTAGTGGAGTCGGAGTTCTTGACAAGGCAGCACTCGTTCTCGGCGCGCTTGAAGCCGGACCTGCTACCTTGGCTCAACTCGTCTCCGCGACAGGTTTGGCCCGACCCACCGCGCACCGTCTAGCGGTTGCCCTTGAGTACCACCGCATGGTTGCTCGCGACATGCAGGGACGTTTTGTTCTCGGTCCCCGCCTCCAAGAACTCGCTTCGTCTGCTGGCGAAGACCGTCTGCTTGCGGCGTCGATGCCCGTCCTGAAGGCTCTTCGGGATCATACGAAGGAATCCTCACAGATCTTCCGTCGCCAAGGCGACTACCGTGTCTGCGTTGCCGCATCCGAACGTGAGATGGGTCTGCGCGACTCCATCCCGGTTGGCGCAACTCTATCGATGTCCGCCGGTAGCGCAGCACAGGTTCTGCTTGCATGGGAAGAACCCGACCGCCTCCACCGTGGTCTTTACGGAGCCTCTTTCAACGCAACGACGCTCTCTCAGGTTCGTCGTCGCGGGTGGGCACAGTCTGTCGGCGAACGCGAGCCGGGAGTCGCGTCAGTTTCCGCTCCGGTACGAGGCCCCTCGGGTCGAGTCCTCGCCGCCCTGTCGATTTCCGGTCCGATTGAACGCATGGGGCGCCAGCCCGGTCGCCAGCACGGCCCGTCCGTCGTCGCAGCGGCAAACCGCCTGTCTGACTTCCTGCGTAGTGTCGAAGACGGCGAGCTCTAGCCTCCTCTGCCGTCTTTAACCTCCAACGCATAAAAGTGTGAGCCCCAAGAAAACTCTTGGGGCTCACACTTTTGGCTATCGAGTCGTCAGCAGTCCGTTGTCGTGTTCAGACGCAGGACACCGTAGGTCCAACCGTGTCGGTGGTAGACGACGCACGGTTGCTTCGTTTCCTTGTCAATGAACAGGAAGAACGGGTGGCCAACCATTTCCATCTGGTTGAGTGCTTCATCAACCGTCATCGGTTCGGCTTCGTGAACCTTTTGACGAACCAGGATCGGAGTATCGCCAAGCTGCTCTTCGCGCGCTTCGCCAACCTTGAGGTCTTCCGCAGAGCGAAGTTTGAGCGGAGCGGCCTCTTCGATGGTATCTTCAACCGGCACGGGTTCTTCGAGGAACTCGACCTCATCCATCTCGTGAGAGTAGCGACGACGATGATCCTTGGCGCGGTCACGCAAGCGACGGAGGCGTTCGAAGAGTTTACCGGCCGCAATATCTACAGCTGCGTAGCGGTCGCCGGATTCTGCTTCTGCTCGAATGATTGGACCCTTGCCGTAGACCGTGAGCTCAATTCGCTCGGCGGTATCTGCTTGGCGAGGATTACGTTCGTGTGTCAGTTCCACGTCGACGCGCTGAGCGCGCGGGTAGAACAGGGTAATCTTCGAGACTTTCTCTTCGACGTACTCACGGAAGTTCGGGTGGATTTCCGCGTTGCGTGCGACGACAGTGATGTCCATTTTTCCTCCATGGGAAGCTGGCGAGCTTCGTTGCTCGCGGGGTTGAATGTCCGATTGCCTCATCGCATCGGACGGTGATCGTAGCTATCACCCCCAGTCACTGGGCAAAGACGCCATTCTTCGGGTCATCTTTGCTCTATCGGTTATACGCCTATCATACCCCTTTTTTCGTGAGCTGCGTCATAGAAAGGCTAAACTCGGGCACATACGCCGACCGCGTCAACCCGTCCAACAGCGCGCGCCACCTCACGGCATGTCGCTCCTGTTGTCAACACATCATCAACAATCACTACCGCCACATTGGCGGGAATACGAAGCCGCCGGCGCATGGATCCGGCTCGATCGAGACGGCGGCCTCGTCCCCCACGACCCGCTTGAGAGCGCACGCCAAACCGCAAACAAACTGCGCCAACCACCCGCGCTGGCCGTCCACTGACCTGCGCAAGCCCTAACGCAACACCCCGGGCAAAAGCGCCGGTCACATTCTTACCGTGAAGCACTCGTTTCCAGCTCGACGGCGCAGGAATCACCCACCACGGCTCATCGCCTGGAAGCGCAGTGGCAAGACAACGCCCCACACTTGCGCCCGCGTCATATAAGAAGTCGTCGCCACGAAAGGTCGGCGAATGTTTAGAGGCGATGATGATGTTCCTCAACTCGCCGTCATACCTTCCGATAAACGCCATCGGCACGGTGGCGCCACTTCCGTCATTATCACAGGGCGCGCATGGCATTCCCGTTTCGCTCTTCCCTAAGGTCACGAGACCGATCCGCTCTAATCGAGCGGATCGAAGCGCGATACTACGACAACGCGGACACACGACATGATCCCAGACCATACAACCCGCACATTGAGCAGGCATCAGTATTGACAGCAGGGACAAAACCGCGATGCGTAAACGCTGAAGAAACTCCATTTCTCCATCATGTGCCTCTGCTTCAAGGAGAGCGAACGGGGAATCTGCATTCTGTGGATAACCCGCCTCAATTGCTACGGTGTTTAACAATTGTTCACTTTGACGTGAAAACGAAACTGAAAACGAATCAGATATGCACTCTAGCCGGGGAATCGCACGTCGGCGAAAGTTGCGGGCATAGCCTGCCATAAAGCACCCGTTCGACACGTGACGCTACCCGAACGGACCTTCACACACACATTCGCCGTCGTCAGACCAGCACTGACTGCTAAGGCCTGATCTGGAACCTCGGACTGGGAAACAAAGCCACCAATCGCAACTTCATCGAGTTCCATATCGTCACTATCAGCCGACGATTCAGCCGAACGAACAACCACATAGGACGACGAACCAGCCCACGAAAGATCAGCAATCTGCCCGTGAATACCGAGAATCGCCTGACCGTCTTCAAGGCCTAATGGCACACCGCTACTATCTCGCGCAACCGCGAACATCCAAGCGGTCGCGTTCGACGGCGTTCCAGACAAAACAAGAGCTCGCGCGCCATCGGGCGAAATGGCAACGCGAAGCACGCTCACAACACCTGTTTCATTCATGGGAACACGTCCAACCTGGCCGTCGGGAGTCGTTGCAATGATCGGTCCGCTTGTTGAAGCGGGCGACCAGACCCAGCCGAAGCGGTCAATCGAAGGAGCCCCGGCCTCGTTCCCCGACCCCACGTCCACCGACGAATGCGCGCCTTGAGCACCCGAGGCGGACACGACCAGCGAATTTCCTTCGCGCCATGCCACAACATCGCGGTTAATCGGCGACACCGCCGGATACGACGCGGAAGACGCAGGAGAAATCGGCAAGTCAAACGGTGTCAGAGTAGAGCCCGCCAGCGATCCAATGCGGCCTGCCTGCAAAGCAATTCGCGTATCCAACGAATAGGAGGACAACGCCGGAGTCTCGACCCCTTCAAGAGAAACCCCGGAAAGACTCAGATCCACTGTGGAAATCTGCGAATCCTGAAGGAGGGTTTCCGTCACCTCCCACGCAAGAAGCTGACGCGGGGTTCCCTCGCCAACCGTGGGGGAGCTCAGATCCACTTTCGCGATCTGATCACTGATTTCAACCCCCTGAGCCGGGAACGTCGTTCCACCGGGAATCGCATTCATGACCGCCGCTTCGATCGTTTGGCTCGGCCCAGCGATCAGACCTGAGAGCAGATGCGAGGCAAGGCGACGCGAAGGATACCAACGAGGATCCGCAACCAAGGCATCCCCGGTCCTCGCTGGGAAATAGAGGTTCGCTTGTTCATAGGCAGCGCTGAACGCCGTTTGAGAAACGATGAACGCATCTTCGGGGGAATCGATGCGCCACTGCCCGCCCTCTTGGACCAGGTTGAACGTCGACGAGATCATGGAGTCTTCGCTCCGCGTCATCACGCCTTCACTGTTCACTGAGGCGACAGCGGGAACAGTCACCGTTGCTGTTAACGTTCCCGATCCCTCATCACCTTTAATTGAAATCGACGGCGACGAAGCAGTGTCATAGATCAGAGCCTCATCATCTGGTGCCCACACCTGCTGGGAAGCAGCCGTTAAAAACAAGCGCGCAGTCGCAAAATCATCATTCGTTCCCGCAGCGCTTGCAAGAAGAAAATCAGAAATCAACGTCTGCGGATCAGAATTCTTCAAAGGCCCATCAGCAGCAAATTCAACGGGATCAACGTCAGGAACAGACACCTCAAAGGGCGCTGGATCCGATGCCAGAGGCAACGCAATACAGCCGGCAAGGCCAAACATGAGGATTCCGGACAATAATCCGGACGCACATCGTCGCTTGAGGGCACACCTCATCATGTGGCTTCCTCCCACAATTCAAGAGGAGTCGACACTACGGTCCCACCCGCCGCCTTCGGCAGGGTCATCACGAACGAGGCTCCTTCGCCAATCTTTCCTGTCGCAACCAAAGTGCCCCCGTGAAGCGCCACGTCCTCTGCAGAAATGGACAGACCCAACCCGGTACCACCCGTTGTGCGTTTACGCGAAGAATCCGCGCGGAAGAAGCGGTCAAAAACGTGGGAGGCTGTTTCCTCACTCATACCGGCGCCATGGTCGCGCACCCTGACAGCAACGTCTGTTTGACTCTGAGCGACCGTAATATCAACCGGAGTTCCTTCAGCGAATTCAAGAGCATTCACGAGAAGATTGCGTAGCACGCGCTCGATACGACGCACATCAATCGGGCACGCACACCGTTCTTCGCCCGCGTGAAGTGCGACGGGTACACCCAGCCGATATGCCAGCTCAGTATTAGCTTCAATAACCCTGGCAACAACCGTCTTCAGGTCCGTCATTTCAGCTTCAAGATCGGCTGAGCGAGCATCGTAGCGTGAGATCTCAAGCAGATCGGTAAACAGTGAATCCATTCGTTCTGTCTGATCGTGGAGAAGTTCAGCCGATCGTTTCGCCGGAGCGGGTAGGGCATCCCGGTTATCCCAGATGACTGAATCCGCCATCTTGATTGTCGTCAAAGGCGTTCGAAGTTCGTGGGACACATCGGAAACGAAGCGCTGCTGAAGCTGTGAGAGCTCGTCGTATTCTTCGATCTTTAATTGTAAGGATTCAGCCATCAGGTTGAAGGCCCCCGACAGCTGAGCCATTTCGTCACTGCCCTTCACGTCAAGACGAACGTCCAGATCACCGGTAGCAAGTTTCTTCGCCGCATCTGCCGTTTTGCGAACGGGACGAAGCAACTGAAATAGCATCCAAAACGCGCCAACTGGCAGAGCAATCATCAAGGGAGTGGCGGCGACCAAAAGGACACGCATCACCATATTCACCTGGCGCTGATCGGAGGCAAGGGAATAGACGATGTACAGTTCGTGCGTTCCTGCTCGAGGAAGACGCACCGTCGTTCCGACAAGGATTCCCGGATCCACGTGATCGCCGTTGGCTGGGATGGCAACAGACTTCCACTGAGCCTGTCCCCCGTTTTGCACGGCATCGCGCATTTCGGTGTCGATCAACGCATCAACATTCGCGTCGACGATCTGGTTGATACGGAACGTCGATGTCGAGGTCTGAGAACGCAAGAGAATAACAGAAACAGCACCCGCACCACCGGCAGATGTCCGAATGTTCTGAACAACCTGACGGGCAGCTTCCTGAACCTGATCGGGAGTTGAAGCCGTTGACTGGTCGAAAACAACCTGGGCGCTTGAAAAACGCAGGGCTGCGTCTTCGAGGATCTGAGTTCGACGCGACTCAAATGCGGTATCTTTCAACTCAGCAGACACGAGCAGTCCGAAAACAGTGATCACTCCGAGGGCTGCAACCGTGATCGCTAAAGCCGAACGAAGTGATAGCGAGGCGCGGACCGCGCGCGCAGGCCCAGAGCGATAGACGGCTGTGTAGACACGCGAGTTCGTCCACTTACGCACACGTGAACGAAGGCTCTGAACCCACTTCTTCAGCCACGGGTACTTGTGATAAGGCGTGTCAGGCGAGCTGGCAACATCGCTGGTTGAAGCCACCGCGTCATCTTGAACGAGCTCCGAGTCAGTGTCGCTTGCCACGCCACGGTCAGGCGCCTGCGCCGGCACGGTAGCCGACTCCCCTCACCGTGATAACAACTTCAGGCTTTTCCGGATCTCGTTCGATCTTCGAACGCAGACGCTGGATATGAACATTCACAAGACGTGTGTCCGCCGCATGGCGGTACCCCCACACCTGCTCAAGAAGTTCTTCTCGACTAAACACCTTCCACGGTGCTCGCGCCAGCGCGACAAGAAGATCGAATTCAAGCGGGGTCAGCGAAATTGCTTCGCCCCCACGCATGACCTCGTGCCCAGGAACATCAATCTCGACGTCATTAATCGACAGCTTTTCGTCACCTGAGTCGTCACGCCCACGCAGACGTGCACGAATTCGAGCAACAAGCTCCTTCGGCTTAAACGGCTTTGCCACATAGTCGTCCGCACCTGCTTCCAGGCCAGCCACAACATCTGACGTATCCGTGCGAGCGGTCAGCATGACAATCGGAACATCCGACTCCAGACGAATCTGTCGGCAGACTTCAATTCCGTCGAGACCGGGCAGCATGAGATCCAAGAGGATCAAATCAGGATTCGACGCGCGGAAAGCCGCGAGCGCTCCGCTTCCATCTGAGCAGGTGGCGATAGCAAATCCTTCGGCTTCTAATACGATGCCAATCATCTCTGCAAGGGCGACGTCATCGTCGACTACTAGGATTCGCGAAGTCATATAACGATCGTGTCACGATCGAACGGTTTTTGTGACTCGACTCGCCAAATGGTTCAACGTTACCCCTTTTCGCTACCCTTTTCCCTTATCTTTTTATCGTCTCATGCCATACTTTTTTCATCTTCATTGATTGAAGTGACCTCCAGAGAGCCGTCATGACTGATTCAAACGACTTCCGCCACCTCCACGTGGGTTCATGGGGAGAACCGGATTCTCCGAACACTCCACAGTTCCACCCACAGGACAATGCCACTGTGTGTGCCTCTCAGGATCCTTCGTCCACCCAGGGATTCAATCAGCCTCCCCTTCAGGCAATGAACTCCACGCCAATGTCGCCCGGTTCTCCCTCCCCAGTTCAGCCCGGAATTATCCCCCTGCGCCCACTGGGCGTGGGTGACCTGTTTTCTGGAACGTTCGAGACTCTTTCAAAGAACCCGTTCATCTTGTTTATTCTTCCCGGAATCGTCACGATTGTTACTGGGATCATTACGCTCGTCACGATCTATTTCGCGTTACCGAATTTCACGTCGCTTGTTGATTTTGACGGTCGCATATCGACCGATGACCTGTCGACAATCGGGATGACGATGACGCTTCGTACTATTCCCTTCGTTCTGATTCTGCTTGGTCTAGCTGGCTTGTTCCCAGCGATCGTGGTTCCAAACGGTACGGCTGACGCGATCATCGGTAAGAAGCTATCCGCCGAAGATGCCTTCAAGCGCTTTAAGTCCAGACTGCTTGCCATGATCGGTTTAAACATTCTCTGGGCATTCCTCTTCACCCTGATCATCAGCGTTACGTTCACCGTATTCTCGCTGGTCGCCCTAGGCGTAAACTACGTCACCGACCGTAGCCACACTCAGATGATGATGGTTTTCTTGCTCTTCGGCTCAGTTGGAGCGATCACGACATTCCTTGTGTGCGTGTTCTTCCACGTTCGGTTCATTTTTGCTCAAACGGTATGCGCGGTAGAAAATCTCTCCCCATTTAAAGCGTTGCAACGCTCGTGGAAGCTCACACACGGCGTAGCGTTCAAGACTCTTGGACGCACCATCCTGATTGCAATGGTGATGGGCGCGATCGGAAGTATTTTCTCCGGAGTACTCTCCACATTCACTACGTTCACCATCAGTACCGATCCGCAGATGTATCTGACCGCAATTCCGTTAGCGGCAGTAGCATCCACGATCGTGCAGATGCTTGTCATGCCTCTTTCACAGACATACATCGCGTTGATGTACGTCGACGAACGTATCCGCAAAGAAAACTTCGCGTACACGTTGATGGAGCAGATTCGTCACTGAGCCTGCTGAGCGCGTCCGTTTAGTGTGAGTGCGGAGCGTCAGAATCAGAAATAACCGTGAACTGAGCCCTGCGTTTCGCATACGGAGACTGCGGGTCAAGAGGGCTTGAAGTATCAGGATCTTGGGACGTAAACGGACCTCGTTCGCAGGCCTCGTAAGTTCGCGGTCTGGAACTACGCGATGGCGAATCCGTTGCCTGAGAGGCGGACGAACGCGGAGGAACTCCAGCCTGCGATGCTTCGGATGACAAGGTAGGCGTCTTGGCGGCCTGGCGAACCGCGTCCACAAGGGCAAGCAGATCGTCGCCCGAAGGCGGAACCGAATCAAAGTGGGTAACAAGTCGGATGAGCTGCCAGTCCTGAGGCGGATTAAAGCGGTTCGCGTGGTCTTCGCACATGTCATACGCGTTGGGTTGCGCATATGTTGACAGTGGGCCGAGGACAGCCGTAGCGTCCGCATAGTCATAGGTCAACGTGGCAACTGCCGGACGCGAGCATCCTGGCTTAGAACAAAGACGAGCCGAAATCACCCCCATAGCCTACGCCAGGATTACCCATTCGGGGCGTTGGCACTCTGGCTAAGGCGAAGCACGTTAATGTTGTGGGGTGCCTAGTCGAATTCATCATCCTCGTCGCGATCCTCATGGTCGTGGTGGCAGGGGTCCCGTCTTTTTCCCGGGAACACCCGCATGGCGAACCAGGCGCGAAGCCTTCGATGAAATGATCGGCGCGCACATCGTAGAGCTCACTCGACGCTGGCCCGAAGTGGCAACAATCGAATTCGCTACCGAGGATGTTCCTCCGTCAAATCCAGCTCCGTGGGAATCTCACGCTGAAGTGCTTGCGCGCATTTTCCACGCTGATCGCAGGCGAGGTCTTCGAGACAGAATTGTCATCTATCGGCTTCCGATCGTTCTTCGCGCAGGCGATCAGGACATCGTGAAGATTACACGTCAGATTCTGGTCGACAGGATCTCGCACATCTTGGCGATTCCGCCGGATGAATTAGACGAATACCTGCGCTGACAGGTTGAAGACACACTGTCAGCCGAACACGTTGTCAGCGCGTCGGCTAATATGCGTGCCTTACCTAGTTGAAAACACACTGCCAGCCGGGACGCCGTCAGGGGCCGACGTGGACCCTAGCTTGTTGCGTTGCCAACCCTCCGGTGCCGACATTCCACGTTGCATGCACAACACCATTCGGAGTTGTTGCGCTGACAACGATGGAGGCGTAAATCTGCTGATCAGATGTCACCTTGCCGTCATCTCTAGGAAGATCAACGACGGTGGATGTGCCCGCAGGAACTTGGACTTCCCGACCAGCAACGCTGACCGTAGCATCTGAGGACGCATCCGTGAGAGGATTCACCAGTACCATCTGCGCAGTCACGTCGCTCACACCGGAGTTACTTTCCAGAGACGTTGCGCGCAGAGGCGTGGCACTCAGTTCCTTTGTTACCAGATCACTCAGGGTTGTTAGCCCTGGAATATCTGCCTTCGAGAGAGCGTTCGCAGTGGCGATACTCGACAGGATCGTCCACGTCTGATCCGTCTGCGCCCACTTTCCGCCATCCCACGATTGTTCAATGGCACTCACGACCGGCGCATCGGACGTGACCATAATGCCACTGGCGGCTGATGCGATACCCGTCAGTGGAATATCCAGAACGGTTTGGGCATCAATTTCCAGTTCTGTTCCTTCGACAACCTTTGACCCGTCCTCGCCGATCAAGGTGACCTGAATCGACGCGGGGTCTTCCCCGGGGACACCGATGCGGAGAAGAGACGCTGTTTCGCCACCAAGACCCGCGAACACTACTTGTGTCGCAGGTTTCGTCGACGCACTCCATGTGGCACCAGCGGGGATTTCGCCATCCAATCGGGAAGTTTGAGCCCACGCGGAGATGCCCACCGAATCGGACTCAATATGCAGGGCGATTCTCTCTTCGTCGGGGTACCAGCCCGAGGGCACGACGGTGATCGTTTTCCCAGCGGGCACGGTGAGCGTGTGCGGAGCATCGTCCAGCAATCCAATCGGCCCATAGCCGGTCACGGAAACGGTTGCTGGGGTTGCGCTGGGATTGGCCAGAGCAAGAACAACGTCATTACCCGCATACGTCGAGCCCGTAAGAATCCATTGATCGCCGCTGGGAAGTGAGCAGCCCGTGGCTGACAATCCCAGTAGTTCTCCGCCACCTTGGCCAGTGATGACAACACCTGTAGGAACGCCGATTTCTTCATTTGGCGCCCCTGAGGCAGTGATCGATCGGGCCAGTTCATCACCGTCTGTGGGGGCAAGAGTCGACCAGATGTGTCCTGCAGTCGTGGTGGCAGGAGTCGACGCGAATGGGTCAATGATTCCCGGTGGACATGCAAGCGTCACCGATGACGGGGCAGCCGTGATGACGGGTGTTTCAATCGTCGTGGGTTCTTCACCGGACAGGAACGTTGTAGCGCTAGTGGCAAGCCCCAAGAGTGCAAGTGCACCAAGGGAAGCGAGCAGTGCGACCGGTTTGTTCATGCGTTCAGTCATGAGCGACGCTTCCTCCACGGCATACCGGCCAAGAACGCGAATCCTAGAGCCACCAGTGATGCGATCATCCACGGGAGTTGCCACCAGCTTTGATGCCACACGTGAAGCTCTCCGTCGGTAACCCCACTAAATGCTTGCGCCCAGCCATTGGAGGCCAGCTGCGGGGTTAGCTCGGTTCCGTTCACTGTTGCTTTCCAGCTGGAATGCGCGCGTTCTGCCAGCTGCACTGTCGCATTCGTTCCGGTGTTTTCAACCGTTCCACGCGCATCAAGCAAGCCGGAGTCGAGGCTGGCGACGGTGTTGAGCGCATTCAGGGTCACCCGCGCAGGGGTACGGCCTTGCGGGCGGATACGCCACAGGTATCCCGCATCGGTTTCGCCAACGCGTTCAATGTCGGGGGCAGATGCCAGTGCTTGCACGAACTGCTGGACTTGTACAGAATCAGAGCGCACCAGAATCGAGTCGATTCCGTGTTCACCGATTGCCTGGACTGTAGAGGCGTCAGGGTAGGAAACGAGCGTGAGCACCAGCGTTTGAAGGTCTGCTGTTGCTGCGTCCGATGGTGCACCCGCGGTGGCCTCGTGGTAGGCGATCGCGCGGGTAAGCGCTGTTGAGTCGGTGAATGACGGTCCGTTTGCGCGCCATACGTTGGCATCAATGACGAAGAATGTTGCGTCTGCGTCCAGGACAAGGACGCGTCCTGCAGTTTCGGACGTTTGCGCCTGCTTGGACACTGCCGCGATCACATTCGGGTTGGCGACGACGTGGTCTGAAGTCAAGCGTTGAGTTTGCGTCAAGTCGCCGTCAGCGCCAAGCGCACGAATGTGAGTAAAAGCAGGAAGCACCCCACCGGCGACGATTCCGATTGTGCCGATGAAAGCGACCAGTTTCAGCCAGAACGGTGCTTTGGCGTCCCACGTCTTGACGTGAGAGGACGAAAGTGCGATGGCAACAAGCATGCCGACCGCGCCAAGCGAGAAGTAAGTGCCAGTCCAGATAGTTGTCGTGGCTGCTCCGCTCAGGCCTGCATCGAGTCTGGAGGCGAAGGGTGTCGACGCAAGAATCAGTGCACTGGTGAACACGATCAGTGGGACGACGCGGTTGCGACGGTGCGCGCTAAGCGTCGACGTGGTCATGACTGCGAAGGAGCATGCCACTCCCCCGATGATTAAGAATGCCGAAGGCGCGACCCAGATGCTCATTTCAAGAATCGACGAGGCCGTGCTTCCCAATCCGAGCACCGTGAACCACGAGGGCGCGGACGTGGAAGCAAAGGTTCCGCCCGAAGCATCCAGCAAGGCTCGCCAGCCTCCGGGACTGGTCAGGGCGAAAGCGTAGAGCGGAGTGATAAGAACAACCGAAGGAAGAAGAGCGAGCAGAGCGCGAACCCATGGCAGGCGCCGGGTTGCGGTAGCCACAATCAGTACGAAGAGCACTGCAAGAAGCCCGGAAGGAAGCGCTGCAACAAGGAAAGCCGAGGTCAACGCAAAGCGCGCTAACGCACCGGTTCGTTCTGACCTGAGCAGTTCCACGGTGCCTTGCGCTCCGGCAATTCGCAGAGGCTCTGGCGCAGTGAGAACGCGGAACCATTGGTCAACGGCAAGGGGAAGCAGGACGTGGAAGAGTGCCGGTCCGATACGCCCCTGCGAGGCGGCAAGGCTGAGGGACGGAAGGAATGCCCATGCGAGCGATCCCAGGGCACGCACTGCGATGGACTGAGTCAGACGACCGGTCAGGTGCCATGCGCTCAGGCAGGAAAGTGGCCCGGTGAGCATCGCAATGATGCCGATAACGGTAGTCGGTTCGATGCCGGCAAAAGAGAAAGGCCACGTAATAAGTGCGAAGGGAATCAACAGCGGATCGTTAGGGCCGGCCATCCCATCGCCACCGGGGATCCATGAAGCCCATGCTGCGTCCCAAAGATCGCTCCACGACGAAGGGAGAGTACGCCACGCGCCACCACTCACTGACGAGGTACGTCCCCACCAGAAGGCCACGCCGAGGGCGATCGTGGCGAGCATGATGGTCGCGAAAGCTACGCGTGAGCGCGAACGATACTGAGCGCGCGATGCGGTGACCAGCGGGTCTTCGTCTTTGTCTTGACCGATTGCCTGACGTCGTCTGCGCGCACTGTCACGCACCTGTCGACCGCTTACGTACAGCTCGCGAAGAACCTTGACGGGAACGATACGACTACGTGCTGCACGGTGACGCGCTAAGAGCAGGTGCGGGGTTATCGCAATCAGAGCCAACCATGCCCGCAATTCAGGCCAGAACAGTTCACCGCGACCGCTGACTAAGCGCCCAAAAGCACGCGCGGGCGACCAGAAGGCAAGCCAGAGCGCCAAGAATGGCAAAGTGAAGACTCGCACGCCCTTTGCCCAGTTATAGAGCTGGGCAAAGCGACGCTGGCCAAAACTCATATCGCGGGGGACGCGCGCGGAAATGGAGGAAGGCTGGTTGAACAGATCGAGAACGCGGGCATCGTCACTCGCTGTTGCAGGCTGGTCGTCTAAAGACTCTTCAGTGTTTTCGCTGAGCGCCAGTAGTGTCGGAGGAATGTACGAGGTACGAAGGTGGCGAATCCTCGCTTTGGGCGCTACAACAACGCGATAGCCGGCAAGGTGCAACCGGCGGGAGAAATCGAGGCCTTCTCCGAACGGACCGAGAGCAGTGTCAAATCCTCCCACTGCGTTCCAGGCAACGGTGGAGACGAGCATTCCCGCAGTGCCGACGCCCAGGACATCAGAGGTTGAGTCGTATTGTCCTTGGTCGATTTCGCCACGGAGAATTCCGTCAGCTCGACGCGCGCTGGACGTTGCCTGAATACCGCATTCAATGATGTGGGACCCATCGGAGCACATTTGTTTTGGACCGACGGCACCGATGGTGCGTGAGCGGTCTGCATGTGCCCAGAGGGCATTCAAGCAGTCTGGTTCAGGAATGGAATCGGAGTGAAGGACCCACGCCCACGCGTAGGTGTTCAGAGCAGCGTCTTTATCGGCGAACGCCCGGTTGAGAGCCTGCGAAATGTTCTTGGCGCGGGGCGCGCTGATTCTGTGGGCCGTGGGAGCAATGCGACCAATGAGCCCAGCAATTTCAGTGTCTGACGCTGGAGAACAATCAATAACATAGGTTGCACCAGGCTTCATTGTCTGGGCTTGAACAGCAACGAGGACGTCGCTGAGGATTTCCGTGGCCTCGTGAGCAACAACGAGAGCTACGAGAGAGGAGCTCACTGGAGAGTCATCTTTCAGATAGCGAGGCGACGCATACGACGGCGTTCGCGCTCTGACAGCCCGCCCCAAATACCGAATCGCTCGTCGTGTTCGAGAGCGTACTGCAAGCATTCTTCACGAACTTCGCAGGACTGGCAGACAGCTTTCGCTTCGCGTGTTGACCCGCCCTTTTCGGGGAAGAAGGCTTCCGGGTCGGTCTGAGCGCAGAGTGCGTGCTCTTGCCATGCAAGAGGACCGTCAATCGACGCGTAGAAGTCAGCATCGAGTGCTTCAGACCAAGAAATCGGTCCGTCACCGAGAATGTTCCACACGTGAATATCTCCTTGCAGTTTTACATCAATATAAGAATTACACGCGTGTCATCTTCATAAGTCAAGCCCGAGGGAGTAATTGAGAAATCCTTGCCTGTCAGTTGCGAGAAGTGAACTATTGTGGTTAGCCAGTATTTGTGCGCCTCAAGCAGGTTTTCGGCAGGAATCCGGCATTGTTATTCGATGAGCTTGGAGAACATCTGTCCACTACGATTCCACTTATGACCACTTTCCCGCAACTCATTTCGCTTCTGGCAACACGTCCATCCCCGCAAATGACGATCTATTCGCAAGAACGCGTTGAGTTCAACGGACCGGTCATTGCCCGCTGGTTCGCGAAGGTCGCCAATCTTCTGGGAAGCGACCTTGCTCCGAACCTGTTTGATGGCCCCTTTGGCTTCGAAACTCCTTCGACCGTCTCTTCTGACTCCAACAATGAGACGCGCCAAACACTGTGCCTCGCCGTGGGCCCGTGGCAGAAGCTCGTGTGGAGCGTTCCCGCGCTTGCTATGGGATTGAAGCTCTGCAGTGATTCAGCAACGCTAGGTGTTTCCGACATCCTTGTGACAGATTCGGTTGACGAGGCCTCACGCGACGCGCTGAAGCGCGGCGCGTGGGTGTTAGCCCAACCACGCACCTACCTCACGTTTTCGTGGAATGGAGAGCCCCTGCCTGATGGAGTGCTCGATGCACTCATGGAGGTCGGCGCTCAAAGCGACGCACTCGAAGTACCCATTCCACAGCGGGCACCCACATCCGTTGAAGAAGCGTGTGGCATCACCCACCTGCTTGAACCAGCCACCGCGTCTTCTGAATCGCAACGCATTGCCCTTTATCAGTTGGATCATTGCGCCCCCATCGCAGTCACGCACTGGTTAAGTGGGCGCAGCCTCGTACTTATTGATCCGAAACTGTATTCCGAGCAAGAGGCACAACGAATCGCTGAGTCAGAAGGCGCATCGCTCCTTCACGACGGCGCGCACTGAACGCGACCGAACAATCGGCGACTACCACACGCCCAATACGTGTGCGAGCGCCAGCTGGAAACCTTCACGAGGCTTGCGTCGAATCTGACGCCAACGACGAGCGAACTTCAGACGCCCAGAAACAGACGTGTCCTCAAGCTCGCCGATCAATGTACTCAGATCCGCCATCACCTGATCGTCGTATAGTGCCACCTGACGCACAGCGCGCGCGACCGCCAAGAACTGACCACGATAGAAACCGCTACGCAGACGCGCAAAACGGTCGGCATACGCTCCCAATCCCCTATTCGCGCCCTGCACATTCGCTTCATGCTGACGATAATCCAGGGTCGGCGTCGCACTCACAATCCACTTGGCACCAATCGCACGCGAAATCGCATACACGTACCAATCGTGGACACCGATGGCAGAGTAGTCCAAAAGCTCGAGAGCATCACGAAGTTTTTCATGGAATTCCGGCGTAAAAACATAGGTCGACCCCGGTCCGGCAGCCTCAAAAATGTGGTCCCACCGTTGCATGGCACCCGCTTTATCAATCAGAGTCTTCTTCCCCGACTGATCGAAGCTCGTGACATTCGAGGATGTCACATCCGCATGTTCAGCTTCAAGAATCGCAATCTGTCTGGACAACTTATCCAGATGCCACACATCATCTTGATCCGTAAACGCAACATACGAACCATCCGGACGATGCGTCATGAACAGATGAAGGAAATTCCCCGTCACACCCGGCGTACCGTCGCGAGGCGGAAGAAGGCGAATACGTCGATCCTGACCAGCGCGCTGTGCAACGTGTTCAACAGTGCCGTCTGTTGACCCGTCATCAGAAACGAGCAACGTTACGTCGACTCCCCTCTGATCAAGGATTGAATCGATCTGTTCGTCAATCCACGTCCGACCGTTGTAGGTCGCCATTAAGACCGTGACGCGCGGGTTTTCACCCAACGCGCCACGTGCGTGGCTATCCACGAATCAGTGACCTTCAGCCGCGTACTTCGCTTCGACGGCTTCCTTCAGCGGCGCCCACCATGCTTCGTTATCGGTGTACCACTTGATCGTGTCGGCAAGACCCGAGCGGAAGTCCGTAAAGTGGGGCTCCCACCCAAGTTCTTCGCGGAGCTTCGTGTTATCGATCGCGTAGCGCAGGTCGTGGCCAGGGCGATCGGCGACATGATCGAAATCGTCTGCCGGGTAGCCCATCAGTTCGTTCAGGATCGTGACAACATCATGGTTGTTCGTTTCACCGTCAGCGCCGATCAGGTATGTTTCGCCGATACGACCCTTCATCAGGATGTCCCAGACCGCCGTGTTGTGGTCGCGAACATGGATCCAGTCGCGAACGTTCAGACCATCGCCGTACAGGCGCGGACGGACACCGCGCAGACGGTTCGTGACCATGCGAGGAATGAACTTCTCGATGTGCTGGTAGGGACCGTAGTTGTTCGAGCAGTTCGAAATCGTTGCTTCCACACCGAACGAACGCACCCACGCGCGAACCAGATGGTCCGAGCCGGCCTTCGATGCCGAGTAGGGCGACGAGGGGTTGTAAGGGGTGGTCGGCGTGAACTTAGCGGGATCGTCCAGTTCCAGATCGCCGTAGACCTCGTCGGTTGAAATGTGGTGGAAACGAACCTTGTGGCGTCGGACTGCTTCAAGCAGGGTGAACGTACCAACCAGGTTCGTCTGAATGAACGGCGACGGATCGTTCAGAGAGTTGTCATTGTGCGACTCGGCAGCAAAGTGCACGACAGCATCAGCTTTCGCAACGACTGAATCGACAAGATCAGCATCCGCAATGTCGCCTTCAATGACGCTCAGACGTTTCGCCATGTCCTCGGACACGTCGGTCAACGAGCCACGGTTGCCTGCGTAGGTGAACGCATCAAGAACAACAACATCCACATCCGGATGGTCTTCAAGAAGAGTGTGGACAAAGTTGGCTCCGATGAAACCAGCACCACCAGTAACGACGATTCGCACGATAAACTCCTAACGAATGAACAGTTAAGGGTAATTATGCCGTACGAGGACAGTGAATGAACCTCAGACGCACCATCAATAGGAAAGAGAAGCCGAGGGAGGCACATTTCTTGATGCCGTGCCTGCGAGTAAAAGAAGCCCCGGCCCCGCGGGGAGAAACACGCCCTCCCCTGATCCCCATCAGCAAGATGTGCATCTCAGGAATCAAAGCTCCGCAGAAGATCACGACCGAACGCCCAGATACCCCGCGAATACTTCGAGTAGTTGCCTTTAGACGCCTCCCCCATAAGCGATGGGATCCGAGAAAGATGCCCTTTGGGCATGAGTGAACGAGCCTGCTGATGCTTCACAGCTTCTTCAAGGCGGTGTCGTTGTTCGGCTGTGCCACGCTGTGTTGTATTGACGAAGTGGGATGCGCTGAGGGCTCGCGTCAAGCGCCGCGCATCATCATCAGAGTCTGCTGAAATCTTGCGTTTGATCTGAACAAATAACGGTTCTTTTTTCGCGCCGATTTGGTTGTTCTCATGCTGGCGATAGTCCGTCAGAGCTTCTGGAAGAAGAACCAGCTGACAATCGAAAGCGGCAATGAACCCAAGCCACTCGTCGTGGATCCAGCCGTCAGGAACCGGCATAATACTGCGCGCGAATTCCCCCTTCACCGCAGCCGTTGCGCCCGTAACAAGGTTCCGCTTGAGTAGTACCGCGAGCGCATCGCCATCGACGAGGTTCCGTTTCTCCCACGCGCTGACGTTGAGCTCTTCAAGAAGCGCCGATCCCTTTGGATTCCCCTCAGCGTCGACAAGGCGGGCATCAGAATGAACGAGCTCTTTGTCGTCAAGAGTTTCAACTAGTTTCTCAACTTTGTCCTGATGCCAGACATCATCCTGATCGCACAAAATAATGACGTCACCGGTCGTCGCGCTGATTGCATCAGCAAAGTTACTCCTGACGCCAAGGCCGGGATTATGACGCCGGACCATGAGGTCGATGTTTGTTCCAGCAACACGCTCTTCAACAATCTGAACTGTGTTGTCACTAGAAGCGTCATCGCCCAGAACAATTTCATCCACCGGCATGGATTGAGCCAGAATCGACTCAATCTGCTGAGCGATAAATCGTTCGCCGTTATACGTACACAGGGCGACGCTGATGCGCGGAGAATCAATCATTGAAAGTAATTGTTGGCATCATCGCAATCGGCCCCGTACCTGCATAAGGCCCAGCAACGATCAAGTCCCACGCGTTGTGGCGATGATTGATGGTCCTCCCAAGTCCATCTGCAATCCCCGCATGAAGGCGATACATTCCATCCCCAAGAGGAAGATTAGGAATCGAGAATGTGACTCGATTCTGACCCGTAACTGAAGGCATCACCGATTTTGAGGCATTGGTATCAAATGTAAACAAGTGCTGACCAAGATTGGTCTCGAATGTAATACCAACCAGCCAGTCATCCATTTTCTCTTCAGTGGTGAAAACCATCTGGACTTTCATATCATCGCCAGTATTCAGGCGATGAACACGATTACCGTGTGCGTCCTCAATATAAACATCATCGAGACGGACTTTGCCAAACAAGTAATCTGAAGGATCGCTTTCCTTCTGTTCCCTATCGGCAAGCTCAAATGCTTCACGAAGAGCATGAACTGCTTCTTGCGTATTACCGTCAAAAACAACGTGTCCATGATCGAGAACAACACCGCGGTCACAGACCGCATTCACTTGATCTGCTGAGTGCGAGACAAGAAGAATCGTTCGTCCTTCACGTTGAAATTCGGAAATCTTATCCATGCACTTTCGTTGGAATGGCTCATCACCAACCGCAAGGACTTCATCAACAAGAAGAATGTCCGGATCCGAGTGAACCGCAACTGCAAAGGCTAGGCGCACATACATTCCGGAGGAATAGAACTTCACCTGAGTGTCGATGAAGCGTTCGATTCCAGAAAAGGCAACGATCTCATCGAACTGTCGTTCAGTCTCCACGCGAGTCATGCCAAGAACTGATGCATTGAGAAAGACGTTCTCTCTACCAGTTAAATCCTGATGGAAGCCAGCTCCAAGCTCAAGTAAAGCCGCCATGCGCCCACGTGTAGTCACCGTTCCTATCGTCGGACGAATGATCGAGCCCATGATTTTAAGCAGTGTAGATTTACCAGAACCGTTGTGTCCCATCAGACCGACTGTTTGATTCATTGGGATCGACAAAGAAACGTCTTCCAACGCATTAAACTCTTCGATATGAGCTTTTGAAGAATGGACGACTCGATCCTTTATCGACATATCTCGATGGATCTTAAAAGATTTTGACACATTATCTACACGGATAACATCTGGATAAGTCTTAGCCATTATCACAGCTCCTGTGCGAAGTTACCTTCGAGACGCACAAACACGCGGTGCGCTCCGAAAAGAAGAAGAATTCCGACAATCAAAGCAATTGTCATGCGGAGAATCATATGAGTGGGATAGGGAGCATCGACTCCTGCCGCCCACATTGTCCTTTGGAACCCAAGAATTGCTAGGGTAATTGGATTAGCCAGGTACAGTTCAAGAATCCATCCGGAAACTGTGTTTGCTACGAAAGAATAGGAATAGACAATAGGGGAAGCCCAGAATCCTAGAAATGTAATCACTTCAATCAGATGTTGAACATCACGCAAGTAAACATTTATTGCTGAGAGAAATAAGCCTCCAGCCAAGCCGTAAACGATAAGGAGAAGAAGGGCTAGCGGAAAGAATACGAGTAAATGCAGATGCGGGAATTGAAAAGTACATACGACAGCAATCAGGAGGATGATGAACTGAGTTAAGAAGTTAACAAGCGCATTTCCTGCAACAGATAGTGGGAATACCTCACGTGGAAGGTAAACCTTCTTTACAAGCCCGGAATTTGCGACAATTGATCCGGTTCCTCCATTAATGATGTCAGCGAATAGCGTCCATGCTGTCAATCCGGAGAAGACGAAGATAGCAAACTGCGGGATACCTCGCGCTGCTCCAAGAAAATGACCAATAACGATGAAGTAGATCAGCAATTGTGCCAGTGGCTTCACTAGCGACCAGGCAAAACCGAAAGTTGAGTCCTTGTATTTTGCTTTAAGCTCTCGTCTGACAAGGTAACCGAACAGTTCTCGACGTCGCCACAGATCTCGGACAGCCGTCCGCGTACCTTTGATAATTCCCGTCTTGTCCCCGAGCTCTTTAAGAGGTTCTTGAACCAGGCGTGCTTCCCGATCAGCAACGATCTTGTCGAGTGTTTCTGGTGTCATCCCTGATAATTCGGCTCCTGATTCAGAGGGGCTATGAAACTCTGAGTTCGCTCTTGTAGTCACTTCACTCTCCCCCTCATTCTCCATAGCGCTTCAACGCTGAACGCACTCCTCGACGTACGCCTCGCCAGCGCTGGACATGATAGGCCGGGTTCACAAGCAATCCGTGAAGCTTGCGTTTGGTTGTAACCTCGCGATCACGAACTAAACGAACAGCATCCCGAAGCACTCCACCAACAACAAGCTTTGCGACTGTAGGAATCGACGGAAGGGCTACATCAATCCCGACTTCGCGAAGGCCCTGCGTTTCTTCGAACATACGATCGTCGTATTCTAAGATCGTCATCTCGTTAGAGTGCCAAACGACAGCTCGCGGAGCGTACGCCTTAATATAGCCAGCATCAATGACATCTCGGCCAAGCAACTGATCCTCGGCATACGAAACATCGCGGTAAGGAATCTCGCCTGTGAGAACTGAACGACGAGCTGCCGAATTCACGTCGGAATAGAAGGTCACCGCATTACGCACGCCCTCGTCCTGAATGAAATCATCGTCGTAGAACAAGGTTGTACCGTGCATCGGCCCAAAACTGGCAAAGGTGTTTTTCACGTCGTAGCGCAGCAATGGGAATGCATCTGCACGAGGCACTTGAGAACCCATAACTGCAACAATGCGCTCGCTAATATCAAAGGGAGCAGTGATCTCATGAAGCCAGCGATCAGATGCTGGAGTCGCATCGTGAGTCAGGTAGACAACATAGCGCCCCTTAGCCAAGTGGGCACCAAGGTTGCGTGTTTTTCCATGACCAAACTCGCTATTCGGGATCTGATGAAGCCTGACCCACGGATTCTTCGCGATGATGTCGAGCGTCGAGTCTGTGGATCCCGAATCAATGACGAGCGTTTCAAACGTGCCACCATAGCGCTGAGCATGAACCGCATTAAGAATTTCCTCAAGGTGTTGCTCACCGTTATAGGTCAGAATGACGACTGTTGCGTCGAATTCATATTCTTTTTCAGAAGCCATGTTCACAAATCTCCTGCCACGTACGTTGAATACCGACCTCAAGTTCAGTCATTTCGAACGGTCCGAACTCGTTTTGGATGCGTGTCGTGTCAAGAACGCTACCGTGGACATAGGTGCTGGGAACGTCACGGTATTCGATAACAGGATGCCTACCCGTCACGTTGACCATCGCGTCGACAAGTTCGTTCACCGTAGTGCCACGTCCCGAACCAACGTTGTATACCGGCTGGCTTGGGCCCGTCGAAATCATCGTAGCGACGATATTCGCGAAATCTTTGACATAGATGTAGTCACGGAACATCGTTCCGTCTCCCATCACTGTCAGAGGCTTATTGTTCAGAATATTCCTCAAGAAAATCGGAATAATTCCCTGGCGCTTATGCGGGTTTTGACGAGTCCCATACGGGTTCGAAATACGGAAACTCGTTGAACGCAAACCATATTTCCGTTCAAAGAAACGCATGTAGTTTTCGATGGCAAGCTTTCCAATGCCATAGGGAGAAACTGGAAGCGTCAGATCCTCTTCGGAAAAGTTTTCTTGATCGCGGTCTCCGTAGATCGTGCCACCTGAAGAAGCAAAGTAGACATGCTCAACTCCCTCGTCAGCACAGATCTGGAACAACTCAACCGAGCCAAGAATGTTCGTGCGAATATCCACGATCGGGTCATTTTCTGCTGTTGCAGGATCCGTCGTCGACAGCATGTGAACAACAATCTGCTTGCCGCGAACCGCCCGTCGAAGATCAGCTATGTTCAGAAAATTTCCATCAACGATATCAACGCCTTCCGAGGCCCAATGGGTAGTCCCCGAAAACATGTCGAATACGGTGACACGATGCTCACGCACTACGAGAGCATCCACGAGGTGGGATCCAAGAAAACCGTTTCCGCCAATGACGAGAATGTTAGCCACGCATTGCCTCCTCGAAGGCGGTGACAAATTGAGCCCCCGCATCGTCCCATGAGAAATCCGAAACGGACGAGGCTGCCTCGCAAGATTTTTCAATCTGCTGAGAATCATCGAGAATTTCAACGATTCTATGCGCCAATGCCTTTGGCGACAGTGGCGTGTATGCGATATGCGGATTAGCTGAAACCAGACGGTTATTCTCTGCGTCATTTACGACCGGGATCGTTCCACACGAAAGCAATTCAAGTGGGAGCAACGACATGTTCGTCAGTGACATCACCAGAGCGGCCGCACATTTGTTGTAGAGAGGACTCAAATCACTGATACTCATCGCACCATGATCGATAAAGTCGAATGGCACATCCCAACCACCGAGAGGCCATCCTGCCATGTGAATCGTTGTTAGAGGACGTAGCCGTTTCACTTCAGCAAGAGTCATGACCCCCAGCTCAAACCCTCGACGAGCCGTCACTGGTCGCGCATAGAAGAACACATCTGATCGGCGCTGTTCATTCGTTCGCTTATAGAGTGAAAAATCTGCCGCAAAATCGAAGGGATGTGTTTTCATTCCGTAGTCAGTGGAAAGCTTCTTTGCAAGCCAGCGTCCAGCAGTGAAAGCTTCAAAGCCGAAGCGGTACGTATTTTCGGCAAGCACGGATTCGGAGCCAACAGAGTAGAACGACGGCTCGAAGTCCTGCACAAAGTAGTATCTGCGCGCATTCGAACGGTCGAGGTACGAGGGGTATGCCGTCTCCCAACCGGTGGAGAAGATCGCGTCGACTTCTTCGCCGACTCCAGCCGATGGCGAATACACCTCGATTGAAGCATTCAACTGAGGATAAGCAACCGAATCACGAAGTATCTTTTGGATGCCCTTGATGTTGATCGGCAGGGGGTTAGAGGAATAGAGAAAGATCTTGACCGTATGTCCGGCTTGTTCCAAGAAAGAAAGGAAACGGAATATATTCTGGTGTCCACCTGAATGCTCTCCGGGGGGAGACATAATCCAGGCGGTCGTAAATGGGCCGTCTCCGACCGATCGAGGCTCTTGTTTCCACTGCGGAGCTACTGTCCAGTCAGCAACCGCCGCGTCCTCGAACTTCACCAACGAAGCATTCCTTCGTCCGCTGAGCCCACCCGCATTTTTGGGAGAGGATAAGTGAGTGCCCACTCCAAGGAAGAGGCGCCCTACTGTCAGTCGTGCGCCGTTACGTTTGTAATACGAGGCGCCCAGCTTTGAATAGTTCGCGAGCTTCTTCATTCCATTCATACGCGTCAGTGTATATGTCCGAGGCCTTGATACAGGGCAGTACATACACAGGTCTGCCAGTTCCCCATCACACGACGTTGACGGGAAACTGACAGATCAGATCACTTCAACAGGTCCAGCAGGTACTGCCCGTAACCGGACTTCACCAGCGGTTCAGCGCGCTGACGCAGTCCTTCATCATCAATGAAGCCCATACGCCAAGCCACTTCTTCAGGAGCTCCAACCTTCATCCCCTGGCGTGCTTCCACTGTACGAACGAAGTTCGTTGCATCAGCAAGGGAATCAAATGTTCCAGTATCGAGCCAAGCAGTACCTCGAGGGAGAACCTCAACTTGAAGCTTTCCTGCTTCAAGGTAAACCTTGTTCACATCCGTGATTTCGTATTCACCGCGTGCGGAAGGCTTGAGATTCTTCGCGATCTCTACGACGTTATTGTCGTAGAAGTACAGACCAGGAACCGCATAGTTCGACTTCGGATGAGCAGGCTTTTCTTCAATAGAAATTGCGGTGTAGTTATCATCGAATTCAACGACACCGTACGCGGTTGGATCTGCCACATGGTAGGCGAACACTGCACCACCATCAGGATCCACATGACGGCGAAGCTTCGTGCCCATACCGGGACCGTAGAAGATGTTGTCACCAAGAACGAGAGCCGCGGGGTCAGTTCCAACATGATCAGCACCAAGGACAAATGCCTGGGCAAGTCCGTTCGGCACTTCTTGAACAGCATACGAGATATTGACACCAAGCTGTGAGCCATCGCCCAGCAGGCGGTGGAAAGCTTCGGCATCATGAGGTGTCGTAATGACAAGGACGTCTTGGATACCTGCAAGCATCAGCGTTGACAACGGATAGTAGATCATCGGTTTGTCATACACCGGGACAAGCTGTTTTGACGTTCCCAATGTAATTGGATTCAATCGGGTTCCTGATCCGCCGGCAAGGATAATGCCCTTCATCGTTCCTCCGCAGGTTGAGTGCGCGCACTGATCGACTTACTTGTGCACCTTGACGCTCATTATGCCAAGATTTTTTTCTAATGTTACGCATCACACTCACACATGTACCAGAGTGCAACTGAGGAATATCACCGCTTGCTTCAGCGATAAACAGCCCACTATCACCTAAACTCGTTCCAGTACTAGTTTCCACTCAGCGCCAGCCATGGATGTAGGAGCACGATTCACGATGACGACAGCGACAGGAAAAGCTCTTGGCATTGAGGAAACCCCTATTCCCGGCTTCCTGCGCATTGATCTCACCGTGCATGGAGACAACCGTGGCTGGTTTAAAGAAAACTGGCAACGAGAGAAGATGCTTGCTCTTGGGTTACCTGACTTTGGCCCCGTGCAGAACAACATTTCTTTCAACGATGAAGTTGGCGTAACACGCGGTATTCACGCTGAGCCGTGGGACAAGTTTGTTTCGGTCGCAACCGGCCGAGTCTTCGGCGCGTGGGTAGATCTGCGCGAAGGTCCTTCGTTCGGAACGGTTTACACGACTGAAATTGACCCCTCGGTTGCAGTGTTCGTTCCCCGTGGCGTGGGCAATTCATACCAGACTTTGGAGCCAAATACTGCATACACCTATCTGGTGAATGACCATTGGTCTGCCGACGCAAAATACACCTTCTTGAACCTCAACGATGAAACTGTCGCAATTGATTGGCCAATTCCGTTGGAGGACGCGATTCTGTCCGATAAGGACAAGGCTCATCCCAAACTCGCAGATGTTATCCCTTTCCCCTCCCCGGATACGCGACGTGTTTTGGTAACCGGAGCAAATGGTCAGCTTGGACGCGAACTCCTCAAGCAGCTCCCCGAAGCTGGCTACAGCGTGACAGGTGTCGATCTACCACAATTTGATATTGCTGACGATGTCACCATGGACACGGTCGACTGGTCGCGATACGACATCATTATCAATGCAGCAGCTTGGACAGACGTCGACGGAGCAGAAACACCTGAAGGGCGCCCGCTTGCTTGGCGGGCCAACGCTCTTGGGCCTGCGAATCTCTCTCGAATCGCAAGCAAACACCACTTGACGGTGGTGCATATTTCTTCCGAATACACTTTCGATGGTTCAGCGGAGTTTCACACAGAGACCGAGAATCCAAGCCCTCTAAGCGTGTATGGTCAGTCGAAAGCTGGTGGCGATGCAGCAATTGTCACCACTGCCCAGCACTACTTGGTTCGGACCAGCTGGGTTGTTGGCGATGGAAAGAACTTCATTAAGACGATGAAGGGTCTTGCTGATGAAGGTGTTAATCCCACCGTTGTCAACGACCAAAAAGGGCGTCTTACTTTTACTACCGACCTAGCAGGTGGAATTATTCACCTTCTGTCAACTAACGCCGAATACGGAACATACAATCTTTCTGGCGAAGGTCCCGTTGTCTCATGGTGTGACATCGCGAAAAGAGTTTTCGAATTAGTCGGTCGTTCGCCAGACGACGTTACCCCCGTAACAACCGTTGAGTATTACGCAGGAAAAGAACAGATTGCTCCCCGTCCTCTCAACTCGACGCTTGATTTGACGAAGCTTGAACAGACAGGCTTCACACCACGAAACTCGATGCAGGTTCTTACAAAGACTCTCAGCTGAGAGCAACTTACCCGTTATGACCGCCCTGGATACCAAACCAAGCGAAGGCACTCGCACCATCATGAACATGAAACTGTATCGGGATGCTTCTGAGGCGCCACTGTGGGTACGAACTATTCTTTTGGCTCTTATCTTTACGGCGCTCTCAGCGCTCGTCGGTTATCGCTATATTTCGGAGCATAGTGCGATCTCCCCGCAAGACGAGTACGTATATATCGACGCTGTTGATAAAGCAATGCACGGCGAAGTTACTCGTCAATACTCTGAAACGGACGAATACGCGCGTTCGCTCATTACATGCGTAGGCATCGAGATTTACGGCCCGCAAGGTCCTGCCTGTGGTGACACCAATGCGCCCTCTGAAGATTATCCCTTTAAAGGCTATTCAACCGCTTCAGTTCACTCACCTCTCTATTTCTTTATCACTGCTTTCTTGACGAAGATTCTTCTCTTCCTCGCCCCCGGCAAGCAGATGTATTTGTTAGCCAAGTTCACCGGTACTCTATGGCTCGGGCTGGGATTAACTGCGACATGGCGCCTTGCACGATACCTCGGCGGTTCACGCCTTATCACGGCATCAGTGACCGCCCTTATGCTTGCAAGTCCCGCGATCAGGTGGGCGAACTTCTATGTCACCCCTGACTCGTTCAGTTTGCTCGCAGGTTCATTCATCTTCTTATCTACGCTGAAAATGGTCCGCAAAGAATGGACTTCGATTCCCCTCATCGTTGCTTCGATTTTTTTTGGTCTGATTAAGTTCCAGATGCTCTTTGCAACGGGTGCAGCACTGCTGTTTATCCTCATCTATTTCATACGCGTTAAAGAGGAACGTTCTTCACTCAAGCGACCAATTCTTCTTGCATTATTGGCCCTACTTTTGGGCCTTGTCGCTCAATTTGCTTACCAGCATTACAGGAGCCTCACTGCAATCCACATCAGAGAAGATTATTCAATCGATGCCCATGTTCCCTTCTCGCCGACTTTTGCGGTCGAGCAACTAGATAATTTCCTTACCTACCTTTACATGGGCCCTGTATCACTCAATGGAGGCTTACTCAGCGCAGTCGGGCTCCCTTATGCTTTCACAACGTTATCTTCCTTGCTTCTAGTTTCAGGTCTCGTTGGAGCAGCTCTCTTCGCTGTTAACACTGAAGTACTTAACCAATCATTCGCGCTTGCCCTATTGTTGGCCTCAATCTTCGTAGCCCCCGCGTTCTACATCTACCTGAACCTCACAATGGGTGTCGGGTTTGACCTTGCTCCGCGATATGGTGCCGCTCTTCTACCGGCTCTTGCGATAGGTCTACCCGTGACAGTAAAGTCCAAGAGTTCTTCGGTTCTAGTGGCAGTATTCGCCGTGTTTGCACTCGCGTTTGCTCTGATTGCAAACAGTATTGTCTAGGTCGATACATCCACTATGCACTCGACACCGATGAACAGAAAGTAACAGATAATGGCTGAAGCAAAATCACGAATCTTGGTCATCGTTCCGGCATGGAACGAAGAAGCAGTCATCGGACCTGTGCTTGAAGAACTTCGTAGCGAAGTCGGCTCGATGGCTGATATAGCTGTTGTCTCTGACGGCTCCGGCGATCGCACAGCAGCAATTGCCAAAGAACACGGCGCGATAGTTCTTGATCTGCCAATCAACCTCGGTGTCGGAGGAGCGATGAGGACAGGTTATTCCTATGCTCAACGCAACAACTACGACTATGCTGTTCAGCTCGATGCAGACGGGCAACACGACCCCAAGGAGATCTCGAATCTCTTGGCATCCGCGAAGAAAACGGATGCCGATGTTGTGATCGGCGCACGCTTCGCAGGAAAAGGCGACTACACCGTTCGAGGCCCCCGTCATTGGGCAATGAAAGTTCTCTCCACAATCCTTTCGAGAGTATGCGAAACAAAATTGACTGACACAACGTCGGGCTTCAAACTAAGCAACCGAAAAGCTATCGCTTTGTTTGCACGGAACTATCCGGCTGAGTACCTGGGTGACACAATCGAAGCACTTGTCATCGCAAAACGTCACGGTTTATCGATTCGGCAGGTCCCCGTAGAAATGCGTCCCCGTGCTGGAGGAGAACCCTCACATAATCCTCTTAAAGCTGCTCGATTCCTGATTCGCGCGTTCATTGCACTGTCCGTTGCCTTGACACGCCCCTCTGTTGGCTGACGAGTGAGAGAAACTGGAGATCAGAAATGACATCAACATACTGGCTCGGCATCCTTTTCGCGCTCGTCATCTTTTACGCAATCTTCATCAAGATGCGCAATGCTGGAATGAAGGAACGCTACGCGACGTGGTGGTTCGTCATTGCAATCGGGGTATTGATCGTTTCCTTGTTCCCGCAGGCACTGAGCTTTGTTGCTCATCTCTTGGGAGTTCAGGTTCCTTTGAACCTCGCTCTAGTAACCGGCGCGGTCGTTTTTATGCTTCTTACGCTCCGAATGAGTGTTGATCTTTCCCATGCCAGCGAAGAACGACGAAAGCTCACTGAAGAAATCGCAATCCTCAACTACGAGCTCGACATCATTAAATCCCAGCAAGCTGGAAAGCAATCAGATCACTAAAGTCACTCAACGTGTTATCTCGGAGAGCTAAGACCTCACTGGCAACGTGACGAGCACCAATCTTTCCGCTATCAAGAACTCTAGATCAGTCAGGTACGCTCAAAACATGAATTTGCAGTTCCTAAGAGACTCCGTGCGTGCCACGGCACTTTTTCTGTTTTCTTTGATCGCAGTTGCTCTATTCGGAATGGTCGTAAAGACTGGCATCGCCTTGGTATTCTGGACAGCCATCATCGTTGCGCTTGTCCTTATTGGTGCCGTCATCTATCGGAACTACCAGACACTGAATCGTCGGTCTTTCTTCACCGCACTCGCAATTCTTCTTCCCTCTCTTGTCGGTGTCGCTTCAGTCGTCTATTTGCTCTCGTACTATGACGGTGGCGTTCCGGTTCAGTTCACGCGTAACGATATGGTGATGAATACCATCGAAGCGCTGACAATCCACCAGAACGGCGGACTAGGCTCCGGCGATGAGGTCAAACCTGTCTTCCTTACTGCGGTTATCACCTCAATTTTCTATGGGCCAGGTACTTCCTTCAGCCCACTTCTGACGATGTTGTATGGCAATATCGTTGCGGGTCTCGTTGTATGTTGTCTCGCCAGTATGTTTACCGGCTGGTTGACGTGGGCGTTGTTGTCACACGCTCCATGGCCTCTACGTACAGCTGCCGTGTTTGTTATCGGATGGGTCCCCTTTACTCGTAATATTTTTGGCGCGGTTGAATTTGATGGCTACCTCAACATCCCAGTTATCTATTTGATCTTGATCCTTTCGTGGATTACCTATCGGACCCTCCGTCCTGCCCAAGCACTCATCTGGCTTCCTGTGCTACTGGTCGCCACTCTTGCTACGTGGTCTCCGGCTTCCCTGATGCCCGGCCTGTTGCTACTAATGGCACTTGTACGTTGTCTGCATAATCTTCCCGCACATCGCCCAACGTCACGAGAGTTGATTTGGATCGCACTGACTTGGCTCTGCGTTGCAGTATTCTTCTTCGCTTGGTCACTCCCAGCACTCCGCGTCGACGGTGATTACCTCTCTGCTGGTCCCGGCTATTTTGCTGGTGAGATAAGCGACCACCTTACAATTGCCAGCATTCTTCTGCTTCTCCTGCTCTTCGTTTTCGCTGCTGCCCTTCCCCGGCATCGCTCGCCCGAGGCAATGGGACTTGGCGCCTTTGCAGTTGGCAGTTGGCTCGCGATCTTCTTCCTCCTCTTACTGCGAGAATCTGGCGATTCTCGCTGGGGCTACTATCCCCTGAAGATGATGTGGATCTCAACGATCACATTTGCAACCATCATGACGATTGAAGCGCTCCGCCAAGCGTTTACCCCTCGATCAGCATCTGACCGACGCTCCTACGCATGGTGGCGAGGGCGTTGTGTTCAAGCCGCCTTCTTTGCCCTGTCGGTAGTCATCATGGGCGTAGGCTCTCTTCTCCCATTTGAACATTTCGGTCGGGGTGGGACTCTCTTCCCCACGCTGCCTCGCTACGCAACAATGCCCACCGATAAAGACCACAAAATGCCGACCCCTGAGGAAAAGAAACTGTACGACCAATTGGTTGAAGTTTTTGACGAAAACCAGGGCGCTCCTGTCGTGTTCATTCGTCACGCGTCCAACCTCGCATTCGATGGTGATCGAAATCGGTACCTTATTCAATTCTCAGCGCCTACCAGTTATGATGTGCGTATTCACGCATACCGCGAATGGCACGGCGACTACTACGGAATGCTCTGCCCGCTCCTACGCGCTTGGGATAAAGAAGCGACTGTTATTACGTCCACTGAGGGCTACAAAACTACGCGCGAACAGATTGACTACTGTGGTCTATCGGATCGCGTCAAGCTCATCACCCTCGACAACTGATTCAGTCTTGTCTTTAGCTCTTGAGGAATCCATGCTTGATAAGCTACGAAAGACCTTCGTCCAAAAAGATCTCAGTTCTCGAGATAACTCGCTGAATTTTCTACGTTTGCTCTTCGCTCTACTCGTCGTCTTCTCCCACGCGCAGATTCTCACCGCTACAGGTGATGGTGTCGTTGTTCTAGGACAACACCTCGGAAGCTGGGCAGTTGTTGGATTCTTTGGAATTTCGGGTTACCTCATTACCGGAGCCCGAGTCCGAAGCGATGCGGGAAAATATCTGATTAACCGCGTCGCCCGCATCTATCCTGCATTCCTTGTAGCACTAGCATTCGTCGCTTTCGTGCTCGCTCCTATTGCCCACGTGATTGAAAAGGGCACTATTGACGGATATTTTGGTTCTTCCCCTACCCCACTTGACTACGTCTATAGCAATATCCTGCTGAAGGTCAGCTACTACCACATCGGTACAACCCTGTCAGATCATCCGCTTACGGCGTGGAATGGGTCGCTGTGGACGCTCTCATATGAATTCTGGTGCTACATCATCATCGGCGTATTCATGTCCTGGGCATTTATGCGCAAGCATGTCTGGCCAACTGCCGTTCTATTCGCAGTTTCAGTGTTGGCCCACGCTGGTATTGGACGCCTCAATCCCTACATCGATAGCAACTACGATTTGGGACTACTCATTTTCATGCTTCCCTATTTCTTGGGCGGTGCGCTGATTTTCCAGCTGAAAGACACTCTTCCAATGCGTGGTCGCTATGCACTGATCGCTGCTATCGCTTCAGTTGGCATCATCTATGCCCTGCCAGACTTCGGTAAGCAACTCGCCTCTCCACTCATGGCATACTTCGTTCTCTACCTAGGTACGATCGTGCCATCACCACGTTGGGTGAAAACACATGATATTTCGTACGGGATCTACGTATTCCACTTCCCCATCATTCAGTTCCTGATCACTCTTCACCTAGACAAACTCGGATTCATTCCATTCTTGATTGTCGCTGCACTTATCACGATGACACTGGCGACTCTCAGCTGGTTTGGAGTCGAACGTGCTGCGATGCGGTGGGCACGTGGAAAATCACCATGGGGTGGCCTAAAGAAGACTTCTTCTATTTCTCCGGTGCCAGCGAGTGAACACACAACCGAAGACAGCTCTGTTGTACGTTAGAATCTGCTTTCCCTCACCGGGAATCTAGCTCGAAACCACAGCTGAGATTCCAAAAGGGTACTCAGATCATTAGACTCGCCTTATGGGATCTCATCGCATTCGCTCTGTTGCGTCACTGTGCTTCGCGCTGACACTGCTACCTTCAATGGCACTTTCTTCCAGCGCTGCACCAACTCCAGCCTCCCAGGACGGATGGTCACTCCAGGACAATAGTTGGGTGTTCACCCGTTCGGGACACATTCTGCAGGGCTGGTTCCAAGATCGCGGTTCTTGGTATTGGGCTGACTCAGAAGGTCGAGCCGTCCTTGGATGGAAGCAGATCAATTCTTCGTGGTACTACTTCAGTTCCTCGAACGCGATGACTACTGGCTGGCAGTCCATCGGTGGCAAATGGTATTACTTTGCCACCAGTGGCGCCATGCAAACTGGGTGGCTCCACAATGGAAACACGTGGTACTACCTCGACTCTTCCGGAGCAATGGCCACCGGCTGGACCCTCGTCAACAACACCTGGTACCACTTCACCCAGAGCGGCGAAATGAAAACCGGCTGGGTCCACAATGGAAACACGTGGTACTACCTCGACTCTTCCGGAGCAATGGCCACCGGCTGGACCCTCGTCAACAACACC
>NZ_JASOMS010000066.1:0-356 GCF_030216865.1 Pauljensenia sp. UMB6358 | reverse complement strand
CATTTTGGAGTATTGCTTTACGCTTTTTGCGCCTGCGGCTGCCCCAATTTTTATACCAAGGAAATTCTCCCCGGTATCTTTGAGAAGCTTCGGCACATCTGACGCCTTCTTAATTTCTAAAATGGCGTTAGTGTATTGCTTTATTCCCTTAGAAGGTGGATCCTCAAGCCACTGTTGGGCGGCTTTAAGTGCCGTAAGTGCGGCCCACGCAACTGCTACTACCGCCCCAATCTTACTGACGGCAGATATTAGGCCGCCTGCTTTGGCTTTCGCGCCTGCTGATACCACGCCGAGGCTTTCCAGGGCGGTAATGGTTTCTAAAACAGCCGGAGTTAGCTTCAAAAACCCTCCAGTCA
>NZ_JASOMS010000065.1:0-356 GCF_030216865.1 Pauljensenia sp. UMB6358 | reverse complement strand
AGCTATGATCCTGCGGTCCACGGCCTCTTCGATGTGCGCGTTAAAACGGGTGCCATCGTCTAGGACAAGCGCGAGAGATTGGCCCGCTAGTGACACGCTGACCTCGTGCGCAACCCGTGAGGCCATTGCGCCACCAGATGTGATAAGTGGCCGTGGCGCATAAGGCAGTGCTGGGGTTCCCCCTTCGGCGAAGCCCCGCTCGCGCAGCAGGTCTCGGATCTGCCCAGTGTGCATCATGTGCCTTAGCGCGAATATCGCGCCATGCCCACCAGCTGCGGTTACTTCCGCCGCCGTAATAACATGCTCATTATTTGATAGGCGTGCCGGGATAGAGTCAGATGTTCCCGTCCCTAGCC
>NZ_JASOMS010000064.1:0-358 GCF_030216865.1 Pauljensenia sp. UMB6358 | reverse complement strand
CAAGGTAGTGGTGCTCACCCAATACAAATCCCACTCTCTGGACCGCCACATCTCCAAGACCTGGCGAATGTCAACCCTGTTAGGCTCTTACGTAACACCTGTGCCCGCCCAGCAGCGCAAAGGTGCCCACTGGTACCTAGGCTCGGCCGATGCCGTATATCAAACTCTCAACATCGTCCGAGACGAAAAGCCGGATTACCTAGTGATAGTCGGCGCCGACAATATTTATCGTATGGACTTCTCCCAGATGGTCCAGAAGCATATCGAAACCGGGGCTGCGCTCACAGTAGCGGGTATTCGCCAGCCGATCGAACTTGCAGATCAATTCGGTATCCTAGAAACAGACGGCGACAAGATC
>NZ_JASOMS010000063.1:0-364 GCF_030216865.1 Pauljensenia sp. UMB6358 | reverse complement strand
CGTGCGATGCGTCTGACGAGTTCGATGATGCCGTTGATGGCTTCGGTGCTGCCGTTGGTCGCACCGCCGGTGGTGAAGTAGCCCAGGAACGCGTTGCGCCACTGGTTGAGGGTCCGCCCAAGGCGGGCGATCTCGGGGATCGGGCATGACGGGAAGGTGGCGAGGAGCTGTTCAGCGAGTTTCCGGCCTTGGGTGGGTGTGGGCTGGTGGTAGATCGCACGCAGTTGTTGCGCGTATTGCCACGCGACCTCGACGCTGACGTGTTCGTCACGAGCGGAGAACGCTGCTTCAAGCCGTTGTCGCTGCTTGTCGGTGAGTCGTTCCTGCGCATCACCCCACACCCACGCTCAAGTACGAAGAGCCG
>NZ_JASOMS010000062.1:0-367 GCF_030216865.1 Pauljensenia sp. UMB6358 | reverse complement strand
GCTCATCCTCGCCATCGCCGGAACAATTCTCTCGTGTGTACCCGGCATCATAATCCTCGGGTGGATCCTCCTGCCCGCCTCCTTCGTCCTCGGACTCGTCGCCGTGCTTCAGAAGGACAAGGCCCATGGTCAAGGCCTCGCAGCGATCATCATTTCCATCGTTGGAACCATCGTCGCAGCCATTGCTTTCATCGCCGTCATCGACCACGCCGTAGATCAGGCGCTGACCACTGAGACCACGACCTCGACCCCCGCAGCCTCGTCGCCTCAAAGCACTCCCGCCGAATCGAACGCCCCCGCTACGAATGAGGGCGATGCCGGCTCCTCCAGGGAGAATCCTCTCCCCATCGGCTCGGAGATCACGACG
>NZ_JASOMS010000061.1:0-370 GCF_030216865.1 Pauljensenia sp. UMB6358 | reverse complement strand
CGATTCATCCTCGGACAATGGGTAGCCGCCGAAGGCGCAGTCTACGACATGTGGAACCCCACCGAACACGTCATCCCCTGGGAAAACATTCCCCCAATCCGCCAAACCCTAGCAGTCGGCATGGACTACGGCACAACCAACCCCACAGACGCAGTAATGCTCGCTTTGGGTGTAGACGACAGGTTATACGCGGTAGACGAATGGCGGGCAACCAAAACCCAAGGAAACCTCACAGACGCGCAAACCTCAGAACAATTCCGCAACTGGTTGTACCAAACCCGCCACCTACCCGACAGGCACTACAACAGGGACAAATACGCGGACCGGCCCCGACATATCATCGTCGACCCCGCCGCAGGCTCATTCAAAG
>NZ_JASOMS010000060.1:0-371 GCF_030216865.1 Pauljensenia sp. UMB6358 | reverse complement strand
TAGACCCCTCCGGCAACGCATTCCCATCAGCATCCTTAGGAGCCGCAACAGAAACCGACTCCCCAGCCTTCACCGAAACATCCTCATACTTCGGATCAACCGAATCAGCAACAGGCTTATCAGCCGCACCAACCTTAACCGGAACCTCAACAGTGTCAGTAGACCCATCCGGATAAGTCACCACAACCGGAACCTTATACTCACCCGGCTCAACATCAGCACCCGGCTTAGCACTAATAGAACCATCAGCATTAACCGTCGCCCACTCAGGAACACCCTCACCAGGAGCAAACTTAGACCCCTCCGGCAACGCATTCCCATCAGCATCCTTAGGAGCCGCAACAGAAACCGACTCCCCAGCCTTCACCGAA
>NZ_JASOMS010000059.1:0-371 GCF_030216865.1 Pauljensenia sp. UMB6358 | reverse complement strand
TAACTATCACAGACCTGGAATGGGCAATGCTAACCCCTGACGACAACACGATCGGCGGCGCATTCTCCATAACCCCAACAAGCCCCACATATGTGAGGCGAGCCGGGCGAGGAACAGGAAGAGAGGTAAACCATGACAGTTTCAATGGCAGTGCGTTCTGGTAGGCGCGCCGCAGAAAAACTCATGGTCGACAACTGCCGCATAACCAGGACGGGGGAACCTACCATCGGCCCAGACGGGCGCGAGCATATTAGTGAAACCACCGTTTACGAGGGCAAGTGCAAGGTGCAAACCTACGAGCCTTATGAGCAAACCCCAAACCCCGCCGGGCACACAGCAGTAGTACAACGCTACTCAGTGCACGTCCCCTA
>NZ_JASOMS010000058.1:0-371 GCF_030216865.1 Pauljensenia sp. UMB6358 | reverse complement strand
GCCCCCAGCCGCGTAAGGTAGGAGACTATCCCCGTTAGCATGCCTGGAGAGTTTGGTTTCAATACCTACGACAGCTGAGAAAGTGGTTTTTATGCTATTCCACCAGCCTTGCAGGGTTGCGCCCCAGTTGCGGGCCTGGTGTACATCAACCGGCTTAGATACTTTTGCTCTGCCTGCTTGATTCAGGTTACGAACCTGTGCGTGCCCGTGGGACGCGTCACCGTGAATAGGCTTCGTTACGACCTGCTTAATGTGATTATTGAGCTGACCGTCTTTCGCCATTGCCTTGATTGTGTTCGCATCAATCGGTTTTACGCGGTTCTGTTCTATGAGCTTGTTGAGGGTGCCGTCTTTTGCCATCGCCTTGAGCG
>NZ_JASOMS010000057.1:0-375 GCF_030216865.1 Pauljensenia sp. UMB6358 | reverse complement strand
CCGCACTCGCGGGCATCCTGGGCACATTCGTAGTCTCGGTGATAACTCGCGCGCACTGGACGCAAAATACTAAGCGTCTGGTGGCTCTCGCGGTGTACGTGGCGCTCGCGGCGGCGACCTTCGTGTTTATTAAGTATCCGGCGTTTTACCAGTTCGCGATCATGAACCTGGGCGTGGTCGCTGGGGCCGGGCAGATCGCCTACACGATCCTGAAACCTACGGGTTTGATGGATTGGGTGCGCGATATTACTTCCCCGCCTGCTGGTAGGCACCGCGCCCCCACCAAGACCGAGGGGAAGGAGGAGTGAGCTTTTGAGCGGGTTTATTGATGCTCTTGCCACCCTCGGCGGGTTCGGAGGTTTCGCAGCTTTCATC
>NZ_JASOMS010000005.1:0-154662 GCF_030216865.1 Pauljensenia sp. UMB6358 | reverse complement strand
GTGATGGAATGTCGACGCTGAAGACGAGCGAGTGAAGTGACTGCGCAGGAGGTCGGCGTGACGGATCTCATCTTAACGAATACCGCTTCATCTGTGGGTTATAGGACAAAATGTGTTGATTTTTTCCTTGTTTTTCGTTGGTATTTCAGGGGAAACTGGGTGTTTAAGTTGGTGTGGGTCGTGGTTGATCCATGGCTAATGTGGCATGCCCTGTTTGTGGGGGTTCAACGGTACGTAACGGGAAAACGCCTGCTGGTCGTCAGCGTTGGTGGTGCAGGTCATGCCGGGTGAGCATGACACGTCGGATTGATAACACGGCCAAGTAGCTGGAAGTGTTTCTTGCCTGGCTGATGAGCGCTACCAGGCAGGCGGATATGCCTGGCCGGGGGCGTAGCTTTCGTAGGCATTGCGGGAAATTTTGGCGGGTCTGGCCGCTTGCTCCTACCGCCGGGGAGGTGTACCGGGTGGTTTATGTTGACGGGATCTATCTTGCCCGCAATGTCGTTGTTCTCATCGCTTGCACGGATACTCATGTGCTCGGCTGGTACGTAGCTAGAGCGGAAACCTCTCGCGCGTGGGCCGCTTTGATAGGGAAAATCCCGCCACCAGACATGGCGGTCACTGACGGCGGGAGCGGGGCTCGGGATAAATAAAAACCCCGAAGGATAAATAAAAACCCCGAAAGTTTGTGAACTTTCGGGGGATCTGGTGGCTCCGACCGGCGTCGATCCGGTGACCTTTCGATTTTCAGTCGAACGCTCTACCAACTGAGCTACAGAGCCAGTAACCGGACCGGCAGGTCTGGTCGGCGACCCCGACGGGACTTGAACCCGCGACCTCCGCCGTGACAGGGCGGCGCGCTAACCAACTGCGCTACGGGGCCTTACAACAGGTAAGACCTATTGAGTTATTTTCACTGTTCAGCACGAGTGCCGTCAGAGAGTACCCCCAACGGGATTTGAACCCGTGTCGCCGCCGTGAAAGGGCGGTGTCCTAGGCCGCTAGACGATGGGGGCCTTTTCGGCCACCACAGTGGCGTCCGAAGACGAGGAAAAGCATATGTGTAAAACGGGGTGGAATGCAAAACGGAATCATGGTGAACCGACTCACAGTTAATAAAAATGGCTAAAATTCGCTGAAAACTCCATATTGTTTCTCTCCGATTTGAGGCTTTCGGTGTCCGCGTCTAAGCCCGTGCGTCTTCAGCAATCTGAAGAATCACCCCCTAGGCTTGGACTATGACTTTGCCGACTCTGTTTTCTTCGCACATGCTGACCCTCTGGGGGGCCTCGTATATAGCCACGGAAGCTGATGCGCAATCTGATGGCACCCAGTCGGGCGTTGCGGAAGTCGCGGTGAGCAATGCCATTGATATTGCTTCACTGCTGCTCAGCGCAGCAGTGGCAGCGGTGATCGGTTTCGTCGTTGCCGCGTTTGTTTCCGCACTTGTCGGTCGAACCTTCCGTCGTTGGCCTGTGGGAGCCGCGCTGGTGAAGCGCGTTCACACACCCCTGTATGTCACAGCGATGGTCTGGGGCGCGTGGATTGGACTGAATTGGCGCCTGCAAGAAGCAGATCTGACAAAATGGTCGAACGGGGCCCTAGTCTCCAGCGCCCTTCACGGTCTGCTGATACTGGCGATTGTTGCGATGACGTGGATTCTGTATTCGGCAGCGTGGGTTTTTGAAGACGCGGCGCGTCTGCGTAACCGTGCGGATCAAGGGCGTTCGAGGCGCTTTGCAACCCAAGCCCAGGTGCTACGACGTTTGACGCAGGTTCTCGTTGTGATTGTCGGTATCTGCGTCATTCTGGGGACGTTCGCGGCCGCGCGCCAGGCGATGGGAACCCTACTTGCATCCGCAGGTTTGATCTCCGTGATCGCAGGTCTTGCCGCGCAACAAACCTTAGGCAACGTATTCGCTGGAATTCAGCTTGCTTTCACGGACGCGATCCGCGTAGGCGACGTTGTTGTAGCGAACGCGAAGGGAGAGTCGGGTGCGATTGAAGAAATCACGCTCTCGTACGTGGTTGTCCGAGTGTGGGATGAGCGACGCCTGATTATTCCTTCGACCTACTTCACCTCAACAACCTTCGAGAACTGGACACGACGGGCTGCCGCTCAGCTGGGAACGGTCGAAGTCCAGCTGGACTGGTCTGCTCCGATGGCGCTGATTCGCCAGAAGGTGGAGCAGATCCTGACCTCGACGGATCTGTGGGACGGGCGTACGTGGAACGTTCAGATGACGGCATCCGATACCTCGACGGTCACGATCCGAATTCTGGTGTCCGCCGCGAACTCTGGAAACCTGTGGGATCTGCGTTGCCACTTGCGAGAACGCTTGATCGAATGGATTGTCGCCGAAGAACCGTGGACTCGGCCGTCGACGCGCGTTCAGACCTACCAGGGAACACCGGTTGCGCATGACACCTCTCGCGCGCAGGTTGCAGCGTTCGCTGCTGAATTGCGCTCGATCGCCGGAGACACCTCGGTTCCGCTGGGTCACGAGTCTGGTAGTACGGCGATCGATGATGCGCGTCACGCCCTTGAAGGTGAGGATGCAGGCATCGATGCGGAGCACGCTGCTCGTATGGTCGCGGCACGCCGTAAAGCAAAGCGTGCGCGTCGACGTGCAATGGCGGATCGTATACGCGACTTGGCTGAAGCGGGCGATCGCGGAGAGGCCTCTCCGAGCGACGATTCGTCGACCCAGGTGATGACTCGCGGGACGCTACAGAAGGTACTCGAAGCTGTTGCGAAGGGTGTTCAACCGGGTACCGAAGAATCTTCATCGCCAGTGTCTGGAACGCAGGGCGTAACGGCCACGGGGGCTATCGGCGCCCACGAGCTCAGCGAAAAAAATGGGTCGGCTAGCGCCTTAGAGCAAGCCACCTCGTCTTCGCAGAGCGAGCAGAGCGAAAAGACTTCTTCGCAGAGTAAAGAACCGGACGCCATAACAATGACCCTGACAACCAGTGGCAAGGGCGAACGCTTGTTCTCCGGTTCACCTGACGCTGAAGAACGATCCGCGATCTTCGCCGGCCCGGGTGAAGACGCGCTCGCGGAACGTGAAGCGACGCGTCAACGTCGCGAGCGCGAACAGGAAACACGCGAGCAAGAAGCAATGAACGCCACCGGATCCTTCCCGGCCATCGTGTGTGATGGCGAAGAATCTGGCGACGGTCATGACGAAGATCTGACGGAAACGAAGATCCAGCACCTCTGATTCGCTCTGGGTGTCATCTACCCGCGTGAAGGTAACTTACCCGCGTGAAGGTAAGTCCGAAGGTTAATCGCGAATCGCGACCTCGTCCCTCAAGGGCGACAATAGGTGTATGACTGATTTTCCAAGCTTGAACGATGCAGCGAACATGACCGATGCGCAGTGGAAGCGTATCTTGACGCCGATGCAATACCACGTGCTACGCGAGGCGGGGACCGAACGCCCCTTCACGGGAGAGTTGCTGGGGGAAACTCGTGACGGCGCGTATCACTGCGCGGCGTGTGGTGCCCAGCTGTTCGATGCGAGCACCAAGTTCGAATCGCACTGCGGTTGGCCGAGCTTCTATCAGGCGAAAGACGCGTCGACGACCGAGATTGAAGACCGCTCGCACGGCATGGTCCGTACCGAGGTTCGTTGCTCGAACTGCGGTTCGCACCTCGGTCACGTGTTCCCGGATGCGCCGAATCAGCCGACGGGCAACCGCTACTGCATGAACTCTGCAGCGCTCACTTTCCTGCCCGCGGGCGGATGATGCGCGGTGCCATCGCTTCCTTCACAGTCGGGGCTGGACAGGGTTCCCGCTCAGTTTTTCATCGTCGGTTCGGCGCTGATCCAGTACGTTGGCGCAGCTATTGCAATCGGCCTGTTTGCACAGATGTCGCCTGCTTCGGTCGCATGGTGGCGAGTTTTAGTCGCCGCGAGCATCCTGCTCGCGTGGCGTCGCCCGTGGCGTGAAAAGTGGAGTCGCAAAGATCTTGTGACGTCCATGGTTTTCGGTGTGTTCATCATTTCGATGAACTCCACCTTCTACGAAGCCATCGCTCGCCTCCCGCTTGGTGCGGCCGTGTCGTTGGAATTCTTGGGCCCCGTTCTGGTTGCGATTTTTAGGGGACGAGGCCCAGCGCCACGCATCGCCGCCCTCCTTGCGTTTGCTGGGGTTGTGTCGATCTCTGGGCTTGGGTTGGACCTTGATGCGCCCGGCGTGAAGGCTGGTATTGTCTGGATTCTGTTGGCGGCGACTGCGTGGGCTGGCTACATCATGGTCGGTCAGAAGCTTGCGTCGAAACGGTCGGCGGTATCGAATCTGGCAGCGTCGCTCGGTTGGAGTGCGCTGTTCAGTTCGGTTGTGTTGGCTCCCGGTGGCGTCGGAGGTTTTACGTCTGCGCACTTGTTCGGGGCGCTCGTCGTGGTGGGTGTGCTGTCGACGGTAATTCCGTTCAGTTTAGAAGCTTTGGCGATGTCGCGTGTCAGCGCAGCAACCTTTGCCCTGTTTACGGCGTTGCTTCCGGCAACGTCGACGATTGTGGGTGCGGTGATGCTCCGTCAGCTCCCAACGCTGGGTGAGCTGGGTGGACTCGTGCTGATTTCCATTGCAGTCTGGATTGCGTCCTCCCCGCGCTTCCAACGCTGAAGCGTAGTTCTGGCCGGACTTACGGTTCCCGGTTCTGGCTGACGTGCACGCGGGTTGCTTTGTGATGGGCTTGGATCCGAATTTTGGCGGGGGATTTTTCTTCTTTGAACCAGTGTGTCGCAGGGCGCGCCCAGCTACGCCCGAAGTCCGATGAGCGAGTTGGCGTCAGGCAATTGGAGTGCCGTCGCCATGGCATTTCTGCGCCCCTTGATGCGACGAGTCATCTCTATGAGGAGAATGCGGAGAAACCGACGAAGGGTCGGATTCGAAGAATCTTGGTAGACCCCAATGTGGAAGGCTAAGGGGTGAGCTATGCGGAGGGGAGGTGCGCACACTGATCTGCAACCATGCAGGTGAAATGGTATTTGAAAAGCCGACGAAGCAAGTGGTGGTAGGCCCAGGGGGACTCGAACCCCCAACCCACGGATTAAAAGTCCGCTGCTCTACCATTGAGCTATAGGCCCAGCGGTTTCGGTCGCGCCAAAGCGCGTGAACCGCCCAAGATCGTAAAGATCTATCTCTATTGTAATAAGGATTCTTCTGATGGTTAAATCGTGTCCACCGCGTCGCCCCGCCATGTTGACGCCAACGAAGGCGGAGTCAATCGTTGGCGACGAGAACACGGCGGCAAGTTCCGGCTTAGCGCATTCGAGTGCGTGGGCGCTGATGGGCGTGGGCGATGAGGATTTTGACCGCGAGGCCACGCTTCGTCTTCGGGCTCTTGTCCGGAACCTGGGCGTGGACCAGGTGGCACACCTCTGGTCGCGTAGCCCGGAGTTCACTCTGCCGGGTGCTTTGTGGCGACTCTATCTTCTACTCGAGTGGTATGAACGCGAGCCCGGCCTCGTTGATGAGCGATATGTGGACGGGGCGCACGCCGATATTGTTCCGGGACTGGAACACCCTCTGAACTTGCCGGAGTTGGCGGACGTGATGGCGGATGTCGCACGACTGCTGACCGGCGAGCTGACGGACGATGATCTGGAAGAGGTCATCACGGACGCGTCGAATGCGATGCGAGTGCTGGCTGCTGGTTTCGGTGGTGGCGGTTCGTGGATCACGGATCCGCATGATCCGTTGGCCTACCCGGTTTCGACGCGTGCGAAGGCGCTTTTGAAGACGGCGGAAGAGCTGTCCGTCAGTGCGCGTGAGGCGCATGTTGGTGCGCTCGAATAGCGAGTCGGCGGGGTACGAGGGAACTGCAAGAGCACAATGCCCGCACGTTGTGATTCTTTGGTGTGTTGAAGCCCTTTTGGCGTGCGAAAACGCCCGCTCAATGACACCATAGAAGGTAGTTCAATGCGCCAACGCGCATAAAGCAACGATGCGTGAAGAGGCCCCCATGTCGAACGACGAACCCACATTCTCTGCTCCCGACGACTCGTGGCCGGGACCGGTCATGCCCGACGAGCGCGATGATGCGCAGAACGCGGACACGACTCAGGTGACCAATGGTGTTCAGACCGCTCGGGCAACAGAGATGTTTGTGCCTCCGTCGCAGGCTGGCGGGCTTGTGGGCGTTGAACATGAGGATTCTGAGTATGACGACGATGTGGCCACGCCTCGTATTTTGCTCCCCGCTTTGATGACTGACGTTGATATGTCTGCGCCAATCGGAGAGGACAAGCCACTGCCGAAGGGGCGTTTCGCGGATCGTGAGATCTCGTGGATGGCGTTTAACCAGCGTGTCTTGGAACAGTCGGAAGATCCAACGTTGCCACTGCTAGAACGCGCCTGGTTTACTGCGATTTTCTCGTCGAACTTGGACGAGTTCTACATGGTGCGCGTTGCCGGTTTGAAGCGTCGCATCGCCGCGGGGATCGCGAAGAAGGGCGCGTCTGAGTTGGAACCGCGTCAGGTGCTTGAGGGAATTCAGGCGCGTACGCAGGAGTTGACTGCGCGTCAGGCGCGTGCATTCCAGGACGATATTCTGCCGGCACTTGCTGAGCAGGGGATTCGTTTGGCTCGATGGGATGATGTGTCTGAAGATCAGCGTGCTCAACTCACCCGCTACTTCCGTCGTCAGATTTTCCCTGTTCTGACCCCGTTGGCGGTTGACCCGTCACACCCGTTCCCTTACATTTCCGGCCTGTCTTTGAACCTCGCGGTTGTTGTCCGCAATCCGCTGACAGGCAAACTGCACTTCGCGCGCGTGAAGGTTCCCCAGTCGCTTCCGCGCCTGATCAACGTGGATTCTGTGATCGGGGGTGGACCTGCGGAATCGTATGTGGCGACTGATGAAGGCACGACGTTCATCACGCTCGAAGACGTGGTGCGCGCGCACCTTGAGCACCTGTTCCCCGGTGTTGAAATCGTTGAAGCTCACGGGTTCCGAGTGACGCGTAACGAAGATCTTGAGGTCGAAGAAGACGATGCTGAAAATCTGCTGACGGCGATGGAGGAAGAGCTTCTGCGCCGTAAGTTTGGTCCGGTTGTACGCCTTGAAGTTGAGGATACGATTTCATCGTTCGTCCGTGACTTCCTGATCGAAAAGCTTGAGATTTCGCCGGCTGACGTGGTCAGCGTTCCGGCTCCGCTGGACTTGACGCTCTGCAACGAATTGCATGATCTGGATCTAACGGACTTGAAGTACGCGAAGTACGTGCCGGTGACCGCCGCTGGCTTGGCGGAGTTCGAATCGGCACGTGCGGGTGATATTTTCGCTCAGATCCGCTCGCATGATGTTTTGCTACATCATCCTTATGATTCGTTTGCGACGTCGGTGCAGGCGTTCATCACGCAGGCTGCCCGTGATCCGAACGTGCTGGCAATGAAGCAGACGCTGTATCGCACCAGCGGTGATTCGCCGATCGTATCGGCGATGATTGAAGCAGCGCAATCCGGCAAGCAGGTCGTTGCAATTGTCGAGATCAAAGCCCGTTTCGACGAGGAAGCGAATATCGGCTGGGCGCGAAAACTGGAGCGTGCCGGCGTCCATGTCGTGTACGGCATGGTCGGCTTGAAAACGCACTGCAAGCTCTCCTTGGTCGTCCGCCAAGAAGCCGACGGTTTGCGTCGCTACTGCCACGTGGGCACAGGTAACTACCATCCAAAGACCGCGCGTGGCTATGAGGACCTTGGCCTGCTTACCTGCGATCGTGAGGTCGCTCAGGACCTGACCCGCCTATTCAACCAATTGTCCGGGTATGCGCCTCGTTCGACGTTCCACCGACTGCTGGTTGCCCCGCTGTCGATTCGCGATGGGCTCATTGAACGCATCAACGCCCAGATCGCGCGCAAGAAGGCTGGTGGCGAAGCGTGGATTGGTATCAAGGTGAATTCCGTGGTCGACGAGGCCGTGATTGACGCCCTCTATCGCGCTTCACAGGCCGGAGTAAAAGTCGACGTTCAAGTTCGAGGCATCTGCGCGATCCGCGCCGGAGTTCCCGGCTTGTCTGAAAACATACGCGTCCGCTCGATCCTTGGTCGCTACCTGGAGCACTCGCGTATTTACGCGTTCGGGGTGCCCGGTGAGGAAGAAGTGTGGATTGGCTCTGCCGATCTGATGCACCGCAACCTGGATCGTCGCGTTGAAGCATTGGTTCGCATGAGCGACCCCGACCAGGTTGAGTATCTCGCAAACTTGATTAGGCGTGGCGTTTCATCGAAGACCTCATCGTGGGCGCTGAAGAAGAGTGGAAACTGGAAGCGTCATCAGGTGAACAAAGACGGCTCGCCCCTTGTTGATCTGCAAGTTGAGCTGATGGAGGCGGCCTCGTCGCGCGTGATCGGGCGGTAACGCAAGGGGTGGCGCGGGTTCGCTCGACGGGGATCGCGCTCTGAAGTTGAGTCAGCAACTCGGCGTGGTCGCTTGGCGGGCCGCAACTGCTGTGTGATCTCCGTTGATTCAGCGGGTGGGGCGCCGTGCCGGTAGGCTAAGGGGGTGTCTCGTTCGATTCGCCCGGCTCCAGTCCCGACGCGCCTTGTGCGCGCTGCGGGAGCTTTAGTGTGGCGTTTCGTTGATCCCGAGCGTCGGGGCGTTCCCGGACAGGTGATTGTGCCCGAGGACATTGAAGTCCTCATGGTTCACCGTCCTCGTTACAAGGACTGGTCGTGGCCGAAAGGTAAATCGGAAGCGAACGAACCGATCATCTGCGCCGCCATCCGCGAGGTCGAAGAAGAAACTGGCGCCTCCGTTATTTTGGGTGCTCCGCTGACAACTCAGCGCTACCGGCTTGGCTCCGGGCAGACGAAGGAAGTTCGCTACTGGGTGGGCACGCTGGCCGACGATGAGCGTCGCACCGGTCTGGGAACGTCAACGATTGCGCCTACGGCGACTGCTACGCCGATTCCTGCGTCAGTGTCTACACCGGCGAAAGTTCGTATTTCTCCGGCTATTTTCGCGAACCGCAAGAAGGGTCAGGCTCCAAAACTGGCTCCTGCGCCTACGCGCATGCCCGAACCCACGGGCAAACAGCCGGTCGTTTCGCCTGCGCAACTGTCGAGGCCCTCTGCTATTTCCCGCGTTCGCACTCCCGTGAAGCCAGCTCCGGCCAGCGAAATTGATGAGACCCGCTGGGTGTCACCCGGTCAAGCCGAGCAGATGCTCACCCGCCGAGGTGACCGGCGACTGCTCCAAGAGCTCGTCGCGCGAGCGGAAGAAGGCAGGCTTGTTACCGTCACGCTGGGTCTCGTTCGCCATGCGAAGGCGGTGTCGCGCACTCAGTGGGCGGGTGATGAGGCAACGCGCCCGTTGACGCGCTTGGGCGTGCGACAGGCGATGGGCTTGGTTGATGTCCTCAGTGCGTTTGGGATTGAGCATGCCGTATCGTCGTCGTGGATTCGTTGTCAGCAGACGCTTGGCCCGTGGGCGAGCGTCGGCGGGGGGCAGGTTGAGGTTCGCGACGAGCTCACGGAAGCTGCGGTTGCGACTGATCCCGCGTCGGCTTCGGCGGTTGTTGCGCAGTGTGTGCGCCAGATGAACGCGGTTGTTGTGTGCGCGCATCGGCCGACGATTCCGGCGCTGTTGGATCCGATCCGTGCGGTCACCCCTTCGACTTTGTTGCGTTTGTTGCCTTCCGAGAGTCCGTGGCTGACAACCGCGCAGATGCTGGTTGTGCATATTTCGCATGCGTCGGGTCGTCCTGAGGTGGATGCTATCGAGACGCATGGTACGCGTACGAAGGATCTTCTGGGACTCTAGGGCCGGCCAAATACCATCTTTGCAAGCGATGTCACCGAGTGCAGGGTTGCGGGCCACAAGGTGTATCTGTCACCGGTGATGGATCTGTTTGACCGCTCAATCGTTGCCCACACCGTGGCTACATCATCATCGACAGCACTTACTGCTGATTCCTTGACCACGGCACTCGCAGTTTGTGCACCTGAGCCTGGGTGGATGATGCACACCGATCAAGGCTTCCAGCAGCAACATTCGTCCAGGTGCAACGTGATCCATACCAACGCTGGTGTGCAGTCAATGTCACGTAAAGCCAACTGCTACGACAACGCGGTCACAGACAATTTCTTCGGACACTTGAAGACCGAGATGTACCACGGTGAAGTCTTCAACACCGTCACAGAATTCAACCAAGCAATACACAAGTACATCCAGTGGTACAACACTGAACGTATCCAACACGACTCAAGAAGCTACCCCCGATGCACTATCGGAATCAGGCCCTTGAAGCCCTAACTACCTAAAACTAAACCAGTCCAACTTTCAGAAGCTAGTCCAGCAAGTAGTGAAGGACTTCTCAAAACTAGTTTTCGGGGGGGGGGCTTGCCATTACTAAGGGTTGCTATAGCACTGATGGTTGCTCTATGCGATTCTTGCCGGTCGTGAGGTCGGCATGGTTAACTCCACCATCAACAGATGCAGGTGTTGAGGTAGCGAGCCTTCAGGCTCTCTCTACGCCCGAAAATATCTTCTCGGAAGGAAGATTTGACAGCATGACGAAGCAAAACGCGATCCGTCGTCGGGGTACGGCGATTTTAGTTGCTGCTTTCTCTTTAGCCATGGTGGGCACCTTTGCCTCTGCGGTGACGCCTGGTTCTCCACTTGTTCCGGCTGCTAATGCGCAGGATTCTGCTGGCGGCGATAAGGCCATCTATTCTCCTGGTAAGGCGAGCGAAGATGGCACGATCTCTGGGTCTGTCAAGGAGATTGTGAAGGCGGCCGTTGGTTTCAATAACGTTCAGGATGCCGGTAGGCCAATGGCGGGGGGTGTGAAGGTATACGCCCAGTGGTATGAGGGCGTCAACACGGAGCATTCGTCCCCGGTGTACTACACCGAGAGCGACGCTAACGGTAACTTCACCATCAAGATGGGGCCGTACACTGATGCTGCCGGCGTGACCCGCACGTTCGCTGCGGATGCAAGTGTTGGCTTGACGACAGGTGACCCTGCCGGTCAGCGCGATCAACGCCGTGAGAAGATCCGTATGTGGACGGAGCTACCGAATGATTTGACGGATAAGTATCGTCTGGTGCACCAGCCGGCGGCTGGTATCTTCCCTGGCATTGGCGCAACTACCACTCCCACTACCCAGGGTGACGGCCAGTGGGGTAACGGCAAAGTATCGGGTGTAACCATCCAGTACGCGCAGAAGGACAAACTGCCACAGCACCTTCCGAAAAACAAGTGGGCAGAGAGTGTTGGAGACTCCAGTAACAATGGTACCTATGCTGGTCGGGCATTTTGGAACCTTGATGTGTTGCAGGGCGCGTTAAGCCACAATGCTGTCAGCGCTTTTGGAGGCAAGGACGTCGCTGCTGCTGGTTTGAAAGTGGTTGGCTCTTACCTAAATGACCAGGCCGTGACCAAGATTGAAGAATACGCGAAGAATAACTTTGCGGGTAAGACTCTGCGTGGGAAAGGTTGGACTCCTACTGACGAAGAGGGCCTGCAGCGATGGATTAATGAGCAGGTAGCTGCGGATCCAGAAGGCTGGATTGCCGAGACGGTCACCACCACTACTGGCGCTGATGGTAGGTTCCAGCTGTTCTGGAAGGGTATCTACGGTAACAACCACACTGGTACGGGCGGTGGCATTAACCCGCCGGCTGAAAAATTGCACAAGCTGGCTGGTTCGTGGAAAGAAGGTTCCTGGACTAACGGCAACCTTCAATCCAAGCACGTCAATATGCACTGGAGCTACCTCAGCGTTCTCGGTGCTGATGGTACGCCGCTTCCTGACAATATCGGTGTGCTGTATCCTTGGTCTCTTGGCCAATGGGCGGGCCCGGGCTTCGGCGCTGATTTGGACGCTGGCGGCAACGCACAGCTCTTCGGTGGCGACGGCGTGCTAATTGGTAACACCACTGATGGCTACACGGGCTGGAACATCGCGCTTGCGCCGCAAGCCTTGAAGTTCGATGTAGTGGATAAGAACACCACTGATAACTGGGCGACGGTCGGCGATACGGTTCAGACTGATACCTCCGGTCTGCCGATTACTCAGGATCTGACCTACTACATCCGGTGGGTAGACAAGAACGGCAAAGCTGTCAAGACTTGTAAGGCCGTTAAAGCTGATGCCGCGACCAAGATCCCAAGCTGTCCGTTCACCGTTCCGGCAGAAGCCAAAACTGGTGATACGTTCACTGCTCACCTGAAGCTTTCTGATGGCGATCTAGATCCGGAAGACGACCTGACTCTGGCTCTGGATGCCTTCGCTGTGGCTCGTGAATACCTTGAGTACGACGAGGTCCAGGCGAAGTCTGGAGAGGCTACTTCCTCCGAGCCAAAGTTCGACAACCCGGCTACCGACGGCAAAGAAACCAAGCCTGAAAAGGCAAAGTTCGAACTTGGCACACTGCCAGAGGGCGTCAATAAGGATCAGGTTTCGGTTGATTCCGCAACCGGTGTTGTGACCTTCACTCCGAATGCTGACCAGGCTGGTAAGACGTTCAAGTTCCCAGTTATGATGCGCAACGAGGACCTGCAGGTCCCGGTTCTCGACGAGAACGGCGATCCGGTGAAGGGTGAAGACGGCCAGCCGAAGACCCAAGGCCGCGTTGTTGCCCATGCCGATGCCCCGTTCAAGGTAGAGGAACGCGATGCAACGCTCTTTGAGCCTGCGTATGAGGGTAAGTTGGTTGTTCCTGGCCAGGAGACGAAGTCTGCTCCGTCCTTTACTGATAAGGATGGTCAGGGTGTAGATGTTCCTGGGGATGCGAAGTTCTCGATTGGTGATTACAAGGCTCCTGAGGGCTATGTAGTTACGATCGATGAGAACACTGGTGAGATCACTGTTTCGTTCCCGGATGGGTCGAAGCTGAATAAGGACACTGTTGAGCAGTTTGATGTTCCTGTTACGGTGACGTATAAGGATGACAGCACTGATGAGGTGAAGGCTAACTTTAAGCTGGATACTGATGGTGATCCTGATAAGACCGATCCTGATGACGATAATGACGGCATCCCGGATAAGGATGACTCCAACCCGAAGGTTCCGAACCAGAACACGATCTTTGAGCCTGCTTATGAGAATGGTTCTGGTAAGCCTGGTGACAAGGTCACGATTCCTGCTCCTTCGTTTAAGGACAAGGACGGCAAGGGCACCAAGGCTCCGGAGGGCACCACGTTCACTCCTGGTGATGGCACGCCTAATGGTGTGACCATTGATAAGAACACTGGTGAGATCAAGGTTCCTATTCCTGCGGATGCTCAGCCTGGTAGCAAGATCGAGGTTCCGGTTGTTGTGACCTACCCTGATGGCACCACCGACAACGTGACTGTCACGATTACCGTGACGGAGAAGGACGCAACTCCGGTAACGCCGGGTGAGCCGACTGAGCACAATCCGTCTCTGGGCGCCTCTGCGGACGACCCGGCAGACTGTAAGATGCCTCCGTTCGTCACCGTCGAGAAGACCGAGGGTGTTGTATACAAGGTCACCGTTGGTGGCGTGGAGTTGCAGCCTGACGCTGAAGGCAAGTACGTCTACGAGTACGGTCAGACAGTCAAGGTCGAAGCAAGCCCTGCTCTGGGCTTCACCTTCCCCGAGGGTGTAAAGACCACTTGGACGTACACGACCATGCAGAACGAAGTCTGCAACGTTCCCGACACTAAGGACAACGAGAAGTACCAGCCTGAGTACAAGGATGGCACCGGTAAGCCTGGTGAGAATGTTACGGTTGACAAGCCGACCTTCAAGGACGGCGACGGCAAGAAGGTAACGCCTCCGGAGGGCACTAAGTTCACTCCTGGTGAGGGCACGCCTGACGGCGTGACCGTTAACGAGGATGGTTCCATCAAGGTGACTATTCCTGAGGATGCTAAGCCTGGGACCAAGATCACTGTTCCTGTTGTTGTGACCTACCCGGATGGCACCGAGGACAACGTTGACGTTACTGTCACGGTTGGCGAACCTGACACCAAGACGCCAGACTGGAAGGACGGCTCTGGCGAACCGGGTGGCAAGGTCGTAATCCCGAACGATGGCGGCCCTGTTGAGGACGGCACGACGGTCGACACCGACGGTCCCGGCAAGGCAAAAATCGATGGCGACGGCAACCTCGTTGTTGACATCGACGACAACGCTAAGCCTGGTGACAAGATCGTAGTTATCGTCAAGGACAAGAACGGCAACGAGATTGATCGCGTGACGGTCACCGTTGAGAAGCCTGCCGCTGGCGATATGACCACCGAGCCGGGAGTCAAGAAGTCTAAGCTTGCGCGCACCGGTGCGCAGGTAGCAGGACTCGCTGGTATCGCAGTCGTAATGGGCGTAGCAGGCCTTGGCCTGGCGCTCGTGCGACGCCGTCGCGAAGGCGAGGAGAACTAATCGCCTAGTCGACGAACACCGGCATAACAGTACGGGGGTGAGACCTTAAACGGTCTCACCCCCGTCACCGATTTCTCCTATAGCCCGAACAGTGCTGAACGAAATTTCGGTGAGGCACCAAAACAACGTTGTTTGCTCCGCCCGGCCAAATCCGTGATATGTACGAGCGCAAATTTGTAAGACCTGCATCTCAAATGAAGTTAAAGTACAAAAGTAACCTTGCCTGTTTTGTTTTGAAAACCAAAACCTCCATTTACGGCACCCTAGTGGACCAGGACTACTTCACCGGGCAGCCCTTTGGCTCTTCCAAACCCCAAAATGTTCGCGGTATGGATCGCCTCTCAACGGCAATCCAGAACGTTCGTGAAGAAAAAGGTAAGGACGCTGTGCTGCTTCTAGACAACGGCGACGCTGCGCAGGGCTCATGAATCGAAACGGTGTACCACTCGAACCGGACAGATAGCACTGTTGACCCGATGGCTAGTGTGTTCAAGTACTTGAAATACGATGCGGTGGGTGCTGGTAACCACGAATTCAACTACGGCCGTGGAGCCCTAACCGCCTAGAATTAAACCAGTCCAACTTTCAGGGGCTAGTCCACTCATACGGGGTTTGTCCTATCTGGCATTCGCTGTAAGAAAAGACTCGATCTGCTAGCGAGAGTCGACTGGAAGCAGGGATTACCGTCAATTGCGTCTTTCTAGGCGCAGAACCACCCACTTATGCACAAGCTTTAGATCCCCATTCTTTTTATCCACAATTTCTTTTCAGTCCACTCGCACCCACGTGCGCCGAGCGGAACACTGGTGGCAACGACAGGCGTCGTCGCGAAACCCACTTCTCGCAAAGTTGTTCGTCTGGTTGGTGGGTTCCACATGTATTCCCATCAGTTGAAAGGAATTGATGATGGTGGATTCTTCTGTGCCTAGGGTGGCACACTACTCACGGCTGAGGCCTCTCTTAGCCTGCCTTGCAACGATGGTGGTTGTGTGTGCCTCGTTGATTGCTACGGCTCCTGCTTCTCTTGCCTCGGGCTCATGGGTTCGTGGCGTGCCGATTGATGGATTGTCTGGCTGGCTGGGAACGTGGGTTCCCTATAGTGGTCAGCCGGTTCCTGGGTTGTGTATTCAGGCTGATGCGGTGAATCCTGCAGCTGAGGTGGTCGTGTCACCGAGTCAGTTGAGGGTTCAACCATCGCTTGCTCGTCCGGCTGATCTCAGCGTCGATATTGCGCAGATGGCGTACATCATGAAGTGGTACACGCCAACGTCGCTTGAGTTTTCGAATACTGACGTCGATGCTGCTGCAACAGCTTTCCTTGCTCACGTGAATTTTGAGAACTCGCGTCATGCTCAGGCGAACGTGAATACGCTTCTTGCTACCGTTCCCCAGAATATCCAGTCGCGTGCGCGCCAGATGGTTGCTGAAGCAAAAGCCTCGGGTGTTGTTGGGTGGAGAGCCGGTACGGTGACGGGGGAGCGTATGCGCTTTGGCACTATTGACGGTATTGGTGTTACTAATGCTGATGGAACTCTGATCGCGGGCAAGCCGTTCACTATCACTCTTAATGGCCCGGCGGTGTTTGAAGAGACTGGGACGAACACTTATACGGGAACAACTGCGTCTGCACCGATTGGTGGTATTCAGTGGCGCTCAACCGCGAACGGCACGGTCCACTCGAGTATTAAGTATGGCAATCTTGGTGCTTCTGCGCTTGGTTATGCGTCGCCTGGTGGTGGTCGTCAGGACGTTATCTGGTTTGCTGATAAGGCTCATCCGCGTTCTGAGACGGTTGCGGGCCCGTCGTTTGAGGTGATTTTCGACTTCCAGCCGATTGCTACGTCCAATGTAGGCACCTCTAAGGTGATTGACTCTACGACCCTGGTGGACACAATCACTGCCAGTCCTGACCCGAATTATGGTGATGGCAAGTGGCTTGAAATTGACGGTCAGCCGGTTCCGGTTGTGTATGAGGGCACTGCCTATGCTCTGGGTGAAGAGCCGGTAGAGCCGCGCGATGAGGTTCCCGCAGACGCAAAGGCGGTCGCGACTGCGTCGTTTACAGCAGAGGGTCCTGGTGAGCATACTGTCAGTGTTGATGTGGCAGGTTTAGCCCCTGGGTTTTACACGTGGGCGTGGAAGGTTGTCAAGGATACTCAGCCTGGCACGATTGGTGACCCGGCGATTGACATTAAGGAATTGGTGCACGCCGACTGGCACGACCAGTTCGGGCTGGGCGATGAAACAACGTCGCGTCGTTTCAAGGCGAATGTGGATACCACTTTGTCGGTTCGTGAAACGAAGTCGGGTTCGTACCTTGTCGACGACATGTTCGTCACCCAGATGCCCGAGTCTCACCCGAACTTTGCCGGCAAGGCTGGTTTTAAGGCTGACGAGCTGAAGTTCACGCAGAAGCTTGTGTTTTTCCCTGAGGGCGAAGCGGTCACTGACGAGAATATTGCGGCCGCTGAAACGATCAGCGAAGTTCAGGTTGATGCTTCCAACGGTTTCAAGCCTTCTGTAGGGTCAACCAGGTTCAAAATGAAAGACGGCGAGCCGGGTACGTACGTGTTTGTCACCTCGTTTGCTGGTGATGATCGTGTTGCTCCGTTTACGACCTCTGTTACTGACAAGACTGAGCAGTACGTTGTTGAGGGTAATCCGCCGACATTGAAGACCACTGCGACCGACAAGACAGACGGCGATAAGAGTCTTGCTTCTTCGGGCATGGTTACGATCACGGACAAGGTGTGCTACACGAACCTGAAGCCAGGCAAGGAATATACTCTGGCAGGCACGTTGATGGACAAGGCCACTGGCGGGGCGCTGATGGTTGAGGGTAAGCCTGTGACCGCCTCCAAGACGTTCACGCCAGACCAAGCTGACGGGTGCGAAAACGTTGATTTCACCATCGACGGCTCCGTGGTGGCTGGCAAGACCACCGTCGTTTTCGAACGCCTCGAACGCGACGGACAGACCATCGCTGTCCACACTGACATCAACGATGAAGGCCAGAGCGTGCTCTTCGAACAGACTCCCACCCCGTCGGAAGAACACCTTGCGAAAACCGGTGCCCAGACCCTCTCAATCCTCGCGGGTGTCACACTCTTTGCACTGATGGGCGTCGGAGCTATTGCACTCCATCGTCGCTCTTAAAAGCAATCCACGCCCCAACAGGGGGAGTGCCCGCCGGGGCGCTCCGACCAAGGGTGAAGAAAAGAAGATTGCTGCAAGGTCGCGCACTAAGAACGCCAAGCGATGTTTGAGGTGCGCGGCCTCGTCAATCAGAAGAAGGAAGAGTTGGAATCGACGCGGTCGCGTGAACTTCAGCAAGCCTGCGAGCCTCGCGTCTCTTACGAATCCACGCAGTCGTCAACACCGAACCAACCAAAGCAATCCCAGTAGAACCAACAATGGGAAGACCTGCAAAACCGGTGAACTCGAAAACCAGAGTCAAACCGGTTAACGGAGCCGCCATCGACGAACCCAAGAAAACCGCAGCTCCAATAAACACACACGCAGCCACCGAAACGCTGGGAACAACCTGTTGCCACACCAAACCAGTCACCGCACCAATGCCGGCACCTAGGGCGACTCCAGGAGTCAGCGTTCCACCCCACGCCCCAGCACGAATCGTCACAAGAGTCGTGAACGTCTTCGCCACAAGGACCAATAGTGCCGTGATCAAACCAGCGCCAGCTAGCCAGCGAGCATCAAACTGCGTCTGAGCACTCGCCTGCCCATTGCCGAGCACCGAAGGAATCACCATCGCAATAAGACCAACAACGACGAACGCCAGCGGAAGTGACCAAAGAAGGTGAGCAGAGCGGGGCTTAGCCTGCTCGCAGTGGGCAACCCACGTTCGGAACAATTCACCCAGCGCACCCAAAATGGGTCCCATGATCAGCGCCCAGACGACAAGACCCCACGACGTCTTCAAAGGCTCAACCGAATAAAAGGGTGCAGGTCGATGCCAGCCTGTAGACACCAATACGGAAAGAACAGTAATAAAAGAAGCGGTCACAACCGCCTTCGGGCGCTTGGACAAAAGCAGAATTTCAAGAGCATAAACAGCGCCGGAAATAGGAATCGAATACACAGCCGACAAGCCGGCACCCGCACCACACGCGACAATAATTCTGCGATCCTCGGCGGACAACCCGCAGTGCGAAGATAGCCAGGAAGAGAGCGAGGCGCTCACTTCACGAGGAGCCACTTCACGGCCAATCGAAGCTCCCATGCCAACCAAGACAATCTGCGTCAGCGCATGCCAGATGGTTCGAAGCGGAGGTAGCGTCTCTCCCTCAACCCCAGCCTTCACGCTGGTCAGCTGAGGACTCTTCTGGAACATCACAGTCCACGAAATAGCCCCTAACACGCCAGCAACAAGCAGGATCAAGGGGCGATGCCATGAAACGGAGGCAGAAACAGAATCAAGGAATGTGCCCGAGTGATGATTCCACACCACTGCCTCGACTCCATGCAGAAGGCGAGTACACAGCCAGCCAACAATTCCGGCGGTAACCCCCGTCGCAAGGGTCGCGCTGATATAGCGAACCCAATAGGGCAGGGTAGTGAAGCGGTTGGAAGGCACAGCGGGTCAGGCCATATGGTCGTCGATGCGTCGAGCGATGCGACCAAACACTTCGTTGAGCACGGTGACTTCTTCTACGCTCAGGTCGTTCAGTACGATCTCTCGAACGACCTCACGGTGCACGTCAGCAGCCTTTTCGAAGAACTTCTTGCCAGCATCCGTCATTAGAATCAGGCCACCACGTCCGTCACCCACGCACGTCGTACGCTCTACGTATCCGCGAGAGACAAGCCGATTTACAGTGTGTGTCAGGCGGGAGGGGCTGAATACAACCTCATGAGCCAAAGCGGAGGGGCGAATGCCTTCATCGCCAGCTCGTGCCACCTGAAGGAGCACGTTATATTCGGGCTGAGTCACGTGGCACTCCGCCTTCAGCTCGGCTTCGATAGCGTTCGTCAGACGTGCCGTGGTCACGAAATACGTTTCCCACGCGCGTCCGCGAGCATCGCGTCTCATGATCATCCCTTCAGCGGCGTTTCAAAGTCAGCAAACCCAGGCCAATGCGAGGCTTCTTGGTCTGAGGCAGCGTCCGTGGCCACCTGAGACGCAAGGTCTCAACTATATCCGATTCAGAAAAGTTATCGAGTATAGGTGAATCATTCTCTGGCTGAGAAACGACGGAATCTCACGGTTCGTCATGTGAAGTGTGAACAGAAAGTGCCAAACGTCCAAAAAGATCACGTACGCCTCGCGCAATCCGATCGGCACGTTTCGCTGTCGAAGACTCCTCCGACATTCCAGCGTGAATGATGACGAACCGCATCCTGCGACTTGCGTGCCATGAAGACTTGACCATCCAGACCAACAATTGCCTTCTTTACAGGACCGTGACCGTAGTGTTCAAAGTGCTCGTGGTACAGGGTGACCATGTGTTCTGGCGACCAGAAAACACTGTTGTGGAAGAAACAGTCACCGTAATAGGCGACCTGTACAGTAATTTCGGGGGAGCGAATAGGGCCGTGCCATACAAATGGAGCAATTCCGTTCAGTGGGCGTGGAGTGGAAGTGAAACCGTGCAAAGGCGTACGTACGGAATTTACCGTGCCAATCGACATCATCTTCGCTCCATCAACGGCGTAGAAGAGCGTAGTTTTCAATGGCCAACGGAATACCGTTGCGAATATTTTTTCCGAACCACGGGTAAACCGAATCTGTATTTCCGTGACTCATCATCAGGTCAATTCGACCACCTGACATGTATTGCGCCATTGCGTAGTCTTCGGCATTTTTGGTGGGGTTGTTGGTTGTAATCAGAGTCGGTGGTGTCTGAGACGCTCATGATTCCGAACTGCAGGGGTACTCTTTGTTCTTAGCTGAGATCCAATGTGGTACAACGTTCAACTCAATTGAAGTCGGTGGCAGATTTTCTCCTGTGCGCTTCGTCTCTAGGCCTACGAGGTTGACCCCACTGAACAAAACACCCCTCTTGGTTCAAACGTCGAAGAGTTTTGGTCAATTAACTCTCACTTCTAGTCTTACTTTATAAGTATTCAATTTCACTATTTAAAAACGGTTGCGTCGGTTCTTTCTTATTTTATATTCTGTCTTCAGACAATTTGATTGTCTCCGGACAATAACAATCGAACATCAATGAGTGAATAGGACCCCTTATGAAGAAGACGCACGTTGTTCTCGTTGACGATATTGATGGAACTCCTGCAAAAGACACCGTTACATTCTCATTCCAGGGTGTGACCTACGAAATTGACCTCTCGGAAGAACACATTTCTGAAATTTCCGCTGATTTTGAAAAGTGGATTTCTTCATCGCGCCGTATCGGTGGTCGAGCAATCCGCGGTTCGCGCGTGGCCTCGTCGGCAGCTCTGTCGCGCGCAGGTGAAATTCGCGCATGGGCCACAGAAAACGGAATCCAGGTTTCCGACCGTGGGCGCATCCCTGCCGACATCGTCGCGAAGTTTGAGAGGGCTCACGCCTGAGATAGGTCCTTGGGGTCTATGACAACACCCCTCGAAGATGGAAGAATGACGTCATGACATACACACTGGTGCTGCTCCGCCACGGCGAGAGCGAATGGAATGCAAAGAACCTCTTCACCGGCTGGGTTGACGTGCCGCTCTCCGAAAAGGGCCGCGCCGAAGCCGCACGCGGTGGCGAGTTCCTCAAGGAATCTGGCGTTCTGCCGGACCTCCTGTTCACCTCGATGCTGCGCCGCGCAATCATGACCGCGAACCTCGCACTCGATGCTGCCGATCGTCACTGGATCCCGGTTGAGCGCAACTGGCGTCTGAACGAGCGCCACTACGGTGCTCTTCAGGGTAAGAACAAGAAAGAAATCCGCGACGAATACGGCGAGGATCAGTTCATGCAGTGGCGTCGTTCCTACGACGTTCCGCCACCGGCAATCGAAGCTGGCTCCGAATTTAGCCAGGACACCGACCCACGTTACGCAGGCGAGCCGATCCCGATGACCGAATGCCTGAAGGACGTCCTTGAGCGCCTGCTCCCGTACTGGGACGGCACCATCGTCCCGGCAATCAAGACCGGCAAGACCGTCATGATCGCCGCACACGGCAACTCGCTGCGCGCCATCGTCAAGCACCTCGACGAAATCTCCGACGAGGACATTGCAGGCGTCAACATCCCGACCGGTATCCCGCTTGTTTACGAGCTGGATGAGGAAACCCTCAAGCCGATCAAGAAGGGTGGCACCTACCTGGATCCCGAGGCAGAAGCAAAGATTGCTGCTGTCGCCAACCAGGGCAAGTGAGCATCTAGATAGCTGAACGAGTGGGGCGGATCCGCGAAAGCGGATTCGCCCCATTTGTATTGTGCTGATTTGAATCCACATGTGAAGTAGATCGCGGGGGTGGACCGAGTGCCGCCCCTCGTGAGTGGCTTCGGCCCGCCAGCGCCTAGTCGGGTAGGAAACGGGTGCAAATGGTAGACTTGTATTCGCTAGTCGCATATCTGCAGGGAGCTCTCATGACGTTCGAAATTGGTCAGACGGTCGTTTATCCGCACCACGGTGCAGCCACGATCGAAGAGATCTCTACGCGCACGTTGCGTGGTGAAGAGATCACGTTCTTGACCTTGCGCGTCGAACAGGGCGACATGACCATTCAGGTTCCCGCAAATAACGTTGACCTTGTTGGTGTGCGTGAAGTTGTCGGTGAAGATGGGCTGGAAGAGGTTCTGAAGGTTCTTCGCGCCCCCTACGTTGAAGAGCCCACCAACTGGTCCCGCCGTTTCAAGGCAAACCAAGAGAAGATCGCAACCGGCGACATCGTGAAGGTCGCTGAAGTTGTTCGTGACCTGACGCGTCGCGACGATCTGAAGAAGCTTTCCGTTGGTGAAAAGCGTACCCTGACCAAGGCTCGTCAGATCCTCTGCTCTGAACTTGCGTTGGCGCGTAATATCACCGAAGAACAGGCAGCTGCTCGCCTTGACGAAATCCTCGCCGAAGGTCGTATCACCCCTGAAGATGCCGTAGACGCTGAGTGACCTGACCCGTCACACTTCGGATCCTCAATGTCAACCGCTCTTGCAGTCCTGACAGCAGCAGGCTCCGGCACCCGTTTGGGGGGTGACGGTCCCAAAGCTCTTGTTGAGCTTGCTGGCACTACTCTTCTTGAACGATCCGCCCGCGGGCTAGCTCAAGCTGGTGTTGCAGGTATCGTCGTGACAGCGCCCGCCGATCAGGTCGATACCTTCGCCACTTACTTTCCAGATGGACGTATCACGCTTACAAGCGAGCAGGGCGAATCCTGTTCAATACCTGTTCTTGTCGTTGCGGGATCATCCGCGTCGCGTCAAGCCTCAGTTGCCCTCGGACTGGATGCGTTAGAAACCCTCGCCGAAACCCACGGGATGTGCCTTGACGCTTCAACCCCCGTCCTTGTTCACGACGCCGCGCGAGCTTTGACTCCGCCAGACGCGATTCGTCGCGTCATTGCAGCCGTCACGTTGGGATACAACGCTGTCATCCCGGTTCTGCCAGTGACCGACACGCTCAAACAAGTTGGCGACTCCACCGCGTCAGCACACCTCGGCATCGGACTGCGCCCGGTGGTGGCAACCATCGACCGTTCCGCCCTTGTCAGCGTGCAGACACCTCAAGGATTCGCGTGGTCCACCTTGCGCGAAGCGCACGAGTCCGCCCGGACTCGTGGAGCAAATGAACGTACAGCGGCGACCGATGACGCGGGTCTTGTGGAAGACGCGGGTGGCCAAGTGATGACAGTCCCTGGCGACCTTCTCTCCATGAAAGTCACAACCCGGCTCGACCTTGCGCTCGCAACACTTCTACTCGATCAATCCTGAAAACTGCCAGCTTGCCCGCCACAGCGGGGTAAGAAAGATGCCCGGTGTGGCCTCGTCAATGAGGGACTAGAACGGGGACACAAGGCAGATAATGCGACCAACTTGCACGTCCACGAAACGTTCAAGAAATCAAATTTCGCTCCTCTTCGTGTTAAGTTCCAGATGTCAGCAACACTGACAGCGCCCAAAGCAGCGGACGTATGTCCGAGGAGAAACGAATGTCATCCACCCCGAACACCCCAGTGGCATCAAAAGAAAAAACGAAAATCCTGACGCGCCCCGTCATTGAATGGGCAGCGTGGGACTGGGGGTCGGCAGCGTTCAACGCTGTCGCCACCACTTTCGTCTTCTCCACCTACCTGACCAGCGATGGGCTGTTCACCGATGCGGGCACCGCGAACTCGCACCTGTCGATCGGGTTGACGGTCGCGGGCCTCATCATCGCTCTTCTCGCGCCGATTACCGGCCAGCGCGCAGACCGTCGTGGTAAGGGCGGTGTCTGGCTCGGCTGGTTTACCGGCGCGGTTGTCCTGTCGATGCTCGCCATGTTCTTCGTCGCCCCCGAATCGTCGATCGGGCCGAACGCGTCGCTCTGGCTCGGTATTTCACTGCTGGGCGTCGGCAACATCTTCTTCGAGTTCGCGTCCGTGAACTACAATGCGATGCTCAACCACCTGGCTGACAAGAAGGACATGGGGCGTATCTCCGGCCTTGGCTGGGGAGCCGGCTACGTTGGTGGCATCGTCCTGCTACTCATCCTCTACGTCGGCTTGATTGGTCCGAACCTGCTGGGTGTGTCCACCGACAACGGTCTGAATATTCGTATCGCGATGATCATTGCGGCACTCTGGTTCGGTCTCTTCGCCCTGCCGGTCGTGCTGCACCCGCCGAAACCGTCGGTCCTGCACCACGATGATTCGAAAGAATCTCTGCTCGACTCCTACCGTATGCTCTGGCAGACCGTGAAGGGCCTGCACCGCGAAGCGCCGCACACACTGTTTTTCTTGCTGGCTTCCGCCGTCTTCCGCGACGGCCTGGCAGGCGTTTTCACCTTCGGTGCAATCCTGGCAAAGTCCGCGTTCGGTTTCTCCGCCGGTGACGTCATGGTCTTCGCAATCGCCGCGAACGTCGTGGCGGGCCTAGCTACCATCGGCTTCGGCGCTCTCGACGACAAGATTGGCCCGAAAAAGGTCATTATCTTCTCGCTCGCTTCGATGGTCGTTTTCGGTCTGGGCGTCTTCTTCTTCCACGCGCACGGCTCGATCGTCTTCTGGAGCCTTGGCCTGTTGCTCTGCATCTTCGTCGGCCCGACGCAGTCGGCATCCCGTTCGTTCCTCGGCCGTATCATCCCCGCAGGTCGTGAAGGTGAAGTCTTCGGCCTGTACGCGACCACCGGCCGCGCCGTCTCTTTCCTGGCGCCGTTCATGTACGGCGTCTTCCTGAAGATCGGCAAGGCGCAGTCCACCGGCGGCGACTACACCTACTGGGGCATCCTCGGTATCATCCTGATCCTCGCCGTTGGCTTGGTCCTGACCATCCCGGTCAAGGCAGACGAGGCACACTTGGAGCACCTCGAAAAGTAATGGGGGAGTAGCGGGCTGACTCTTTCTGCCTGCTCGCCTCTGTTCTCTTCCCGATTCTTGAGGTGCGCTTGTCGCGGGGGATCTCGACCGCCGTTTTCTTCGCGGGTACTCACCCGCGGTTTCCCCGTGACCTCGTTCGTGCTGGCGAACTACTGAGCCCGAACGACGAGCGCAACCGCTGTTGCTGCCAAGCCGTCGCCTCGTCCCGTAAACCCAAGCCCGTCCGTCGTCGTGGCGCTGACGGAAACGGGGGCGCCGACGATCTCGCTCATCCGCTGGCACGCTTCGGGTAGACGCGCAGCCATGCGAGGCTTTGTGCCGATCACTTGCACGGTCGCATTACCGATGTGCCAGCCAGCTTTGCGCGCCATTCGGCATACCTCGACAAGGAATTGTTCGCCGGATGCGCCCGACCACTCGGGTCGACTGGTCCCGAACACGCTTCCCATTTCGCCCAGGCCGGTCGCCGCCAAAATCGCGTCGCACACTGCGTGAGCTGCAACGTCGCCATCAGAGTGACCCTCCAGTGGGGTTTCGCCCGGCCACTCCAAACACGCGAGCATGAGAGTTTTGTCGGGCAGATTCCCACACTCGTCTGCGACTGCGAACGCGTGAACGTCGATCGCTTGGCCAACGCGGAAGGGGACGGGAGTGGAGTGAGCGGTGTCAGTCATGCTTCAAGGCTAGCCGGTGCGACGCGGATTTGGGACGGAGCTCGCACGACAGCCTGACCCCGATAGGATCGGCGCATGCGGTACATTTCGACTCGCCAATCTTCGGCCGACAACGCGCGCTCGTTCAGCGACATCCTTCTTGAGGGCCTCGCTCCCGACGGCGGCCTCTACATGCCTGAAAGCTACCCGCAACTGGGCGCGACAGACCTCGAAGAACTCAGTCGAGTCCTCGCAGATGAAGGCTATGCGGCGCTCGCTGCCCGCGTTCTTGAACTGTTCATTGACGACATTCCCTCCGAGCACCTGAAGGCGATTACCGCTCGCGCCTACCGCACGCCCGCGTTCAGCGACCCGGCGATCGTTCCGGTTACGCACCTCCAGTCCGGAGTCTGGGTGTCGCACCTGTCGAATGGCCCGACGGCAGCGTTCAAGGACATGGCGATGCAGTTGCTTGGCGAACTCTTCGAGTACGAGCTCGACCGCCGTGGAGATTGGCTGACGATTGTGGGTGCGACCAGTGGTGATACCGGCTCTGCTGCCGAGTACGCGCTACGAGGCCGGAATGCCCTGTCGGTCGTCATGCTTACTCCGGCCGGACGCATGACAGCATTCCAGCGCGCGCAAATGTTCTCTCTGCTGGACGACAACATTGTGAACGTCGCAGTTGAGGGCGTATTCGATGACTGTCAGGACTTGGTGAAGACGGTCAACATGGACCCTGACTTTAAGGCGAAATGGCATCTGGGCGCGGTTAACTCGATCAACTGGGCGCGCCTGCTCGCCCAAGTTGTGTATTACGTCGCGACCTGGTTGCAGGTGGCACGAGGTGCGGACGGTGGCCTCGACCTGGATTGCCGAGTGAACGTCGTCGTTCCCTCGGGCAACTTCGGCAATATTTGCGCAGCCCATGTGGCGCGACAGATGGGTGTGCCACTGGGAACGCTTGTTGTGGCCACGAACGAGAACGATGTTCTTGACGAGTTTTTCCGCACCGGTGTCTACCGCGTTCGTTCTTCGGCTCAAACACTGGCAACCTCGTCGCCGTCGATGGATATTTCGAAGGCATCCAACTTCGAGCGCTTTATCTTCGACCTGCTTGGTCGCGACGGGGAGCGTACCGCTCAGCTGTTCGGCGAGGTCCTGAACTCGGACGGCTTCTTCGATCTGTCCGGCACTGAAGAATTTGCCGCCCTTGGCGAAAACTACGGCTTCGTGTCGGGCACCTCAAACCATGCTCACCGCCTGGAACAGATTCTCTTCACCGAAGAAAACGACGGCTACCTGCTGGACCCGCATACCGCGGACGGCATGCACGTCGCACGCCAGTGGGCACCGCGCCTGGGCGGGCCGACCGTCGTCATGGAAACTGCGCTTCCCGTGAAGTTTGCCGACACGATCCGCGAGGCAACCGGCCATGAACCCACCGTTCCCGCCCGATTCGCCGATATTGAGGGTGGCGAGCAACGCGTCGTGAGCCTGCCGAACGACGCCGACGCCCTGCGTGCTCTGATCGAAGAAAAGATCACGCCCAGAAACTGAGCTTCCGAAACGCCTGTCCCCTGTGCCACCCCGCCCTTTCGTCGCGTTACGCAGTCCTAAAAGTGGAGGCGGCCTCGTACCGTGGGAGCCGACGCGGGTAGCATGGCACTATGACGCTTCACCTGTACGACTCGAAGTCCGCCACCCTGCAGCCACTGGTTCCTGTAAACCCGGGGAAAGTGGGGATTTACCTGTGTGGCGCGACGGTGCAGGGTGCGCCGCATGTCGGACACCTGCGCGCGGCCGTCGCGTTCGACTCGCTGATTCGTTGGCTGAAGCGCAATGGTCTGGACGTCACTTACATCCGTAACGTCACCGACATTGATGACAAGATCCTCAACAAGTCCGCCGACGCGGGCGTTGAATGGTGGGCGTGGGCGCAGCGTTTCGAGCGCGAATTCACCGAAGCGTATGCGACCCTCGGTGTTCTGCCACCGACCTACGAACCTCACGCGACCGGGCATATTCCGGACCAGATTGACTTGATTAACCGCCTGATCGAGCGCGAGCACGCCTACGCCGACGGCCAGGGCAACGTCTACTTCTCCGTTGCCAGCCAGGACGATTACGGGTCGCTGACCCGCCAGAAGCTCGACGACATGCGCACCACCGAAGACGAGGCGCAGATCGACGCCGCCGTGGAAGCGGGCAAGCGCGACCCTCGCGACTTTGCGCTCTGGAAGGCAGCCAAGGCAAGCGAGCCGGAAACTGCGGCTTGGGATTCTCCGTGGGGACGAGGCCGCCCGGGCTGGCATCTCGAATGCTCTGCGATGTCGCGGCGCTATTTGGGTGACGAATTCGATATTCACGGCGGTGGAATCGACCTGCGATTCCCGCACCACGAGAATGAACAAGCGCAGTCACACGGAGCAGGTTGGGGATTCGCGCGCCTCTGGGTTCACAACGCGTGGGTCACCATGAAGGGCGAAAAAATGTCGAAGTCGCTGGGCAATGTGCTCTCCATCGACGCTCTGACTGCAGAGCATCCGGCTGCTGCCGTTCGGTGGGCGCTTTCGACCGTTCATCACCGCAGTGGAATTGAGTGGGGCCCTGAAACCATGCCAGCTGCTGCCGCTGCATGGGCGAAGTTTTCCGCCTTCGTGGAACGCGCGATTGCGATTGCAGACGAGGTTCCCGCTTCCGAAATTGCACTGCCTGCGTCCGAACTACCCGAGGGCTTCGTGACCGCAATGGACGATGACCTGAACGTGGCCGGAGCGCTTGCCGTCATTTACGAGCACATGAAGGCCGGCAACGTTGCCATCGAAGCGGGCGACACCGAAGCGGTCCGACGTGAACAGCAGTTGGTGCGCTCCATGCTTGATGTCATTGGACTTGACCCCGCATCCGAGCAGTGGCGAAGCGGACTAGGCTCCGCTGGAACAGCTGGAGGTGCGGGATCTGGCGAACACGACGCGCTCGACACCCTCGTTCAGGCCGTCATCGAAGAACGTGCGCAGGCTCGCGCCGAAAAGGACTGGGCGCGCGCAGACGCTCTTCGCGACCGCCTCGCGAACGCAGGAATCGAAGTCGCTGACGGGCGTGATGGAGCAACCTGGAAACTCGCCTGACCTTCCGTTGATCGCAGGCACGTTTCTCGCGAGGAATTGCCAAGGCCGATAATCGGAGCGAAAGCTGGAAATCGCTGGCGTTCTCGGCCTCGTCAATTGGTGAACAAGAGAAAGTGCGCCGTGATACCTACCGCAAATGGCGATATCGTGCGGGAAAACAGTCGGGGAGCCGATAGGCTTGCTATCTGAACTGCTCGCCGGGAGGCGAGACCAACGAACGATAGGTGAAACTCATGGCGGGAAACGACGGTCGTCGCGGCGCAGTGCGCAAACCCGGATCGAAGAAGGGCGCGAAAGTCGGCACCGGCGGGCACTCGCGTCGTAGGCTCGAAGGTAAGGGGCCGACCCCGAAGGCTGAAGACCGGACCTACCATCCCGCGTACAAGCGCAAGATCCAGCGGGAAGCACGCGAAGCTCGGGAAGCAGCGATCGCGCGCGCACGCGCCAAGTCATCCATCAAGGTCGCACCCGGCCACGAACTGATCGCCGGTCGCAACCCCGTCGCCGAAGCTGTCCGCGCCAACGTGCCGATTGAACGTGTCTTCGTGCTCGACAATGTGAAAGACGACCGCGTCGAAGAGGTCATCCGCCTCGCCACCCACATGGGGGCCCCTGTTTTCGAGGTCACCCGTCGCGACCTCGACGTCGCAACTGAGGGCGCAGTCCACCAGGGCGTAGCCGTTGAGGTGCGCGGATACGAATACTCGCACGTCGAAGACCTGATCGTCGGATCCTTCCAGAAGGTTGGAACGCCCCTGCTGGTCGCGCTCGACCAAGTGACCGACCCGCACAACCTGGGCGCAGTTCTCCGTTCTGCCGGAGCATTTGGTGCCGACGGTGTCATTATCCCGGAACGTCGCTCCGCAGGTGTCAACACCACCGCGTGGAAGGTCTCTGCTGGCGCAGCCGCCCGAGTTCCCGTCGCGCGTGCAACCAACCTGGTCCGTGCCCTCGAGGAATGCAAGAAGAACGGTATGTTCGTCATCGGCCTTGACGGCGGGGGAGACGCGTCGTTGCGCGGGTTGAAGCTCGCCGATGCGCCGCTGGTCGTTGTCACCGGCGCCGAAGGGGCGGGCCTGTCCCGCCTGGTCCGCGAAACCTGCGACCAGATTGTGTCCATCCCGATCTCGTCCGCGGTCGAATCGTTGAACGCCGCCGTCGCAACCGGCATTGCCCTGTACGAGGTCGCCTCCGTCCGCGCGGAGGCTGCCGCGGTTAAGTGAGGTAACCGTCAACTACGGTAGGCATTGCCTGGCGAGGTAGGTGATGCCAGCTGAGGTAGGTGTCGCCAGCTTTTTCGTCGTGCCCGTGTTTTCCCTTACGTAAGAGCGCGAGCATGAGGCATGTGTGGGTGCTCGGCGGAGTGCGGGTGGTGGCAGGCGTCGGTTTTTGTCGTGTAAGGCGATGTTTTCCCAGTTGAAAGCCCATTTTCGTCGCCTTGTACGTCTTTTCTTTCCTGAGCGCTCATCCGGGTTGCCTTCAGCTGACCAGATGTGCCACGCATTCTGCGTGAGCACCCATTTTCGGCTGGCGTTGCGCGCGTGGCCTCGCGAATTGTCGATAGTACGCGATCGTGAATGATGCACGAGACCGCCCACTGTATCCAAACAAAAACATGCTATTGACGCGGATTAAAAAATAGATATCATATTGATATCGCACTCGTGTGGAGCTAGCCGACCGGCTGGCGCGAGTCGCAAAGGAGAACTGATGTCGCACTCGGTGGCTCAGGAAGAGCACATCAACGTCAAAGGCGTAGCTGATAATGCGTTTGCTGAAGCAAAAGCGCGCGTGAATATTGCGGAAAAGAAGGCGCCGGCACTCGGATCGGCGATCGCCTTCCCGATGGCCTTGATCCTGCTCGCAGGTTTCGGCTACTCGATCTACCTGTTCGTTACAGGTGCGATCGCGGATGACGCTGGCGAAGCGGGCGGTGTCGCAAGAATAGTCTCCGGTTCGGTCATGTTCCTCCTCGTCATGGTGTTGATGCCCTGCTTGGCGGTCGTCTCTCCTGGCCAGACCTCGGTTCGCCAGTTCTTCGGCAAGTACGTTGGCACGGTTCGCAAGACGGGCCTGGTGCTGGTACCACCGTTGACGAATGGCAAGAAGGTCTCCGTCAAGGTCCATAACTTCGAGACGAGCGAGCTGAAAGTCAACGATTCCGACGGTAATCCGGTGAATATTGCGGCGATCGTCGTGTGGCAGGTTGCTGACACGGCGCGCGCGGTCTTTGCAGTCGAGCAGTACGAGGAATTCATCAAAGCTCAGGCGGAGTCGGCGCTGCGTCACGTCGCCACGTCGCACCCCTATGACGAGCCCGGCCCGGGCGAAACCTCGCTACGTGGCGGTACAGACGTCGTCTCTGCTGAACTTGCGCGCGAAGTTGCGGCTCGCGTCGAACTGGCTGGTCTTGAAATCGTCGAGGTTCGTATTTCGTCTCTCGCTTACGCGCCCGAAATTGCGCAGGCAATGTTGCAGCGCCAGCAGGCCGGTGCTGTGATCGCTGCCCGTGAGCAGATCGTTGAAGGGGCGGTCACCATGGTTGAGCAGGCGCTGAACCGTCTGGAAGACAATGACATCGTGTCGCTTGATGATGAACGCAAAGCTCAGATGGTGTCGAACCTGCTGGTCGTGCTCTGCTCTGATCAGCGCACTCAGCCGATCGTGAATGCGGGCTCGCTGTACTGACCTGCTGGGTTGGTATTGGGGAGCGAATCGCCGGGTGAGTAAATGACTCCGAAGAATGAGCGCAAGCAAATTCTTCTGCGCTTAGATCCTGCCGTCCACGAGGCGTTGTCCAAGTGGGCGGCAGACGATCTGCGCAGTGTGAACGCGCAGATTGAGATCATTCTGCGTCGCGCGCTGAAGGATGCGGGGCGTGAAGCAAAGGCTCAGCCGCTTCGGGGACGAGGCCGCCCGCCCAAACAAACCCCCAATGAAGGGGCGGAGTAAGATTTCTATTGCTTCATGCGTACGTGAAGGCGTATGCGTTAAGCGTGTCTGCTGTTACTGCTCACGCGCTGGCGTAAATCTCGGTAGAATGGTGCGAGGTGCGGCCACAGTCGTACGTATAGCAAGAATATCGGGGAGAAACCCATGCCAGCCGTGATCGTGCTCGGTGCCCAGTGGGGCGACGAAGGTAAAGGTAAGGCGACCGACCAGCTCGGCCAGAACACTGACTATGTTGTGAAGTTCAACGGCGGTAACAACGCCGGTCACACTGTCGTCATCGACGGGGAAAAGTACGCGCTGCACCTGCTGCCCGCGGGCATCCTGTCCAAGGGTGTTACCCCGATCATCGGCAACGGTGTCGTCGTCGACATTGATGTTCTGTTCCAGGAATTGGCAGAAATGGAATCGCGTGGCGTTGACTGCTCGCGCCTGAAGATTTCCTCCAATGCTCACATCATCCCCAGCTACAACCGTCTGATGGACCAGGCGAACGAGCGTGCTCGCGGGAAGAATCAGATCGGCACAACCGGCCGTGGCATCGGCCCGACCTACGCGGACAAGATGAACCGCGTCGGCATCCGCATTCAGGATCTGTTCGACCCGAAGACGCTGAGCGAGAAGATCGAGGCAGCTCTTGCTCCGAAAAATGAGGTTTTCGCAGCCGTCGGCATGGAAACTCTCGACCCTGACACCGTCACTGAAGAACTGCTCGCATATGCCGATCGCATCCGCCCAATGGTCTGCGATGCGTCCCTCGAAGTGAATGACGCGCTCGATCGTGGCGACACGGTGCTTTTTGAAGGTGGTCAAGCCACCATGCTCGACATCGACCATGGCACGTACCCGTTTGTGACCTCGTCGAACCCGACCGCCGGCGGTGCGCTGACTGGCACCGGTGTTGGCCCGACCCGCATCGACCGCGTTGTTGGTGTTGCGAAGGCGTACACGACGCGCGTGGGTGAAGGCCCGTTCCCGACAGAACTTGATGATGAGGTCGGTGAGGCCCTGCGTCACAAAGGTGGCGAATTTGGTGTGACCACCGGTCGTGCTCGCCGCACCGGCTGGTTCGACGCGGTTGTCATGCGCTACGCGACCCGCATCAACGGCCTGACCGACATCTGCCTGACGAAACTCGACGTGCTTTCTGGCTATCCGACCATCCCGGTCTGCGTCGCCTACGAGGTCGATGGCGTCCGCATGGAAGAAATGCCTCTTGACCAGGTCGGTTTCGAGAACGCTGTCCCGGTGTACGAAGAACTGCCCGGTTGGGAAGAGGACATCACCGGTTGCCGTACCTTCGAAGAGTTGCCGAAGAACGCGCAGGATTACATCGCGCGCCTCGAAGAGCTGTCGCGTTGTCGCATTCAGTCGATCGGCGTCGGCGCTGGTCGTGAAGCGACGATCGTCCGCTACCCGCTGATCTGACACCGCTGGCGACCGTCCGCCGTTTGGCGGATCTCTCGCCCCGCGCAGACTGAGCTGCTACTCCGCTGATTTTGACGTGAGCTTAGCAGTACCGTCCGCGATCATAATGACGAGGCCTGGCCCGGGTGAAACACCCGGGCCAGCCTTGTTTTATCCCTTGGCGTTCATAGGGGCCTACAGGGAACGGGCGGAACAGAAAAAGTGGCCACGACAGGAAACCCATCGCAGCCACTTTCCAACGATTAGACACCGAGCCGAAAGCGCCTGTCGGCGCGAAGGCCGCTCGTAGCGGCAAAGTTTGGAGCCCGGGGCTTAACAACTCGGTGCGCGTACAAGCATACGTAATGCGAGCCTCGCCAGCGAGGGGAGGAGAGGTGGGACATCCCACCAAAATGTGCGACCATGAATCGTATGGAGTCTGTTCCCACTCGACCTGCCTCGAGGCCCCATTCTCATCGAGGGCGTCGCGATTTAAGCGACCGCCTTTCGATGGCAACCCTGTCAATCGCGACCGGTATGCGCTTATCCGCGGTCATCGTTCTTCTTTTCTCGATTCTGACCGTGGTCGTGTGGACGTTGCCGGCAATGTCTTTGACGTTTGCTTCTCTGATTGCTCTGATCGGTGTTGTTCTTGCCTTCACGTGGGGTGCGCTTACCGGTCTGGATCTTCCTCCCCTCACGATTATCGCGTTGGCGTTTTCGGCAGCTGTTCTGCCGATGGTGGTCGCGCTGACGGGCGACTTAAAATATGGCGTTCCGGTGATTGGGGCGTCGGTTGTTGCGATTGTTGCTTCGGTGATTTTCACGGCTCCAACGCCAACGAATCACTCGTTTATCACAGGTGAGAATTGTGCTGAAACGATCGCGCAACGCCAGCGTGAGCGGGCTCTTCAGGAAGCTCTTATCGCAGGTGAATCAGTCGATGAGGCCGATGTGATGGTGCTACGCCGAGTGAAGACTCGTCCTAATGAGCGTCCGACCTCTTTGACTCTTGCCTCCGCGATCGGAGCCTTGATTCTGATTGCCGCGTCGGCTGTGTGGATCACGTTGAATTCTCTTGAGCAGTGGAGCATGATGATCCCCGTTGCCGCGGTCTTGATTGCGCTGATTGTGTGGGGAGACCAGATTGGCCACACCTATCGTTCGCAGTCGATTGGTGCGCTTTCGGTGGGAGCGATCTCGGGCGCAATCATTGGTGTTGTCGCATATATTGCCGGTCGCGCATCGCAGATGACGCCGATTATTCTTCCGGGCCTTGCGTCTGTCATCGGTCCGATCCCGGCGGCCGCTCTTTTCGGTTTGCTTGAAGGTGTGGCTGTTGGTGTGACGATTGTGGTTCTTGATGGTCTGCTAGGTGATCACACGACGCGTCGCCCGCCGACGGGTGCGCTGGGTCGCGCCTGCGCAAAGTTCTTGGTTGCTGCGATTCCGATTTACGCGTTGATCCGCATCGGTGGCATCTGAGCCAAATCCTCGCTTCGAGCCTCGAAACTGCTGACTGACGCGGTGGTCGCGGATCCAAATATCGCGTGGGCGCGCGCAAACCTTTAGGCTAATTTCCATGATGGTTATTCCTGCTGATTTGCCTGTTGCTCTTGCTCCTCTCGCGTGGATGCTCGGTACGTGGAAGGGCTGGGGGATGGCCGCTGGCGCTGAAACGGATACTGCGATCATTGAAGAGATGCGCGGTGAGATTTGTGGTGAGCAGATGCGTTTCACCACGTCGATTTACCAGGGGCTTCCGGCTCCCGGCGTTGAGATTGAGCCGACGTGGGACGCTGCCGAGGGGCTGTCACACATTGGTCGCGGTGAGCTTTTGGTCGAAGAGACGATGTACGTGTCGGTGATGCCGGGCACGGATGAACTGCCTCCGCCGGGTCAGTATGTGCCGCGCGAGTTCACGGCGACTTCGGCTTTGACGAATGGTCTTGGTGTGCTGTGGGCGGGCGTGGGAGTTGGCCCGCGCGTGCAGATGGTGTCGGATGCGATTGCGCGTGACGCGAAGGCGCAAGAGGTCGAACACCTGGGTCGCATGTACGGCCTGGTTGCGGGTGAGCTCATGTGGACGCAGGAAAAGACTATTGTCGGTGGCGAAGCTGGAGTTGAGTTCTCAGGCCGCTTGATGCGTACCGAGCAGGCGCGCACCGCGTCGGGCGAAGCCGTTGAAGGCATTGACGCCCAGGCTGAGAGTGGTTTCCTTGTCTGATTCCCCCGTTTCTTCCACTACGTCGGATTCGCCTGCTGACGAGTGGCTGTCTCCGCTTGCCACGTGGCCGGGTGCGATTCTCACGTCCGACGATCTAGGGGACCAGGCCACCCGCGCTCAAGAAGCTGACACCCCTGAAGAAGGGGCGGAGCCACAGACCTTTGCGATCCCCGTGACGCCGATTGCCCTGCATTACGGCGACCCTTTGGGGGAACAGTGGGCCTTGGAAGAGGGGCGCGCGATCACGGATCGCGCAGACTTGGGCGTCATCACCGTGTCTGGTGCGGATCGTCAGACGTGGCTGACCAGCATTACGACGCAGATTGTCACGGGTATGGGCCCGGGGGATTCGAAGGAGCTTCTGGTTCTGGATCCTCAGGGTCATATTGAGCACCAGGCTGCAGTAGCGGACGACGGTGAGAACACGTGGCTGATCTGTGAAGGCCATGACACCCAAGGTCTAGCGGAGTTCCTGCGTTCGATGCAGTTTGCTCTGCGCGTGCAGGTTGATGTGCGCTCTGACGTGACGGTGTTCGCGACCGCGGGCAGTGACACGGATACAGCTACCGGACTTCCCGGCCTCGTGCTGACGTGGAACGATCCGTGGCCGGGCGTGACCGAGGGAGGCACGGAATACTTCCAGGGCTCTCATCCGGGCGCGCGTTCACGGATATGTTTGCATGTTGTGCATCGCGACGGGGCGAAGCAGTTTATTACCGACTGGCTGGCCACTGATGCGAAGCGGAAGCCTGCGGGGTTCCTTGCGTGGGAGGCGATGCGTATTGCTGCGTGGCGCCCGCGCTTGGGTGTCGACACGGACGCGCGGTCGATTCCGGCTGAGGTCGACTGGCTGCGCACCGCGGTCCACACGAATAAGGGCTGCTATCGCGGGCAGGAGTCGATTGCTCGCGTGCTCAATTTGGGGCGTCCGCCGCGTCGCCTGACGTTCCTGCAGCTTGATGGTTCACGAGGCGACCTTCCCGAGGTAGGTACTCGCATTGAATCGAACGGTCGAGTTGTTGGTATCGTGACCTCTGTTGCTCGCCATAGAGAGCTTGGTCCGATTGCTTTGGCGGTGCTTGCGCGCAACGTTCCGGCGTCGATGGTGTTCGACTTGGGTGGTATTGCTGCAGCTCAGGAACTGATTGTTCCCGTTGATGGCAAATCTGCAATGTCCCCCGAAACACGTCCGGGCGCTGATTTGAATAATCCTGATCTGCGTCGCCATGACGTGTCGCCGATCGGTGGCCTGGGCGCGTTGGGAGCCCGCTGATGCGCGCGGTTATTCAGCGCGTGACCAGCGCTTCCGTGTCTGTTGACGGTCAGGTTGTCGGGGCGATTGATCGCCCGGGCCTGATGGTGTTGCTCGGCGTGAAAAGGGGAGACAGCGCGGAGCAGGTTGCGACTGTCGCCCGTAAGATCGCGGAACTTCGCATTCTCGGTGATGAGCAGTCCGCCTCGGAACTCAGTGCTCCGATCCTGGTGGTTTCGCAGTTCACGCTCTACGGGGATACGCGCAAGGGGCGTCGCCCCTCGTGGGTGAATGCCGCCCCGGGCGATGAAGCACAGCCTCTCGTCGATGCGGTTGTCGCCGATTTACGAGGTCGCGGCCTCGAAGTAGCAACGGGCGAATTCGGCGCGATGATGGAAGTTTCGCTGGTCAATGATGGCCCGTTCACCGTACTGGTGGAATCCGAAGCGTAACTGAAACAGCCGGGAGCCGATCGGCCTCGTCGATATTCCTTTTTCACCCCATGGCGAACTAACGCGCATATAATCGTGCGCTCGCTTAGTGTGGTTTCAGTTGAAGAATCACTCCGCGTGTTGGCGCGGTCCCCGGACGCAAAGGGAATGACATGTTCGAACGGTTTACCGACCGAGCTAGGCGCGTCGTCGTCCTCGCGCAGGATGAAGCGCGCGGGCTCAAACACAACTACATCGGGACTGAGCACCTTTTGCTCGGCCTGATCTCCGAAGGTGAAGGCGTCGCCGCGAAGGCGCTCGCGATGATGGACATTAACGATGACGACGTCCGCGCGTCCGTCATTGAGATCATTGGCGAAGGCGAAAAGACGGTTGAAGGTCACATCCCCTTCACACCGCGAGCAAAGCGAGTCTTCGAGCTATCACTGCGTGAGGCACTGCAGCTCGGCCACAACTACATCGGCACCGAACATCTTTTGCTCGGCCTGCTGAAAGAAGGTGAAGGCGTCGCCGCCCAGGTCCTGACCAAGCGTGGCGCTGACCTTTCCCAGGTCCGTCAGAACGTGATCCAGCTACTCAGCGGATACCAGCGCGGCGAAGGTGAAGGACGTGAATCTGTCGGCGCGGGCGTCGGCGGATCCTCCACGCACGAACGCCAGAACTCTGCGGTTCTAGAGCAGTTCGGTCGCAACCTGACCCAGGCTGCTCGCGATAACAAGCTCGACCCGGTGATTGGTCGTCGCGTCGAGATGGAGCGCGTCATGCAAGTCCTCTCGCGTCGCACCAAGAACAATCCGGTTCTGATCGGGGAACCCGGCGTTGGTAAGACCGCCGTCGTCGAGGGACTGGCGCAAGCAATCGTCCACGGTGATGTGCCCGAAACGATCAAGGACCGCCAGATCTACAGCCTGGATATGGGGTCGCTGGTCGCTGGCTCGCGCTACCGTGGCGACTTCGAAGAACGCCTGAAGAAGGTCCTCAAGGAAATCCGTACGCGTGGCGACATCATCCTCTTCATCGACGAAATCCACACCTTGGTTGGTGCGGGCGCCGCTGAAGGGTCGATCGACGCCGCCCAGATGCTCAAACCCATGCTTGCGCGTGGCGAGCTCCAGACGATCGGCGCGACCACGAACGACGAATACCGCAAGTACATCGAAAAGGATGCGGCGCTTGAACGACGCTTCCAGCCTGTGAAGGTCGACGAGCCCTCTGTCGAGGACACCATCGAAATCCTGAAGGGCTTGCGCGATCGTTACGAGGCCCACCACCGCGTCATCATCACCGATGAAGCAATCAAGGCGGCCGCTGAACTTGCGGACCGATACATCTCTGATCGCTTCCTGCCGGACAAGGCCATCGACCTGGTCGATGAGGCGGGCGCGCGCCTGCGTATTCGTCGTATGACCGCTCCGCCGGAGTTGCGTGAACTCGACGAGAAGATCGCCGAAGTTCGTCGCAACAAGGAATCGGCGATCGACGATCAGGACTTCGAGAAGGCAGCCGGCCTGCGCGACGAAGAATCCAACCTGGTTGCTCAGCGTGAAGAGAAAGAAACGTCCTGGAAGGGCGGAGAATCCGACTCCATCGCAGAGGTCACGGAAGAAGAGATCGCCGAGGTCTTAGCCATGTCGACTGGTATCCCGGTCTTCAAGCTGACCCAGACTGAGACGACGAAGCTTTTGAAGATGGAGGATGAGCTGCACAAGCGTGTCATCGGTCAGGAAGAAGCTGTTCGCGCACTGTCGCAGTCGATCCGCCGCACTCGCTCTGGGCTGAAAGACCCGAATCGTCCCGGTGGCTCGTTCATCTTCGCCGGTCCGACCGGTGTCGGTAAGACCGAGCTGGCGAAGGCGCTTGCCGAATTCCTGTTCGGTGACGAAGATGCTCTGATCCAGCTGGACATGTCCGAGTTCTCTGAGAAGCACACGGCATCGCGCCTCTTCGGTGCTCCTCCTGGCTACGTCGGCTACGACGAGGGCGGCCAGCTGACCGAAAAGGTTCGCCGCAAGCCGTTCTCTGTCGTCCTCTTCGACGAGGTTGAAAAGGCTCACCCGGACATCTTCAACTCGCTACTGCAGATCCTCGAAGAAGGTCGTCTGACCGACTCCCAGGGACGCAAGGTCGACTTCAAGAACACGGTCATCATCATGACCACGAACCTCGGCACGCGGGACATTAACAAGGGTGTTTTGACGGGCTTCCAGTCCGCTGACAACCTGACGCATGACTACTCGCGTATGAAGGCAAAGGTTGATGAAGAGCTCAAACAGCACTTCCGCCCCGAGTTCCTGAACCGCGTCGATGACACGATCGTGTTCCCGCCACTGAACAAGGATCAGATCAAGCAGATCGTCGACCTGATGATCGCGAAGCTGGCCAAGCGTATGGAAGCGCAGGACATGCACCTGCAGCTCACCGACGAAGCGCGCGACCTGGTGGCCGATCTTGGCTTCGACCCGGTGCTCGGTGCGCGCCCCTTGCGTCGCGCCATCCAGCGCGAGATCGAAGACGCTCTGTCTGAGCGCATCCTCTTCGGAGAGATCGTGGCCGGCCAGGTTGTTACGGTCGGTGTTGAGGGTGAAGGTTCGGACAGAAAATTCACTTTCAACGCTCACTGACCTTCAACGGTCAGCGGCTTCAATGCTTAGCGGCCGGCGTTGACCGTGTAGAGCTGGCGGGCTCACCCTTGGGGTGGGCCCGCCAGTGTTTTTGTGCACCGACTGCACTTGGTGCGACGGTTTGGTTTGTTTTGGTGGGGTTTTGTCGCGCGAGGTGTAGGTGGTGACGCGTGTCGGTGGGTTTTGTGTTCCCGGGTGCACTTGGTGCGACGGTTTTGCGTGTTTGAGCTCGGGTGTGTCGCGTCAGGTGCAGTGCGTCGAGGGGCCTCGTCGATGGGAAGTGGAACGAGGCGTAGGCACACCTCTGCCCCTACTGAAACAGCCTGAAAATGTCATATATGCGACAAACTGCCTAAGCGAACTGCAAAGATGTTGAAAACAAAGGTAAAGCATTCGGTGACCTAAGTCCCTTTTTGCTATTCTTCCCACTAGCGGCCCGATGGTGGGCCACTTTTACGTGATCGACGGAAGTTGAGGACCTCAATGGTCAAATATGTGTATGACTTCTCCGAGGGCGACAAGTCCATGAAGGACCTGCTCGGAGGTAAGGGTGCAAACCTTGCGGAAATGACGAAGCTTGGACTGCCCGTTCCCCCCGGATTCACCATCACCACCGAGGCATGCCGCGCATACCTCAAGGATTCGATTGTTCCCGAATCCCTGGAAACTGAGGTGACCACCGCTCTTCGCCGCGTCGAAGATCAGATGGAACGCCACCTGGGTGACCCCTACAACCCGCTCCTTGTCTCGGTGCGTTCAGGCGCAAAGTTCTCGATGCCGGGCATGATGGAAACCGTCCTCAATATCGGTCTGAACGACGACTCGGTTCAGGGTCTCGCAAAGATCTCGGGCAACGAGCGCTTCGCATGGGACTCCTACCGTCGTCTGATCCAGATGTTCGGCAAGACGGTTCTCGACATTGATGGTGACCTGTTCTCCGACGCCCTGGACGATCTGAAGGCAGCTCGTGGCGTCAAGGGCGACACCGAATTGACCGCTGACGACCTGAAGGGCCTCGTTGAGACCTTCAAGAAGATCGTTTCCGAGCAGAAGGGCATGGACTTCCCGCAGGATCCTCGCACCCAGATGGATATGGCCATCGAAGCCGTGTTCCGCTCCTGGAACACCGAGCGCGCACGCATCTACCGTCGTCGTGAGCGCATCCCTCACGACCTGGGCACCGCAGTCAATATCTGCACTATGGTCTTCGGTAACATGGGTGAAGGCTCCGGCACCGGTGTCTGCTTCACCCGCGACCCCTCGTCCGGCCACGCAGGCGTGTACGGCGACTACCTTGAGAACGCTCAGGGTGAGGACGTCGTTGCAGGTATCCGCAACACCCTGTCCCTCGCCGACCTCGAGAATATCGACAAGGCTTCCTACGACAAGTTGCGTGGCATCATGCGCAAGCTTGAAACCCACTACCGCGACATGTGTGATATCGAGTTCACCATCGAGCGCGGCAAGCTCTGGATGCTCCAGACCCGCGTTGGCAAGCGCACCGCTGCCGCCGCATTCCGTATCGCCATCCAGCTGACCGAAGAAAAGCTGATTACCCGCGACGAGGCCCTGACTCGCGTCACCGGCGATCAGCTGACCCAGCTGATGTTCCCGCAGTTCGACTCGAAGGCTGCCAAGGAACTCATCGCACGTGGCATGGCCGCTTCACCGGGCGCAGCAGTCGGCAAGATTGCCTTCGACAACGCTCAAGCTGAGAAGTTCCACGCTGACGGCGTCAAGTGCGTTCTGGTTCGTCGCGAAACCAACCCGGATGACCTGCCGGGCATGGTTGTCGCCGAAGGCGTTCTGACCGCCCGCGGTGGCAAGACCTCGCACGCTGCAGTTGTCGCGCGTGGTATGGGCAAGACCTGCGTCTGTGGCGCCGAAGCACTCGAGATTGACGCCGAGGCCGGCACCGTCGTCATTGATGGCACCACCTACACCTCCGACGACACGATCGCGATCGACGGTCAGACTGGTGAAATCTTCATCGGCGAGGTCCCGGTTACCGACTCTCCGGTCACCACCTACCTGTCGCACGGCCTCGAAGCTGGCCTGATTGCTGCCGGCAACGACGAAGGCACCCAGGAACTGGTTAAGGCGGTTGACAAGATCCTGCAGCGCGCCGACAAGGTTCGTCGCCTGAGCGTCCGCGCCAACGCTGACACCCCGACCGACTCGCGTCGCGCGATCGAGTTCGGCGCTGAAGGCATCGGTCTCTGCCGTACCGAGCACATGTTCCTCGGCGCACGTCGCCCACTGGTTGAGCGCGCAATCCTCTCCGCACCGGGCTCGAAGGAACGCGCCGCAGCGTTCGGCGAACTCGAAAAGCTTCAGAAGCAGGACTTCCTCGAGATGCTCGAGGTCATGGATGGCAAGTCGATGACCGTCCGCCTGATTGACCCGCCGCTCCACGAGTTCATGCCGGCACTGTCCGAGCTGGAAATCAAGGTTGCTGTCGCGAAGGCGACCGGCGAAGCTGATCCGGCTGACGAGAAGATGCTGGCTGAGGTTCGTCGCTTCCACGAGCAGAACCCGATGCTCGGCCTGCGTGGCGTCCGCCTCGGCATTTACCTGCCCGGCCTGTTCGCCCTGCAGATGCGCGCACTCTGCGAGGCAGCCGCTGAACTCGTTTCCCGTGGCCTGTCCCCGAAGCCGGAAATCATGGTTCCGCTGGTCGGCTCCGTCCGCGAGCTCCAGCTGATCCGCGAAGAGGGCGAAGACATTATCGCCGAGGTCGCAGCCGAGCGTGGCGTTGACCTGTCCGGTGTCACCATCGGCGCAATGATCGAGCTTCCGCGTGCAGCAATGACCGCTGAAGATCTCGCTGAAGAAGCTGACTTCTTCTCGTTCGGCACGAACGACCTGACTCAGACCGTCTGGGGCTTCTCGCGTGACGACGTCGAAGGCGTCTTCTTCCCGCACTATATTGAGGCCGGCATCTTCGGTGTTTCGCCGTTCGAGTCCATCGATGTCCACGGTGTTGGCACCCTGGTCCGCGAGGGCGTGACGCGCGCTCGTTCGACCAAGCCGAACATCAAGCTGGGTGTATGTGGCGAGCATGGTGGCGATCCGCTGTCGATCCACTTCTTCCACGAGGTCGGCGTCGATTACGTGTCGTGCTCGCCGTTCCGCGTCCCGGTTGCTCGCCTTGAGGCTGGCCGCGCCGCGGTCCTCACCGAGGAGGCCTGAGCCGATTCCGCGGCCCGGATCGTGCGCCCGTGGAACGGGAGTCGGTCCGGATCGTGCTCTCCCGTCGCCGATGAGCGGCGATGAGAGCCCGTCGAACCTCGGAGCCCCCGCCCTCGACCGTCGTGGCCGAGAGCGGGGGCTCCGCCTTCCCCGGGATCGGGCGGCTACTGCGGTGGTCTATGGTGTGAAGGTGGCTGCGAGCACTGAGAACTCCTCGGGGTCGGCATCAGCGAGCGGGATCGGGCGACGTCGCCTTCCGCCTGTTTCCGCTCGATTATCGCGTATGTCGAAGGCTCTCGGGTGCTTCCGGTTTCCGGAATCCCAGGATCGGAGATCCGCGTTCCGGAGGCCCGCGTTCCGGCGGTGCCCGCAGATTGACAATTTAAGTAAGGATGCCCTTAACTATATGTGTCCAACCTTGTCAGCATATGCGCTCGTTAAAGAACAGAGGAACGAACCCATGTCGAAGAAGAATCTGGCGCTTGCCGTCACCCCAGCAGCGTTGAGCGTCCTGCTCATCCTCGGGGTCATGACGGTCTTCTCCGCCTGCCCCCGTCGAGAGGACGGCACCTGGATGCACTGTCACCAGTGTCAGAACACGGTAGCTGCGGGAGGCGTTGGCCTCGTCGTCCTCTTCGGGACCGCCACTTTCGTGAAGAACAGGGGTGTGAGGATCCTTCTTCAGCTTCTCGCCGTCATCGCGAGTGTTGTCCTCTTCTTCGTCCCCGGCGGGATCTGCCCCATGTGCATGATGAAGAACATGCGCTGCTACACCGTATTCCAGCCCTTCACCCGGGTGATGACGGGTCTCATCGCCCTGTCCGGCGCAGGGGCGCTCGCCTCCGTGGCGAAGCGTGGCGAGCGGACCGTCGCCTGAGGTGAGGGCGCGTGCCATCGCGCTTCCGCCCTCCCCTGCGAGGCGGAAGCGGCGCGCGATCGTCGTCGGGGTCGCGTTGCTTGCGCTCGCGCTCGCCCTCTTCGGGATCCACCGCCTTCGGATGGACGCCGCCTATCGGGAGGCTCTCCGCCTTGAAGAGGTCGGCGAGCGCGAAGGGGCCTACCGCGCCTATTCGCGCCTCGATGGGTACGCCGACTCGGCCGAGCGCCTTCGGGGGATGACCGAGGCGGACCCCGCCCTCCCTTATCGTTCGGCGAAGAAGGGGGATCTCATCGAGTTCGGCTCCTTCGAACAGGACGGCGATGCCGCGAACGGCCCGGAGCCGATCCGCTGGATCGTCCTCGACCGGATCGACGGGAGGCTGCTGCTGCTCAGCCGCGATTCCCTCGACGCCGCCCCCTACCACCGCGTCCCCTTCGAGCCCGTCACCTGGGAGCGCTCCGACCTCCGCAGATGGATGAACTCGGACTTCCTCGCGGCAGCTTTCAATGAAAGCGAGCTCTCCCTCGTCCCGACGGTCGAGGTCCCCAACACTCCGCAGTCCACGACCGGCACCGCTGCGGGCCCCGCGACGAAGGATCGCGTCTTCGCGCTGAGCGAGACCGAGGCCTCGATCTACATCTCCAACGCCGTCGAGCGCGCCGCGCTCGGTTCGGCCGCCCTGTCTGCGGCCGTCGACAACGACGATCTGCCCGCGGACGAGGAGGGGCGGGCCGACTGGTGGTTGCGCTCCCCGGGGACCTACGACTTCACGGCGCAGTACGTCGACCGTGAGGGCGTACGCCACGGCTCCGGTGCCGCCGCCGATGCGACCTACGGAGTCCGTCCGGCCCTGTGGCTCGATACGAGCGCGGGAGGTGCCGGGTGATGAGGCACGACCGTCTTTCCCTGAGGGGCCTCCCGCTGAAGAGCGCGCGGGCCCGCCCGCTGAGGACGATGATCATCGCGCTCCTCGCGCTCGCGCAGACCGCCTGTGCGCTGACGGGCCTGCTCCTCGTGCAGTCGACGAGGGCGGAGCTCTCTCTGGCTCGAGACAGACTGGGCGCGGACGTCGTCGTCTACCCCTCGGCGGGCTTCCTACAACTCGACAAGTCCTGCATCCAGATGGTCGGTAGCCCCGTCCTCTTCCACAAGGAGCGCTCAACTCTGTCGCGTCTGAACTCCAACGAGGACATCGATCGCATCGCCTATCAGCTCTACCTGTCGGACGCGAGCGGTGGGGGGGAGCCCCTCTGGATCATCGGTTTCGACCCCGCCTCCGACTTCGTCGTCGCGCCCTGGCTGCGCGAGGGCCCCGATCACGTGGTGCCGGAGGGATCCGTCGCGGTGGGCGCCGATGTGGCGGTGTCGCGGGAGGGCACGGTGACCCTCTTCGGCGAGGAATGGCCGGTCGACTCCCATCTCGAGAGGACCGGCGCCGAGCTGGACAAGGCGGTGCTCGTGCCGATAGGCTCCCTCGAGCGGGTGATCGCCGCCGCGGTCGCCACAGGCGACGATTCCTATGCCTCTATCGACCCGCATGCCGACTACTCGGTCGCGCTGCTACGACTCAAGGAGCGCTCCGACGCGGAATCGGTGACGAACTGGATCAACCTCTACATCCGACGCGTGACGGCCGTCCATTCGGAGGAAGCGCTGGCGGGGACCGCCTCCTCGGTGTCCGCGCATTCGTCCATGCTCGCCGGGGTCGCGGCCCTGACGTGGCTGATCCTGCTCGGGGCGCTCGCCGTCGCCCAATGGGCGCTGTTCAACGAGCGGCGCCGCGAGGCGAACGTGTGGCGGATCCTCGGGGCTTCGAGGGCCCTCGTCGAGCGCGTCCTCCTACGGGAGGCGCTCATGGTCCACGCCTCGGGGGCTCTGCTCGGGGCGCTCGTGGCAGCGGGGCTCGTCGCCCTCATCGGCGTCGCGCCCGTGAGGAGCGAGCTCGTCTCCCCGGGCAACCTCGCCACGCTCGCCGCCGCGGCGATGGCGATGAGCCTCCTCGTCGCCTGGATCGGCGCAAGGGCCGTGCTTCCGAGGCTGTTGCGAGCCGCCGACGACTCGATGCTGTTGACGACGTAGGAAGGAGACGGATCCATGCGTTCTTTGAGGGAGCTGCCCCTTCGCGCTCTGCGCGCGCAGCCGATTCGCGCCTTCGCGCTGTTCATATTCGCAGCGCTCATGGCCTCGGCCGTCTTCGGGGGAACCATCCTCGTCCAGGGGATCTGCGGCGGCTTGGCGACGGTGGAGGCGCGTCTCGGGGCCGATGTGCTCGTCACCCCGAGCGATGCCGGCGGAGATTTCGACGCCCAGACCTTCCTCCTCGAGGCCGAGCCGGGCTATTTCTACATGGATGCGGGAGTCGTTGCGAGGGTCCGCGATGTCGTCGGCGTGGAGAAGGCATCTCCCCAGATCTTCCTCGCATCCGCGAGGGCGAGCTGCTGCTCGGGGAGATACCAGGTCATCGCCTTCGATCCGGAGACGGATTTCGCCATTCAACCGTGGATCGCCGACACGACGGGCGACGTGGAGATCGGCGAGATGGACGTCCTCGTGGGAGCGAACGTCACCGTACCGGTCGACGGCTCCTTCAAGATCTACGGTCGGACTCTCAGGGTCGTCGGCCAGTTCGATCCGACAGGCTCGACCCTCGACAACGCCGTGTACGCGAACTTCGACACGGGCAGGAGCCTCATGGCGGCCTCCTTGGAGAAGGGACTGAACAAGTATCAGGACGCCGATCCGGGGAGCGTCGTGTCCTCGGTTCTCGTCCGCGTCGCGGACGGCGAGGACGCGGAGGCAGTCGCTCAGCGGATCCGCGAGAACGTGGACGGGGTCTCCGTTTCGACGGCGAAGAGCATGGTCTCGGGGATCTCGGAGACGCTCGTGCGGACATCGCGCGCGGTCGCGCTGCTCGTGGGCGTCGTATGGGCGGTCGGATCGGGGATGAGCGTCCTCGTGTTCACGATGATGATTCACGAAAGGGCTCGGGAGTTCGCCCTCCTCAGGGCGATGGGCGTGAGTCGCTCGCGGCTCGGACGTCTCGTCCTCGCGGAGTCCGCGGCCGTCGATCTGGCCGGCGCGCTCGCGGGCATCGTCGTGTCGGGGGTCCTGCTCTCGGCCTTCCGGGTGCTGGTCAGTCAAATGCTCGGCATCGGGTTCCTCATGCCGGGGCCCTTGGAGTCGGGACTCATCGCCCTCGCCGCGCTCCTGGTCGCCCTGGCCTCGGCGGGAGTCGCGGGGTGGGTCTCGATTCGCCGTATCGGTGCGATGGACGTGGGGCTCGTCCTCAGGGAAGGGGAATGACGTGACTCTTGAAGCGAAAGGCGTGAGGAAGGACTTCCCGCGCGTCCGCGGCGGAGCGATGTTCTCGGCGGTCGAGCCGGTGGATCTTCGCCTGAACCCCGGCGAGTTGCTGGTGATTCGCGGACGCTCGGGGAGCGGTAAGAGCACCCTGCTGTCGATGATGGCGGGGATCCTCGCGCCGACGGAGGGGGCCGTCCTGATCGACGGCGAGGATCTGTACGCCCTCCCGGATGCCGTGGCCTCGGCGCTCCGCAACGAGCGGATCGGCGTGATCCCTCAGGGGCACACCGCGCTACGCAGCCTGTCGGTGCTGGAGAACGTCCTCCTCCCGTCGATCATCCGGGCGCGAGTCGAGCAGGAGGGGGTCCGCGAGCGGGCGGAGGCCCTGCTGGAGGGCGTCGATCTGGCGCCCCTGGCCGACGCTCGCCCCGATGAGCTCTCGGGAGGGGAACTGCGTCGGATGGCTGTGGCGCGGGCGCTGGTGATGCGGCCGGAGACGGTCCTCGCCGACGAACCGACCGCGGGGCTGGACGCGGGGAACGCCCAGACGGTGCTGAGGATGCTCCGGCGTGCGGCGGACGAGGGTGCGGCGGTGCTCGTAGTGACGCACGAGGATGAGGCCGTTCATTTCGCCGATCGTGTGATGGTGATGGAAAGCGGAGTCCTGCGCCTTGGGGATGCCCCGCGCGGAGGCTCTCCCACCTGCGAAGATCTCAAATAGGTAACTCTTCGGTGACTTATTTCTGAATTTGCGGAGGTTAGGCTAAACTAATTCTGGCGATTTCGGGGTCGGCATGGTCCCCTCGCCCTCATCAACATCGACAAGCGGAATTCTGGAGGAACACGGGTGGGCGTATCGACATCCTCGACGACGGCATTGACGAGGCGTCCCTGGATCCTCTTCGCCCCGCTCCTCCTCGCCCTCCTCATCGGGGTCCTCGCCCCGGCCGCTGCGCGAGCCGAGGGCGCCGTGTCCAGCTGGGGCGCGGTCGCCGAGGAGATGGGTGAGATCCTGGATCAGGCCGAGAAGGACTATCTGGCGGGCGATGTCGAGGCGGGTAAAGACGGGGTGAATACCGCCTACTACCGGCGTTATGAGACCCTCGGCTTCGAGAAGCAGGTCATGGCGCGCATCTCGGGGAATCGGGTCTCCACCGTCGAGATGAAGTTCTCCCTCGTCAAGAAGGCGATGAGCGATCATGACGACGCTGCGGTCGCTCAGCACCTCACCGATCTCAAGAACTACCTGCGCGAGGACGCCAAGACCCTCGACGGCGCCGGGAACTCGGCTGTCTCGAACGACTACAGCCCGGGGGCCTGGGGGCGCGTCGCGAAGGAGATGGGTGAGATCCTGGATCAGGCCGAGAAGGACTATCTGGCGGGCGATGTCGAGGCGGGTAAAGACGGGGTGAATACCGCCTACTACCGGCGTTATGAGACCCTCGGCTTCGAGAAGCAGGTCATGGCGCGCATCTCGGGGAATCGGGTCTCCACCGTCGAGATGAAGTTCTCCCTCGTCAAGAAGGCGATGAGCGATCATGACGACGCTGCGGTCGCTCAGCACCTCACCGATCTCAAGAACTACCTGCGCGAGGACGCCAACACCCTCGACGGCTACGTCGGCGAGGCGGCCGCCCCCACGAGCCCTTGGCTCTCGGGCTTCCTCCCCTCGCTCCTCGTCATCCTCCGAGAGGGCATGGAGGCGATCCTCGTCGTCGCCGCGATCCTCGCCTACCTCGGCAAGGCCGGGCACAAGGACAAGTCGAAGATCGTGTGGATCGGGGTCGCGCTCGCCCTCGTCGCCTCCGCGGCCCTCGCCGTCCTCTTCTCCTCGTTCGCGAATCTCGCCGGAGCCAATCAGGAGCTCCTCGAAGGCTTCGCCGCCCTCTTCGCGGTCGCCATGCTCATCTGGGTCTCGAACTGGATGGTCTCGAAGTCCTCCAACGAAGCCTGGGACCGTTACATCAAGGGTCAGACGGATGCCTCGCTCACTCGCGGCTCCCTCCTCGGCCTGGCCGCCATCGCGTTCCTCGCGGTCCTTCGCGAGGGCGCCGAGACGATTCTCTTCTATGTGCCGGTCATCTCCCACGCGGGCGCGGCCATCGGGCACGTGTGGATCGGCATGGGCGTCGGCCTCGCCGTCCTCGTCGTGGTCTACCTCCTCATCCAATTCGCCGCCCTGAGGATTCCGCTGCGCCCCTTCTTCGCGGTCACATCGCTGCTCCTGGCGGTCATGGCCGTCACCTTCACCGGATCTGGCATCAAGGAGCTCCAGGAGGCCGACGTTCTGCCCCTGACGCCTCTTGACGGCCTCCCGACCATCGACCTCTTGGGGATCTACCCCCGAGTGGAGAACCTCTCCGCACAGGCAGCGGTTCTCGTCATCATCGTCGGCCTGTACCTCTGGGGGAAGCGGCGCATGCGCCGCGCGATCCCCGAGAAGTGACGAACCGTCGAACCATCCCACACTGACATGGAGTTTGATTCATGAAGCGCTCACTTAGCACCATCGGCGCGGCCGTCGCGGCCGTCGCCCTGATGACCGGCCTCTCGGCATGTTCTTCCCAGACCGCAGAGACCGAGAAGCCCGCGGAAATGGCCACTCAGTCCAGCGAGAGCGAGGCTGCTGCGCCCGGCGAGGACGCCGGCTTCGACGAGTTCCCCCTCGGCGACGACGTATTCTCCGGCCCTCTGAAGATCTCCGGCGTCTACTTCCAGCCGGTCGACATGGAGCCCCAGGTCCAGACCCCCGCCAAGGACTCCTCGATGCACATCGAGGCTGACATCTCCGCCGTCGAGGGCAACGATCTCGGCTACGGCGTCGGCGACTTCATCCCGGGCCTCAAGGTCGACTACAAGATCCTCGGTGCCGACGGCAACGCCGTTCTCGAGGGCACCTTCATGCCGATGAACGCCTCCGACGGCCCGCACTACGGCCTCAACCTGCCGAAGCTCGACGCCGGCACCTACACGGTTCAGTTCATCGTCCACTCCCCCGAGGAGAACGGCTGGCTCCTCCACACCGACGAGACCACGGGCGTCAAGGGGCGCTTCTGGACCGAGCCGATCACCGCGGAGTTCAAGGATTGGAAGTGGGACCCCTCCGCTGTAGAGTGGTGACCACGTGACGGACGGGCCGGAGGCGGACTCCGGCCCGTTGTCGTGCCCTCGTGATGACGCCGACGCGCCCCCGCGTCGCGACGACGAGAATAAGGATGAACGATGATCGAACAGATGAGCCAGGCGACTCTCGCGCTGCTCCTCACCGCTCTCGCTGCGGGAGCGGCCATCGGCGCGCTACCGGCGCGAGAGCGCGGCAGATCCGGTAGAGCCGCCCGGAGATGGGCCATCGGCATCGGTGCCGTCGCCGGGTTCGTCTCCGCCTTCGTCCTCACCCTCGTCAACACCCTCGCGCCTCGCGCCGTCAATCGGCAAACGGTCGCCCTGTGGACCCTGCCCCTGGCCGTCCTCCTCGCGATCGCCTTCGTTTCGCTCTTGGCGCTGCGGGCGCGCCGGGCGCCGAGCGCGCCCCTCGACTCCGCTCTCCTCCTCGTGATGAGCGCCTACCTGGCGCTCATCATCTTCCGCGCGGCTCCCACGGCGATGGCCCAGGCGGTCATGATGTTCCCTCGGGGAATCGAGGTCTTCGCGACGACTACGATGCTCGCCCTGGTCGGCTACGTCCTCGGCTGGCTCATCCCCCTCGCCCTCGGCGCCCTCTCCTGGAGGATCGTCTCCCTCGGTCGACGCAGGACCTGGCCGATCGCCCTCGTCGTGGCCGTCCTCGCCCTTACTCACGTCATGCTCGTCGTGCGCATCCTTCAGGCGCAAAGGGTCGTCTCGATGTCGAACGAGGCCTTCACCGTGCTCTCCTGGCTCATTAACCACGAAGCCGTATTCCCGATCGTCGCGATGTTCGTCCTCCTCCTCGTCGCCGCTCTCGTCGTCCGCGAGGGACGATCCCTGCCCCGAGTCGGCTCCAACCCCGCCGAGGGGCGCCTCTACCGCGCCCGCGCCCGCGTCTGGAAGACGATGGCCGGGGTGGCGGCGGGCGGCTACCTGTGCGGCGCGCTGCTGGTCACCCTCGGCGTCGTCGTCGGCTCCGCCGAAGTCGAGCTCTCCGAACCGGAGTCCTACTCCGTTGTCGAGGAGCGTGCGGTCATCGACATCGCGGACATCTCCGACGGCCACCTCCACCGCTACGCCTACACGACCTCTTCGGGGGTCGAGGTCCGCTTCATCGTCATCCAGAAGGCGGGCGCCTCCTTCGGCGTCGGCCTCGACGCCTGCGAGATCTGCGGGCCGACCGGCTACTACGAGAAGGACGGGAAGATTATCTGCAAGCTCTGCGAAGTCGCGATGAACATCGCGACGATCGGATTCAAGGGCGGCTGCAACCCCATTCCGATCGAGTACGAGGTCTCCAACGGGACGCTGACGGTCCCGCTGTCGGTCCTCGAGGCGAATGCGAGCGTCTTCGCATGAGCCCTCTCGTTTTCCGACCCCACAAGGGAGAGGATCTGATCCCATGATGTTCCTGAGAATGCTGGTGGGGGCTCTGGCGCGCAGGGGCGAGCGTCACCTCCTCATCGCCGTGACGGTCGCCCTCGGCGCCGCCGTGGCCACGTCCATGCTCTCGGTGATGTTCGACGTCGGGGACAAAGTCAACCAGGAGTTGAAGTCCTACGGCGCGAACATCGTTGTGCGACCGCGCGGCGCGGCGGTCCTCCAGGACCTCTACGGCGCTCACTCCCCCGCGCAGACCTTCCTCCGCGAGGACGAGCTCGGCCGGATCAAGACGATCTTCTGGACGTACAACATCCTCGACTTCGCCCCGCTGCTGTCCGTCGACGCGGTCGGCCCCTCGGGGGAGCCCGTCGCGCTCACCGGGACCTGGTTCGATCACCACCTCGACCTGGAGACTGAGGAGACGCTCGATACCGGCCTCGACAAACTGCGGGCCTGGTGGACGGTTACCGGCCAGTGGGTCGCAGACGAGGACCCCGAGGGTGCGATGGTCGGTGAAGGCTACGCCGCGGCGCATGGCCTCGCCCTCGGCGATCCCCTGACCCTGAGCAGGGACGGGCGCTCCGTTGAGCTGAAGGTGCGCGGGATCTTCGAATCGGGCGACGAGGCCGATTCCGGCGTCTACGCGAACCTGGCTGTCGCCCAGGACCTTCTCGGAGAGCCCGGAGCCGTCAGCTCCGTCGAGGTGTCCGCCCTGACGACCCCGGACAACGACCTGGCGCGGAAGGCAGCGAAGAATCCGGAGTCCCTGTCCGTGTCCGAGCGTGAGACCTGGTACTGCACCGCCTACGTCTCCTCCATCGCCTACCAGATCGAAGAGGTCATGACCGATTCCGTGGCCAGGCCCGTTCGGCAGGTCGCCGAATCGGAGGGGACCATCCTGGAGAAGACGCAGCTCCTCATGCTCCTCGTCACCGTCCTCGCCCTCGTCGCCTCCGCGCTGGCCATCGCGAATCTCGTCACCGCGAACGTCATGGAGCGCTCCGGGGAGATCGGTCTGATGAAAGCGATCGGGGCGAAGAACCGCTCGATCATCGCCCTGCACCTCAGCGAGATCGCAGTGGTCGGCCTCGTCGGAGGGGCCCTCGGCTACGGGGGCGGGATCGGGCTCGCGCAGATCATCGGGCGGATCGTGTTCGGCGCCTCGATCTCCTTCACCCCGGTCGTCCTGGTACTCGTCTCGCTCCTCGTCCTGCTCGTCGTCCTCAGCGCGTCGATCCCGGCCATCCGCTACCTGCTGCGGCTCAACGCCGCGGAAGTCCTCCACGGAAGGTGAGAGAGATGAAGCGTCGCACAATGTTCTGGCGGATGGTCTCCTCGTCGATCCTGAGGAGGCGCTCCCGCGTCCTCATCGCCGTTCTGGCCGTCGCCATCGGCGCCACGACCCTGTCGGGCTTGGCGACCATCGCCCTGGAGGTCCCCGCTCAGCTCGCACGCGAGGTCCGCTCCTACGGCGCGAACCTCGTTGTCTCCCCCGTTTCGGGGAAGGACTCCATGAGCGCCGAGTCCCTCGAGGCGATCCCCTCCCTCGTGCCGAAGGGGGCCCTCGTCGGCTCGGCGGCCTTCGACTACGAGGCGATCAGCGTCAACGATCGGCCCTACGTCGCCGCAGGAGCCGATCTGGAGTCGGTGCGCGCGATGAACCCGTACTGGTACGTCGAGGGGGAGTGGCCGCAAGGACCCGACGAAGTGCTGATCGGCGAGGAGATCGCGGACACGATCGGCGCTTCGGTCGGGAAAAGGATCTCCGTCGTCCGCCTCGAGGAGGCGGACGAGCGCGCCCAGTCCGGTGGGGCCGAGGCGAAGACGAGCGTCGACTTCACCGTATCCGGGGTCCTCAAGACCGGGGGCACGCAGGACTCCTACATGTACATGACCTCGCAGGCGATCTCCGCCCTGACCGGCGTCGAGGCGCGCGCGACGGTCGCGGAGTACTCGATCGCTGTCGAGGGCCCGGTCCTGGAGGGCGTCGTCGCGGCCATCAACGACTCCGTGCCCGGAGTGTCGGCGCAGGCCGTCAAGCGCCTCGCGCAATCCGACTCCGGCGTCATCTCGATGCTGCGCTCCCTGCTTGTCATCATCGCCGGCATCGTCCTCGTCCTCACCCTGATCGGGGTGTCCACGACGATGGTCGCCATCGTCGCCGAAAGGCGCAACGAGATCGGCCTGCGCAAGGCCCTGGGCGCGACTTCGCGCTCCATCGCCCTCGAATTCATCGGCGAGGGTGTGCTCCTCGGTCTGATCGGCGGTCTGATCGGCGTCGTCCTCGGGTACGGTCTCGCCTCGGGGATCAGCTACAACGTGTTCCACCGGAGCATCTCCCTTCCGCCGTTGATCGCTCTCATCACGGTCCTCGCATCCGTGGCCGTCGCCGTCCTCGCCTGCCTGCCCCCGGTGCGCCGAGCCGCCGCCGTCGACCCCGCCCTCGTCCTACGTGGAGAATGAAGGAAGAATCATGACAGACACGATGCCGACGCCCCTTCTCGATCTGGAGGGGGTCTCGAAGATCTACGGCGACCTCCACGCGCTCGACGACGTCTCCTTGACCATCGGGCGTGGGGAATGGGTCTCCATCGTCGGGCCCTCCGGATCGGGCAAGACGACCCTGATGAACATCGTCGGGTGCATGGACACCGCGTCCAAGGGACGGGTCCGCCTCGACGGCCAGGACATCTCGGATCTCACGGGGGACGAGCTCACGGAGATCCGCCGCTCCACGATCGGGCTTGTATTCCAGCAGTTCCACCTCATCGGGCATCTCACTGCGCTGGAGAACATCATGGTCGCCCAGTACTACCACTCGATGCCCGACGAGAAGGAGGCGATGGAGGCCCTCGACAGGGTGGGCCTCGCCGATCGCGCCACCCATCTGCCCCGTCAGCTCTCCGGCGGCGAGCAGCAGAGGGTGTGTGTGGCGCGCGCGCTCATCAACTACCCGAAGCTCATCCTCGCCGATGAGCCGACCGGCAACCTCGATGAGACGAACGAGAGGATCGTCCTCGACCTGTTCGGGCGACTCCACGAGGAGGGCACGACCCTCATGGTCGTCACGCACGACGCCCTGGTCGCCGGCCGAGGCCAGCGCGAGATCGCCCTCGATCACGGGCGCATCTTCAAGGAGACGTGGCACGATCACGACGCGCTCGAGGCGGGGCTCGAGTCGGGAACGGGGAAGAGCAAGGTGGATCTGCGATGAACGCGAAGCGCGGGGCCCTGAGGGCCGGGATCGTGGGACTCGGCGCGATGATGCTCGCCGCATGCGCTTCCTCGCCGGGCGTCGACATGAGCGTGCCGATGAAGGACGGTGAGTGGAAGGGCCGTTCGAACGCGGACGATCAGGGGGCGATCGGGGTCATCACGATCACGGTCGAGGGTGGCGACATCACGAGCACGAGCTACGAGACCCTCCAGGCTAACGGAACGGACAAGGACGTCGACTACGGGAAGAGCTCCTCCGGGGAGGTCTTCAACGAGGACTACTACGAGAAGGCGCAGAGGGCCGTCGAATCCTTTGCGCGCTACTCGCAGGAGCTCACCGAGAAGGACGATCCCGCGAAGGTCGATGTCGTGTCGGGCGCGACCGTCGCGCACCGCCAGTTCATCCAGGCCGCGATCCGGGCGATCTCCGCGGCCCAGGGGGTCGACGACTCTGGGGCGAACGGCGTGGAGATCCCGGGGCTGGAGGAGTCGACCCGCATCGGGGACGCGGATCTCGACAAGGACCTCGGCGGGACGGACCGCTAGCGGTGGGGGAGCGTCCGCTCGTCGAATTCGAGGTCGGCGAGGGCGGGGGCGCGCGTTCCTGGCGAGTCTCCTTCCCGGCGATGGGCACGCGCGTTGACCTCATCGGTGCGGGCGGGGATCTTCCGCACATCACGCGCGGGGTGTGCCGACTGGTCGCCGAACGCGAAGCGCTGTGGTCCGTCTTCCGCCCAGACTCGGACGTCTCGCGGATCAACTCCGGCGAGGGGTGGTGCGAAGTCGATCCGCGCACGGATTCGCTGCTCCTCGATTCTCTGGCCCTGTCGGAGGCGACCGGTGGGGCCTTCACTCCGCTGGCGGGGGCGCTCGCGCGCCTGTGGGATGTCAAGGGTGCTCGAAGGTCTTTCCTCGCGAGCGGGCGCGTGCCCGAGGCCCCGTCCCAGGAGGAGATCGACGGGGCGCTCCGCTCGTGCGATCCGGCGCTCCTGGAACGCGACGAGGCCGCTCGCTGGCGTCTCGCGCGGGCCGTGAACGGGGGAGCCTCACCGTCGAGGGGACCGGCCCTCGACCTCGGCGCCATCGCGAAAGGGGCGACCGCCGACGCGGTGCGTGACGCGGTCGTGGCGGCCGGCGCCGAGGGGGTTCTCGTCTCCCTGGGCACATCGTCCATCGCCGCTTTCGGACGCCGGTGGGACGGGAGGCCGTGGACGGTCGGCCTGCGGGAGCCGGGCGCGGCGGAGAATGAGTGGACGGGCAGCGTCGAGCTCTCCTCCTCATCGGCTCTGTCGACCTCGGGCGACTACGCGCCCGCATCATTCGACGCCGGTCGCCCGTTCCCGGAGGCGCTCGCCCACGAGACCTTCGATCCGAGGACGGGACGGCCGAGCGAATCGGGCGTTCTCCAGGCGAGCGTGATCTGCGCGTCGGGAGTCATGGCGGAGGCGCTTTCAACGGCCCTCCTCGTCGCCGGGGAGGAATGCGTCGACGGTACCCGTTTGGACGTCTGGGGGAGGGCGAGGGGGCTCTCGACCCGGTGGGAGAGCGTCGTCGCGCGCAGGGACGGGATTGCCTTCTCCGAGGGGGCGGGGTGGGTGCCGAAAGGGGCTCGAGGAACGGGCGGATCCGCGCCCTGATCTCGCGATTCGTCCGAAGGGCGTTCTCGTTCCCGTTATAGTAGGCTCCCCTGCGTGCCGCTTTCGAAGTGCCCCAGGAACAGTCGCGGAAGGCTCGTCTCGATCGACGTGGATCCTGCGTATCGCCTCCGCCTCCAAGAGCTCGGCCTGAGTCCGGGAGCGCGTCGGTGTCTCCGCCGGGAGGGCTCAGTCGGCCTTCGGGCCGCACGCGAGGAGGGTCGCGAGGTGGACGCCGCCGCGCTCGGCGAGTTGGCCGGCCTGAGTGCGGCAGGAGAATCCATCCGCCAGGTACACGGCATCCGGGTGCTCGCTGAGCGCAGGTAGCAACGACTGCTCTGCAACCGCGACGGAGACCTCGTAGTGTCCCTTCTCCATGCCGAAGTTGCCGGCCAAACCGCAGCATCCCGATAGTTGAGTAACCGTCGCACCCAGACGATCCAGTAGCGCGCGATCCGCGTCCCACCCCATGACCGAGTAGTGGTGGCAGTGTGGCTGAGCCACAACTTCAACACCGCTCAGGTCTGGTAGGTTCAACTGTTCATCCGGGACGGTCGCCAGTAGCTCAGCAAGCGTTACAGTATTCTTCGAGACGATCGCCGAACGCGGGTCATCCGGCAACAGATCCAGCAGGTCATCGCGCAAAACAGCAGTACACGACGGCTCCACACCCACGATCGGGATGCCGTTCGCCGCGAATGGCGCGAGCGTGTCCAACAGAGTTGCCAGATGCTTCTTTGCTCCCTTCAGCTGGCCCGTCGTAATCCACGTCAGACCACAACAGACGTCCGGCGCTACGATCACGGAAAAGCCGTTCGCTTCCAGTAGCTCGGTCAAAGCGCGTGCGCCCGTGTCGTCCAATGTCTGCGAGAAGGAATCCGCCCACACCACCGCATAACGATGGCCAGCCGGGTCCGTGGGGGAAATGGGCGTCGCCAATTTCCCAGTTTCGCTTATTGACGAGGTCGGTCGGCCTCCGCCCGGCGACAGCTGGTCGCTAGACGTGGAGGTGGCCTCGTCAATGGGGGAGAGAGCGGACGGCACTATCGAACGTGTGCCACGCTTACGTGCCCAGCGCGAGAACGTGCCCGACTGCAGAGGTGGCATCGGACGCCGCGAATCCAACCCGATCAGTCCGAACGCTAGGCGACGTAGTGCATCCACGTCGAGGAGTGCGTTGCCGACCTTTGCCAAACCGGGGATTGATGCCGTCAGGCGCGTCCAGCGTGGCAACCAGCCCAGCGTGTAATGCGACAACGGACGAGCCTTTCCGCGGTAACGGCGGAACAGCGTCTCCGAACGGTACTTCGCCATGTCGACGCCCGCCGGGCAGTCCGAGGAGCACGCCTTGCATGCCAGGCAAAGGTCGAGGGCATCGAGGACTTCCGGAGAATCAATCGCCCAAATCAACTGGCCGTTCGCCGCATCCTGCAGGGTGCGGGCGCGGCCTCGAGTCACGTCCTTCTCGTCCTTCGTCGCCTTCCAACTCGGGCACATGAACGTCCCCGAAATACCCGCGCGACACTTGCCCACGCCCGTGCAACGGTGAATCGCGTTCGTGAAATCGCCGTGATCCTCGCAGAACGCGAAGCCACCATCGGCGGGCATCGAACGTGCTGCGGGACGACGAAGGAAATGATCCACCAGATCAACGCCCGGCTGTGGATCAACGCGCGAAGCCGAGACAGCAACAGCGGCCGGCTTCAGTGAATAGGCGTCACCTAAAGCGTGGCGACGTTCGGTTGCGGTGGTCGGGCTCATCGGTGCAGTCAACAAACCCGGATTCATCATGTTGCGCGGATCAAACAGAGCCTTCACCTGTGCAAACAAGTCCAGCATTGCCGGCGAATACATGAAGCGCAACAACTCTGTGCGAGCGCGACCATCACCGTGCTCACCCGACACAGACCCACCGTGCTTCGCGCACACGGTCGCCGCGCGCTCCAAGAAGCGACGAGTGTGGGCGACACCCTCGTCAGTGTCCAATGGGTAATCAAGACGAACGTGGACGCAGCCGTCACCGAAGTGACCGTAGAGCAGGCCGTCAATGTCAAACTCATCCATCAGAGCAGTGAAATCACGCAGGTACGCGCCCAATTTCGCGGGCGGAACCGCGGCATCTTCGAATCCTGGCCACCCCTGCTCATTGCCTGTGCCGGACGCCGGATCAAACGGCGTACGGCCACCAAGACCGGCACCATCAGCGCGAATACGCCACAAGCGACCCGCATCGTCACCCGGCGGGTAAATCGCGACCGAGTCGGTGGTGGCGCTCGCGACCAAAGCGTGAGCGCGTTCCAGAGAATCCTCTGGCGAGCTTCCGCCGACCTCGCACATCATCCAGGCTTCGCCCGGCGGCAGTTCGGGGACAGTGCCCGGGCCTCGGTGCTGGCGAACAACATCGACGAGGCGCTTATCCATACCCTCAACCGCCAGAGGATGATGCTCCAAAAGTGCGGGCACGTCGTCGGCAACGTCGATCATGTTCGGATAGCCGAGGACAACCAAAACGGGAGACGTTGGCAGGTCAACAAGGCGAACCGTGACCGATAGGATCGTGACCAGTGTGCCTTCGGTGCCCACCAGCATCGCGGCAAGATTACGGTGACCTTCCGGCGTCGCATGTTCCAGCGAATAGCCGGATACTTGGCGGCCGAAGGTGCCAAGCTCAGTGCGGATCAATGCCAGGTTCGCATCTACAAGCTCTGTCAGACCCGGAACTTCGGGAATATCGGGGGCATGTTCGGTGGTTGCCGTGAATCGACGTCCCAGCCCGTCGATGCATTCGAGGGACACGATGTTGTCAGCCGTACGCCCCCAAGCGGTCGCATGTGGGCCACACGCGTTATTGCCAACCATGCCCGCGATCGTCGCGCGATTCTGGCTGGACGGATCAGGACCGAAACGTAGCCCAAAAGGGGCCGCCGCGGCCTGCAAAGTTGCCTGCACGCATCCGGGCTCAACGACAGCGGTCTTTGCCTTGGGATCAATGCTGACCACATGGTTCAAATAGCGGGTGAATTCGATAATGAGACCTGGGCCAACAGCATTGCCGGAGCAGGATGTGCCACCACCGCGCGTCGTCACCGGAACGCCGAAGGTGCGCGCCACGGCAAGCGTTGCCTCGACATCCTCGATCGATTTCGGGAACACAATCGCCAACGGTGGAATGCGGTACAGGCCAGCATCCGTGGAAAAGCGCGCGCGAGATCCCGTCGACGTATCTATATCGCCGTCGACCGCTTCGGTCAGAGCCCGCAGAAACTCCGGATCGATCTGGCTTACCGCAGCTTGCCGTGTTGCCGTCCCATTCTTCGGGGCAGGATCGATCGGCGTTGATGAATGCCCGGTTGTAGGGGCTGGATCCCACGTGACGCTCATAGGTGAATCTTCGCATGAGCTAGCCTTTTCACTGCTTTGTCGCATACTTTTTGGCGCCAATGCGTGAATCTGTGTGTTCGCCACGTGGAACAGTCCGTGATGAGGCCCTGAATTTGAGGGGGAGCATAGGCCGTAATTCTTATTGAGCCCCTAGTTTTTGGGCAGTGTTATGCGCCTGCCAGATGTGAAACAATAGGGGGACACTGTCGCCTTTCTCGGCAAGGCGATATGTCCGGTCAATCCAGGGAGGAAACGCCAGTGGCTCTTTTCGAGTTCGACAACGGTCGTCTGGTTCCTGCGCAATTTGGGCGCCCATTGGATTCTGGTTTGACTGGCGACGTTATCGACGCTGTGTGTGGGCAGGTCTTGGAGATTGTTTCCCGCCCGCTTTTCCCAATTACTTGGCGGGATATTGTTCGCGGTTACGAAGAAGACGAAGATTCTCAACGCTTGACTGCCCTCGATGCGACGGGGCAAGTCGTCAGTGTTGAAGTGATTACATACCTTGATTCAGACACCCTCATTAGCTCTCTGTCGCGTTTGGCGGATACTGCTGCCCTGTCGTGGAGTGACTTGGCGCGCGAATACGACGGTGGTCTTGACGCGTTCCGTCATGGGTGGATGCAGTTCCGTGACGCTATGCCACCGTCGCCGGGTGCGGGCCCGCGCTTGATCGTTGTTACCGGCGAAATTGATCCGCAGGTTCGCCCCGCTCTGGACGTTCTGGCGAATTCTGGCGTGGAAGTTCACGAGGTTCAGGTTCGAGTGATGTCCAATGGACGCGTTTTCCTTGATGTTGTGCCCGTTGGCTCGCGCCTGTACATGCACTCGCCAGCCCTGTTGTCCCAAGGCTCCCAAGGCATCAGTGAAATCACGGCTTCCCTCGATGACTCCGGCCATGATGCGTCAGCATTGGAACAGGCACCTGAGAATGATCAACCGGCAGACGACGCGGAATTCATTGCTGCACCCGAAGAAATCGAAATGACGCTCGACGCTGGTGTCTCTGACTTTGTCAACGATGCACTTGCTCTTGTTGCCGGGGGAGTCCGCGCCAACCTTAATGAAACAGACGACGCGGATGGTTTCGACTCCATCGTTACGGATGCCCCGGCAACTAAAGATGAACGTGGCTTCGTTGAACCCGACGATATTCGCCAAGCTCGTGAAGATGGAGTGCCGATCCTAGATGCCACCGCATCGACTCTTCCTATTCTTGGAGCGATTATCGGCCAGGCAGTTCCCCTTGTTGCCCCTCCAACGTTCAAGGTGCCGTCCGACCTTCAACTTGGTGTCGATGGCATGATTCGAAGCGCGCTTGGACAGTGGAACGACGTCGATGAGCTTGAAGAGCTTCTTCCCAACTTTTCTGACGCCTGGAATAACCTCTACATCGCTGACCTTGCGGGACCAACACTTGCCGAGGCCCTTATAGAGGTCAATCGCGAAATGATCCGCGAATACCGCATCGTTCCCGCTTCTTCGGGCATGGGGAAACACGGGCGATGACCCGTATCTGACCGCTCACGGCCTAGTTGCCGGTTGGTTTACTCAACGGGCGTGACGAACGCTCCGATCCAACGTTTCATCGTTTGACGCACATTCGCGCGCACATCCGGGTCGGACAAGAATAGGTCGTGCTTGCCTGGGAAACGAGCAATCGTCACGCAATCAGCAAGATTCATTGAGCGTTCAGCAATCACCTCGACGTCCAAGACAACGTCAGAGGAAAAGATGCGTTCTGACCATTCTTCGCCCGTGTACGACGAGGTCGACATCATGGACAGAACCGGGCATGACAGGTGCACGTCGTTTTCGACCGTGTTGTGGCCATCCAAGATTGCGTCTAACCATGCGACGGGAATCGGATACGACTCCGGGCGCTTCCAGGCCAGCGCATACTCCCAGCCCTTCACCGCTGGATCGTCGGGATTGTCTGCGCACGCTTGTGGCACAGTCAGACCGGAGGTTGCCCAGCCTTGAGTCAGTGAACGCCCGTAGAAGCCGGGGCCACCGCCACCGGGAACTTCCCAGCGAGGGTTGCGTTGCGCGATCCGTTCTAGGACAGGCGCAACCGTCGTCCGTAGATTTGCTAGCGTTTGCATTTCTAACCACGCTGAATTCAAAACTAACGCGTCGAACGCGCCAGGGTGGCGATGCGCCCACAGCGTTGTGATCAAACCACCCGTTGAATGTCCCGACAGGATCAGGGGCAGATTTGGATTCTCTTCGGCAATGATGTCGAGTGCTTCGCCAATCTCCTCGTCGTAGACATTCAGGTTGTCCGTGTAGCCGATCGTTTGCCAGGGGCGAAGTGAACGACCGTATTTGCGCAGGTCAAGCGCATAGAAAGCGGAACCTGCTTCGGCGAACGTCTGCGCCAGCTCAGTCTGGAAGAAATAGTCGTTGCGCCCGTGTAGGTACAGGGTGACGCTCTTCGGGAATGCTTTCGCATTTTCGCTGACATCTGGGTCACGGTGGGGAAGATACTTCACCAGCGTTGCCACGTTGTCGCCCTCGGCATCTGCGATCAGTTCGATCGTCTGTGACTGATAAGCCGGCCCCAGGATGTCGGTGCGCCACTGGCCAACCGGAGCTGGTCCTTCTTCGCCCCAGGGGCTCATCACGTCATAGGTGGGTTCCCCATCTGAAGCGGCGAGACCCTCTAGGTGCTCACTGTCCGCGGCCGCTTCACGAGTGTGAAGTGTGCGTGTCTCGAGATCCTCGTCAGTCATACGACAACCCTACGAGGTTCCGCCAAGTCCGGCAGGACTTCCTGGTGGGCGGGAAGGTGTGCGTCATTCTGAGGACTTACTGCGCAAAAACGGAGACGCGCGACGGGATTTGACGGTGCGGCTCGGTCGAAAACTGAGCATCACCCGTCAGTGCGCGCTGGATGAGGCCGACCTTTGCGGCTGCGAGCGCATTGTCAACGTGACGGTTGAGGCGCAAGGCAAAGCGGTGTGCTACTTGCTCGGCGCGCTTTAGTGCTGGTGCTGAAAGTGACTGACCCGCAGTCAGCGAGGTATCCGTAAGATCACGTGTCCGCCTAAGAGGAGAAAAAGCGCTCTGTTCAGTCCAAGGACTTGTATGACGCGGGGGCGAGATGATGACCAAATATGTTGCTGATGTTGTCAATGTTGTAAATGGGAAAGATGTGAAAATAGTTGCAGGTGTTGCTTTTGTTGTTAAGAGTGACTACTCTCACCACAGGTGCACTGTCTGATGACGATGCTCGTATATGTTCCCGACGACAGGTGAAGTAGTGTTCAACCAGTCAAGACGTTCGCAGCGTCTCCGCTTCCGTGTAGGAGCAATGGTTCTGCTTGCCAGCATGGCGCTGATCGCCCCACAAATGGCGCAAGCTGCCCCCTCAGAAGCGGACATCGCCCGCGCGCAGGCAGAAGAAGAAGCTGCCAAGCTTTCAGTGGCTCAGATCGAAGTTCGCCTTGCATCAGTGAAGACTGAAGCCGATCAAGCATTTCAGGCCGCCCAGGTCGCAGCAGAAGATCTCAACGCAGCCAACATAGCTCTCGAAGAAGCCAAGAACACTGCCAGCTCAGCGCAAGCTGATGCTGATGAAGCAAAAGCGAACTTCGAAGCGGGCAAGAAAGAAATTGCCTCAGTCGCACAGACTGCGTACCGCGATGGCGGATCCGAAATGGATGCCCTTGCCCCCTACGTGAACGCGGATGGTCTGCGCACCGTTGAAACCAAGCAGGCATCAATCGAAGCTTTCTCCGCTTCAGCTGACGCAAAGATGCAACGCGTTGCTGCCCTTCAACAGGTCGCCAACGTCATGCAGAAAGCTGCCGACGAAGCAGTTGCTGCACAAACTGAAGCAACGACTGAAGTACAGCGACGCACTGAAGCTGCGCAGGCGAGTGCCCAGAAGGCACTCGCTCTTCAAGAAACCACTGAGGCAACCCGCCAAGGTTACCTTGCTGAGCTCGCCCGCAAGCAGAACACCACGGTCGAACTGATCCAAGAACGCGAAGCGGCCCTTGAAGCAGAACGCGCAGCCGCCGCCGAAGCTGCGGCGCGTGCAGCGGCCGAGGAAGCTGCGCGACGTGAAGCAGCTCGCCAAGCTGAAGCGGCGGCGTCAGGCTCATCGTCGTGGACTCCGGAACCGTCATACGAACCGCCAGTCAGCTACCCCGGCTCCGGTGGTGCATCGACTGCTATCGCAACAGCGAAGAGCTACCTGGGCGTCCCCTACGTATGGGGTGGGGCGTCACGAGGTGGTGTTGACTGTTCGGGTCTCACTCAGATTGCGTGGGCATCAGCAGGTGTTTATCTTCCTCACTATTCCAAGTCGCAGTACGACTACGGAACCAAAGTGTCCTTCAATAACGCTCAACCCGGTGATTTGCTGTTCTGGTCGACCAACGGTTCGCAGTCCGGAATTTATCATGTTGCCATTTACTTAGGTGGCGGTAGCATGATCGAAGCACCGGCTCCGGGTAGTAGTGTCCGTATCACCTCAATCTGGGGTTGGAATCAGCTCATGCCGTACGTCGTGCGCTTCTGATACCAGTCATTCTGATCGAGGTATCGCAAGGAAGCTCAGAGCATCCAAAAAGAGGGGCGGGAATCGAGTTGAACTCGATTCCCGCCCCTCTTGAGGTTCAGGGAAGGTCAGTGGTCTTCTGCTGCCGTGAGGCGATCATAGGAACGCTGGATTTCAGCTTCGGCGTCTTCACGACCTACCCAGTGAGCGCCTTCAACGCTCTTGCCGGGCTCAAGATCCTTGTAGACCTCGAAGAAGTGCTGGATTTCGAGGCGGTGGAACTCCGACACATCATCGATGTCGGTACGCCATGAGGCGCGCTGGTCAGATGCGGGGACACACAGAACCTTGTCGTCACCGCCCTTTTCGTCGCGCATACGGAACATACCCAGAGCACGGCAACGAATCACACAACCGGGGAACGTGGGTTCTTCAAGCAGAACCAGCGCATCAAGGGGGTCGCCGTCTTCGCCGAGGGTGTCATCGATAAAACCGTAATCATCCGGATAACGCGTCGACGTGAAGAGCATACGATCCAGACGGATACGCCCGGTCTCATGATCGATCTCGTACTTGTTTCTATTCCCCTTGGGAATTTCGATGGTCACGTCGAATTCCATCATGGTGAGCTCCTTCATTATCGAGACGGCCCTATGGGTGTCGGACCGCCTGCCTGCTACCCGAAACGCTACTGTTGAAACCAGTGTATTTAACCTCGAGGAGATCCATGCGTCACAGGACTGTTGGTGTGATTGTATGCGCTGTAGGCCTAGTTGCGGGTCTTGCTGCGTGCAACAGTGCCGATATTGGTGATAGTGCCTCGTCGGCCGCGCAAACGTCGTCAGATGTGCAAGCGGCTCCGATTCCTGGATTTCCCGCTGAACAACCCCAATCCCTCTCGCCGGCAACACTCTCGCAAGGCGCTGAAGTATCTCCTGACGCTGTCGCAGCCGCCTGGGCATCTTCTGTCACCCGAGCAGGCAGCGAAGGCCACTACACGACATGGGGAAGCGTCCTTGACGCGCAAACGGGCACAGTTCTGCTGGATGCTGGAGCAAACCAAGGGCACACTCCCGCATCAATCACAAAAGTTCTGACAGCATTTACCGCACTCAACACCCTTGATCCCTCCTCAACGTTGAAGACGCGCGTTCAGCTTCAAGGCTCAGACATCTACCTGTCCTCCGATGGGGATCTACTTCTTGGCGCCGGCCCCTCGAATGCCAGTGAGGTCAATGGGCGAGCCGGCCTCGTCGATCTGGCAAACGAAACCGCGAAGGGGCTGGCCGAAGCTGGGGTGAGCGCAACCACCCTCTACTGGCAAGCCGATCCGTTTGTCGGCCCCGACTATCTCTCAGACTGGATTTCTCAGGGTGCTGGTGAATTCGAGGGACATGTTGGGGCGATGGCCATCGATGCTGGCAGGACAGCGCCTGACGCCTACTCCTTCTTTGCTGACCCCGAAGCGCAAGTCGCGCAGGTGTTCGCGAACGCCCTGTATTCGGCCGGAATCGCGACAACCCTAGGCTCTGTTGCCACTGCCCCCGAAGGGGCGCAGAAGATCGCAGAAATCGACTCAGCAACGGTCGCTGAACAGGTCAGATGGATGCTTCACAACTCTGACAACACGCTTGCCGACCAATACTGTCGATTGAGTGCATCCGCCGCAGGACAAGAGACCTCGTACCAAGGAGCGGCCGCCACTCTTGCCACCACTGTCGCGAACGCGGGGCATCCTATTGACGGGCTGCGCCTAGACGACTGCTCGGGCCTGTCGAGCAACGACAGAATAGCCCCCTACACGCTGGCACATGTCATCCAATCGTCCGTTATGGGGTCGGGTGGCACGGCTGACCTGGTCCGTTCACTGCCGTGGGCCGGCCTTGACGGGACGATGACACGTCGTATGTCCAACTCTGCCGCCTGGGCAAACGCACAGGCCAAGACTGGTTCACTGTCGACGGCTTCGACCCTCGCTGGCATCGTGTCGACCTCCAGCGGGCGACTGCTGGTCTACGTGATCGGCACGGAGAACGTTCCTGACGATGCAGCTGCGAACACTCGTCCCGCGTTGGATAAGTTCGTCGGCGCACTTGCAGCTCTCTGACGCGCCAGGCCGTGTGGCCCTGAGGAGTGATGCCGTAGCTCTGAGACACGCCGGACGTGTGCCCGCACCACCTTTCCTCTATTCGCCCGTGCACGTTTCTCCGACTAAAAGGTCGGGACAGCACTTTCCTTTTAGACTTGGGGGCATGCAGGTACCTTTTGGCGCGTCCGCTATGGCGTCCGTGATGAATGCCTTGTCCTATGCTGGCCCGGCGACTCACTCGTCGAATGCCTATACGTGTGTTGCGATGCTGAAGAAAGCAACCGGGTGGGCAGATCGCAGGCTTGCCAAGTTGACCGGACTAGACGAAGCGGCTGATTGTGTAGTCAATCAGCCGACCTATGTGGTTGATCGTCATACCTTCGCCTCAATGGTCGCCAGGATCTATGACACGTCGATGCCCAACGAATCTCTGATGGATGTTGTCACTGGGGCAAGGATTACCCGCACGCTCACAATGCACGCGACCGCCCTGTGGGATCCGACAACCAGCTCGCGTGTTCTGCTGGCTCCCAACGTTTTGGAACGCACCTACCGCTATTCCTTGGATCAGTCCCAATGGTGTAAGTGGGTCAATATGCATGCGGGTCTCTATGGCGTCATCTTGAGCGCCGCTCCCTTCCTCTGGAAACCGGATGGTGGGCTGGACGTTTTCATTGAACGACTCCTGCTTGCTGACGCTCTTGTCGACGCATGTATGGACACTCTGACGGCAAAGGACCTGTCCTCGGTAGAGTGGTTGCGCAGTCACGGGCCTCGTGTCTCTGTTCGTTCCCTGATTGACTACGTCGGAGTTGGCGAGCCAACCGACGAGAACCAGAACACTCATATGCCTGACAATCCCAGCCGTGACGGTATTGAAGAATTTGCTCGATTCATCATCCACGGTGGGCATTTGCCGCGACTGGTTGAAGACGAAGCGAACGTTCCTTCGGCTCACGAATGCGCAAACCCTGACGTGTGGACTATGCGCGTTGGCTGAAACACCCTCTCTTTCGTCGCGTATCGGCCCAAACCCCGGTGGCGGACTCGGCAGAGTATCGCGTGCCGTCTGGGCGTGTTTGAAGGAATTCCAGCCGGGCTCCGCTGTTGTCATCGGCTTGTCCGGTGGCGCCGATTCGTTGGCGCTCACCTTGTGTGCCCTAGATTGTGCCTCCCGCTTGAGACTCAACATTGTCACTGTGACTGTCGACCACGGAGTTCGCGCGGAATCAGCTGACGAGGCACGTACCGTCGGAGACCTTGCCCGATCCTATGGAGCCGACTCCCGCGTTGTGCGGGTCGCGCTCGCGGATAAAGGAGGTCCTGAAGGTGCTGGGCGCGAGGCGCGTCGTGAGGTGCTCGCGCGGGTGGCGCGTTCCTACGATGCTCCGATTCTGCTGGGGCATACATTGGACGATCAGGCGGAAACGGTTCTCCTGCGCCTGGGACGAGGCTCGGGAGCACATTCGCTACGTGCGATGCGTCAAGATGCGACCGACCGCGAGGGGATCAGGTGGATTCGTCCCCTGCTACATCTGCGTCGAGCCGACACGATCGCTACCTGTCAGGCGCTTGCAGTTAGCTTTGTTGATGATCCGACGAACTATCCCGATGGTCCTTGGAAAGCCGCCGACGGGTCTCCTCTTCGCCGATCTGCTCTGCGTCACCGTGCGATTCCGATACTGGGGGAGGCGCTCGGTAGTGACCCTGCGCTTGCCCTAGCGCGCACGGCGACCCTTGTGGCGCGTGACGATGATGCTCTGAACCAATGGGCTGATAGGGAGTGGGCGCGCGTGAAAGTGACGCTAGAGCGCCCCGTTTCGCTTTCCCCCATCGACGAGGCCACCCACACGTATCCCGAGGCGCACACTCAAACGGTGGCTCTTACAGTCGAACCTTTGAAATCACTTCCGCAAGCTGTCAGAACCCGCATCATTCGACGCTTCCTTATCGAATGTGGAGCTGACGAATCAAAGCTCGCTATGACCCACATTGATCGCGTCGACAACCTTGTCGTGAATTGGCACGGTCAGAAGGAAATTGAGGTGCCCTCACTGGCCATTTTTCGGCTAAAAGATAAAGAAAATGGGGCCAGCCTCGTCCCATTTCTTCGCACTCACTAGCGTCGAACCTCAGTGGCACGTTCGCCCTAAGGTGACAAAGAACGTGATGGATCGCGTCAGGCGGGCACATGTGGCAATCTTGATGGTAGGGCGCTTCTCGAATTGGGGGCGCATTCACGGAAAGAAGATGACGTGGACGCACAGGATATGGGCGACGACCTGCAGGAAATTCTGGTCACGGCAGAGCAGCTTGACCAGCGCCTGAGCGAAATGGCCGCGCAAATTGACGCGGATTATCAAGGCAAAGAAATCCTCATGGTTGGTGTCCTTCGTGGCGCTGTCATGGTGATGGCTGACCTGTCACGCAAACTGCACACTCCGCTGGAAATGGACTGGATGGCCGTGTCCTCGTATGGCAGTGGTACTAAGTCGTCGGGTGTTGTCCGGATCCTGAAGGACCTAGACCACGATGTGAATGGTCGCGACGTGTTGATCGTTGAAGACATCATCGACTCCGGCCTGACCCTTGCGTGGTTGAAGACCAACCTTGAATCGCGTGGCGCGAAGAGTGTGAAGATCGCCACCGCCCTGCGCAAGCCGGAAGCAATGAAGGTTGACGTGGAAGTTTCCTACGTCGGTTTCGACATTCCTGATGAATTCGTCGTCGGATACGGCCTCGACTACGCCGAAAAGTACAGGAATCTGCCGTTCGTTGGAACGCTCAAGCCGTTCGTGTACTCACACTGATCTATCGCATTACTTCAAAGGAAACTTGTGGCTGAAAAGGCAAAGAAGAAGCGAGTTCGCTGGACTGGAATCATCGTCCCTTTCATGATTTTCATGATCGGTGGATGGTTCCTCTGGCAGTACTTCCAACCGCGCGCAGTTGACACGTCCGAGGGCCTCGAAATCCTCAAGGGTGAAACCGTGTCACGCGTTGTCCTGAACGAAGGCACCCAGCAGGTCAACCTGACGCTGACGCAGGACTACACACACGAGGCCACCGGCCTGGGGGATAGGACTCGCAATCTGGGTAAGAACGTCTACTTCACGTACTCGTACACCCAGACCGAAGAGATTCTTACCACGGTCACTGAAAAGGCCCCCGTAAAGGGATGGAACGCCATTCGTCCCCAGGGGTCAGCCATTTCTGCCGTCCTACAGATGGTCATCCCCATCCTGATCCTGATGCTCGCCTTCTGGTTCTTGATGTCCAGATTGTCCGGCTCACGGATGATGGGCGGATTCGCCCAATCCAAGGCAAAGGAATTTAACCAGGAACGCCCCGACATCTCTTTTGCTGACGTTGCCGGAGAAGACGAGGCCGTCGAAGAACTCGAAGAAATCCGCGAATTCTTGGCTTCGCCTGACAAGTTCCACAAGGTTGGTGCACGCATCCCGCGTGGTGTTCTGCTCTACGGTCCTCCCGGAACCGGCAAGACCCTGCTGGCCAAGGCAGTCGCAGGTGAAGCGCACGCCCCATTCTTCTCAATCTCCGGTTCGGAGTTCATGGAACTCTACGTCGGCGTCGGCGCATCTCGTGTTCGCGACCTGTTCGAGCGCGCCAAGAAGGCGGCTCCCGCGATCATCTTCGTCGACGAAATCGACGCAGTTGGTCGCCATCGTGGCTCCGGCATTGGCGGTGGCAACGACGAACGTGAACAGACTCTGAACCAGTTGCTGGTTGAAATGGACGGCTTCGACGAGCGTGCGAACATCATCATGATCGCTGCAACGAACCGCCCTGACATTCTGGATCCGGCTCTTCTTCGCCCGGGTCGTTTTGACCGTCAGATCGCTGTTGAAGCTCCCGACTTGAAGGGCCGCGAAGCCATCCTGAAGGTCCACGCTGGTGGCAAGCCCATGACCAACGACGTTGATCTGCGTCAGATCGCGAAGCGCACCCCTGGTTTCACCGGCGCTGACTTGGCCAACGTTCTGAACGAAGCAGCCCTGCTGACAGCGCGCTCGAACGCGGACCTGATCGACAATCGTGCGATTGACGAAGCAATCGATCGCGTGATTGCCGGCCCGCAGAAGCGCACCCGCGTGATGAATGACCATGACAAGGCTGTTACCGCCTACCACGAGGGTGGTCACGCACTCTGCGCCGCAGCGTTGCGCTATACCGACCCAGTCACGAAAGTGACGATCCTTCCGCGTGGCCGCGCGCTCGGCTACACCATGGTCATGCCGACCGAAGACCGCTTCAACCACACGCGCAACCAGCTCCTCGATGAACTGGTGTACGCAATGGGTGGTCGCGTAGCCGAAGAACTCATCTTCCGCGATCCGTCGACGGGCCCGGCAAACGACATCCAGCAGGCCACCAAGACCGCACGCGCCATGATCACTGATTACGGTATGTCTGAGCGCGTGGGTCTGGTCAAGCTTGGCACCACCGACACCGAAGCTTTCGGTCACGGCGGTGGCTCTGAAGCTCGCCCCTACTCTAACGAGATGGCTGGCATCATCGACGATGAAGTTCGCCTACTCTTGGATGGCGCTATGCGCGAAGCATGGGAGATTCTGACCAAGAACCGCGATGTCTTGGACACCCTTGCCCAGCGCCTACTGGACGAAGAGACCCTGGATGAAGCTCAGCTTGCTGAAATCTTTAAGGATGTCGTTAAGCAGGATGAGCGCCCCGTTTGGAACTACGGCGCGGATGCCGCTATTGAAGGTGCTCGCTTGGGTAACCCCGTGGGTATTCCCTCGGCTCAGACTCCCACTGCGCCGGCCCAGCAAGCTGACCGTGTTGAAGAGGCCCCGGCCTCGTCCACGAACGAAAGCCAAGCAGGGGAGAACTGATGGCGTACGACGCGGCCGGCGTGGAAAAAGCGTCGCGCGACCTGCTGATTGCGATCGGCGAGGACCCGACGCGCGAAGGTATGGCAGGTACTCCTGAACGGATGGCGCGCGCATGGCGTGAAATGCTCTCTGGCTTGGAAGAAGATCCGCGCGACTACCTGCGTACTCAGTTTGAGGCGGGAACGGACGAACTTGTCCTAGTCCGCGACATCACCTTCCACTCTATCTGCGAACACCACCTGCTCCCCTTCTACGGTCGTGCACACGTCGGTTATATTCCGTGCGGTGGCAAGGTCACTGGCCTGTCGAAGCTCGCACGTGTCGTCGAAGGCTACGCGCGTCGCCCTCAGGTTCAAGAACGCCTGACCGCGCAGATCGCGGACGCCATCGACGAGGTCCTTTGCCCCCAGGGAGTCATCGTCGTTATGGAAGCAGAGCATATGTGCATGTCCATGCGTGGCATCACGAAGCCCGGGTCTTCCACTGTTACCAGTGCACTGCGCGGAATCATGAATGACGGAACGACACGCGCTGAGATGATGGCTCTCGTCCTTGGAGGTGATCGTTCGTGAATCTCCGCGGTCCGCTTCTGCCTGATGGCCGTACGCTTGGGGGCGAAAACACGCTGGTCATGGGCATCCTTAACGTCACTCCCGACTCTTTTTCAGACGGCGGGAAATGGGCGCACGTGGATGCCGCGATCGAACATGCGCACCAGATGATCGCCGAAGGGGCTGCGCTGGTCGACATTGGTGGCGAGTCCACGGCTCCCGGGTCAACGCGGATCGATACGGACGAAGAGTGGAAACGCATTGGTCCCGTCGTTTCATCGCTGGCTGAAGATGGGATCGTTTGCTCGGTTGATACGTTGCACGCTGTGAGCGCGGTGCGTGCCATGGAAGCTGGGGCGCTGATCATTAACGATGTGTCCGGTGGTGGCTGGGATCCGCAGATGCTCTCGGTTGTTGCGGATACGAAGGCAGGTTTCATTCTTCAGCACTATCGTGCGCTTCCCGGAATGCCTGGTGAACATTTCGACTACGGCTCCGACTTGATGGCAACACTGTCGGAGCGTCTGATGCACCAGGTTGATCTGGCTCTGGATGCCGGCGTGAGTGGTGATGCGATTGTCATTGATCCCGGTCTCGGATTCTCGCTGACGAACGAACAATGCTGGCAGATTGTGCGTTCTCTAGGGGAACTGACCGCACTGGGCTACCCTATTCTTATCGGTGCGTCCCGTAAGCGTTTCATCAAAGCGACTGGGCGGGACATGGATGAAGAAACTGGTCGGATCAGTGTGACGTGCATGCGTAACAGTGTGTGGGCGGTTCGCGTTCACAACGTTGGCTTGAACGTTGCCATGATGCGTGAAGGAAATGAGGAAACGCGATGAGCTCGCCGCTTGACGTCATCACTTTGCGTGGTCTGAACGTTGAGGCTGCTCACGGTGTATTTGACTTCGAGCATGACGCGCCCCAGCCGTTTATCGTCGACTGTGCCCTGTGGGTGGATACGTCCGCTTCCTCATCGTCAGATGATATCGCCGACACTGTGTCGTATGCGCTGGTCGCGGATGAAATCACGTCGATTGTTTCAGGTCCCTCCGTGAAGCTGATCGAGACCCTCGGCAATGCGATTGCGAGGCGTCTTTTGCGCTTGGCTCACGTCCTCGGCGTTGAAGTGACGGTTCACAAGCCCCAGGCCCCGCTTGAACAGCCATTTGTGGATGTGTCGGTGACGGTTCGTCGCGGGCAGGTTCCGCTTGCTGTGCCGTCATCTGCATCTTCGTCTCCTGATGTGTCCGCGTCAGCTGGCGTGTCAGATTCTGCCCGGGATCGTTCCTTTATCGACGAGGCCGGCCACCCCGGCTCAGTCGCTACTGGCGGTGATATGGCCGATGATGATCGGCTCGCGAACCTGAGCGAATCGGCGTCTGTCGTGGACACGGATTCTTCTTCGCCGCGACCTTCGGCTTTGGTTCCTGTCCTTGCCCTTGATTCCGAGGTAGACGAGGTAGCCGATCAGGGTGAGGATTGTCCGGCATCGCCCGTCCGAGTGGTCTTGGCATTGGGCGGAAATATTGGTGACGTGCCGTCAACCTTCGCTTCGGCAATCGAAGCGTTGATTGATGATGCGCGTTTCGACGTTGTGAACGTATCGCCGATCCTACGCACACTTCCTGTTTTGAACGAGAACCAGGAGCCGCAGAGTGACTACTGGAATGCTGTCGTACTGGTTGATACAGATTTGACCCCGCGCGAGGTCCTCGACGTTGCCCACGAACTTGAGGACGCAGCTGGGCGCGAACGTAGCGAGCACTGGGGTGCGCGCACGCTGGACATTGACATTGTCGATTACGCGGGTATTTCATACGACGATGGCGTGCTTGTTCTTCCGCATATTCGCGCGCATTCTCGTGCTTTTGTTCTCGCTCCTTGGCTGATGGCTGATTCTTCGGCCCAGCTTGATGGGGTGGAAGTTGAAAAGCTTTTCAACGATGCCTCGGACAAAGATGGCATCATTGACGCGGTTGAAGATTGGCTGATGGACCCAGCGTCCGTGATCGCTGAGTCGGATGAGTGTCTGAATGCTACTTCGTCTGCTCGTGTCTCTTCGATTGTGGATCTCGAAGAGACACGTTCGGCTGACGCGATGCCTGAATCGGAGTCTGAGCTTCGGCAGGACTCTGCTGTTGGCGTTGATGCTGAGTCTCAGACGCCACGTGTTCCGAGCTTGTATGACTTGGATCTGTCGGATCTGTCGGTCGCGTTAGCTGCTCCTCCGACTCTTGAAGGTGAAGAGACTCGTCTTGACCGTATGCCGGCTATCTCTCGCGTGAATCTGCAACCGGATAAGGGAGCAGATGACAAACTCTGGAACGCGTTGTGGGCCAAGTGGTCGCTGAGCCGGGCCGACGAGGCCTTAGAAACCGTTGCTGAGCAGGACGAAGCTGACACTCAGTACCAGGAAGAATCTGGCGATATCGTCGAGGTGCCTGAGCTGGACGTTGATAATCCAGTGATGCTTGATCAGGACAACTTGGTCGAAGGGAACGAAACAGAATCGGAATCGCCCGTCGAGATGAGCGACGAGGCTTCTATTCCTCCTAACGTGGATGCGCAGGAAGAATCTGTTGCGGATGCTGATGCAGACGTTCATGACGACGAAGAAACATCAGCGGGTGAAGAGGCTGGCCGGGAGTCAGAACCTGTTTCCAAGTCGACGTCTTCCCATCGTCTGCAGGGGTTTGGACGCTCACTGAAGTGGTTCCCACTGTTCCCGCGTGACGAAGCCCAAGAACTGAACCCGACCGAAGATCGTGTGCCTGAAAACGCTCGCAAGGGTGAGGTTCGGCCGACGTCACGTGCTCTTCCGAGTTGGGATTTCGCTCATCGTGAGGTACGTATTGTTGACGAACCAAGCCCCGTCGATGCTCTTTCGTCATCTGGGGCCGTTCAGCGACGTTCAATCGTTGATCCTCAGCTACCGGCAGATGCGCTTCGCGGTCCGATCGATGACTCTGAAGTAACGAAGACATCGATCATCCGCAAGCTTGTGGTTCGTCCCTCTTCAACTGGACACATTCCACTGACTAAAGATCAGGGTGAGTGAATGAAACCCGTTTCGTTACCTCGTCTGATTGGGTACGCAATCATTGCGTTGCTCTTGGTGGGCGTGATCGGAATGGGTGTTGTCATCATGGGGGGCACTCCACTTGAAGTCACTCCGATGATCATGGTGCTTGAACTTTTCCTTGCACTCATGCTGATCTGGTCGGGTATTCATGTGAAGCGCTATCTTGCTCACCGTAAAACCTGGGTGAACGCGCTCAATGCGTTGCGTATCGCCGTGGCAGCCCGCGCCAGCGCGTATGTTTCATCAATCGTCACGGGTACGCTTATCGCTCTCATGCTCATTTCGATGGCGCGTATTGGGGCTCCAGCAATGGTTGCCAATGCTGTGATTTCTGGGTTGAGCGCCGTTGCGGGAATCATTTGGTGCGTGTGTGCGGTTATCGTTGAACGCTGGTGCGTCATCGATGCTGACGATGATCCGGAGCATCACAGCCCGAATGTCAGCCCCGCCTGATTCGACGAACCACACGTTTTTGCCTGCTTTTACTTCATAAGGAGGAATTCGGCGATGGGCTTATCTTCCACAGCACCTCGGCCTCAGCCTGCGAAGAAGCGCGTGAAAAAAGTGAATCTCTGGCCGCGACGTATCATCACGGGCACGGGTCTTCTTCTGATTATTGCTCTGCTTGGGTGGGGCATCTATTCGCTCGTCATAATGGCAACGGATGCAACGAAGAAGCAGGTGGAAGGACCTCAGTCGATTTCGGTGTACACCGAAGAGACGGTGCAATCTGGTGATGGTGAGATTCGTCTTCGCTCAACCGATAAGGTCACCAAGGATGGGATTATTGCTGCCGATGATTCGGTGACGATCCCTCGCTGTACTTCGGCCGCGATTAAGTATCAGGCATCGACGACGGATACGAATGAGGGCGCTGGCGAGGGAGTCAGTGTTATCGTGAAAAATGAGGGAAATATTTCCTGCTGGACAACCTTCGGGCAGGTTTCACTCAAGATCACCAGTGGTGATCAGCTGATTTATGATTCAGCGCAGTGTTCTGCGTTCGATGAGACGGCGACGAAGCTGGTATTGACCCCTGACCTTGAATGGGCTACCAGTATCACGTGGGATGGGCGTCATCACTTAGGCGGATGCGTTGAGCTTGCTGAGGGTGAAGAAACCAGTTCGGCACCGGTTGCCGCTGCGGGAACCTATAACGCTCAGCTGTATGTGGGAGCTCGCTCGGTAACGGATAAGAGTGCGTTTGTTGTGATTGCCCCCGAACCGGATCCTGCTGCGTAGGGCTCAGCAGGATCGTCAAGCCTGAGAAAACCTCGCAGAATGAACTGAAGCTGAAAAGTCTGTCGGTTCAACAGTTACTTCACCAGAGGGCTTATGCAGTTTGGAGTAGTGCTCAATTCGAAGAATTACCAGCCGACAATTCCGTTTGCGGCAACCTGGGCTTGGTGTTCCAAACTGTCACGAATCAAGCGTGCGCGGTAGGGGCCGATTCCTTCGATGCTCTGGAGTTCGTCCACGGAAGCTCCACGTAGAGATGCGAATGAATCCCAGTGGGTGGTCAGTGCTTTGATGACGCTCCACGGAAGATGCGGAACCAACGACAACGAACGAATGCCACGAGGTTGAATCTCACGGTCGAGGTCAGCGACCTCAAAGACGGACAGGCCAAGAACGTTAGCGATTACTGCCAGGTCGACGAGCTTTTCACTGGGCATATCCGACAGATGCTTTTCGACCGAAGCAACATTTGCTTGATCGCGAATGTAATCGCGCATCACCAGCGCACGTTCGGATGCAGAGCCTCGGATCAGATCATCAAGCTGCAGCGCAAGTAGTCGACCTTCCGAACCGAGTTCTTCAAGATAACCATTAATTTCGGATGTGATCCTGCGGATCATTTCCATGCGCTGCATAACGGTTGCGACATCGCGAACGGTCGCAGAATCGCGCATCTCAAGAACGGTCAGAGTCTGGAGGACCTCGTCAAGACGCTGCGAGTAGCGGTCTAATGTGTCGACGGCCAGGTTTGCGCGCGCCAGCAGAGCTTCAGGCTCTTCAACCAAGTGGTGATGAGGTCCAACGTAGATGGAAATCATGCGCATCGACGCCGAGAGCGACAGGACAGGCAAGTGTGTTTGGCGGGCGGTACGCTGAGCCGTGCGGTGGCGCATACCGGATTCTTCCGTCGGAATCGACGGGTCTGGAAGTAACTGGACGTTCGCCTTTCGGATCTGCCAGTTGTTTTTGTCCAAGATGACAGCGCCGTCCATCTTGCAGAGTTCGCGAAGACGCGAGGCGCTGAAAGGAATATCGAGATCGAAGCCGCCCGAACACATGGCTTCAATTTCAGGCGTGTATCCGAGCACGATCAACGCCCCTGTGTGCGAACGCTTAATGCGTTCAAGTCCCTCGCGGAGGTCTGTGCCTGGAGCAACAGCCTGCAGGGCTTCACGGAGAGTTACAGAATCGTCTGTCATCGCTCGGGCCTTCCTTTATCGAGTATCTATTGAAATTTTACGGGAGACCAACACGAATGGCTGTTGAAAGATCAGAGACGGTGAACACGGTCATTCCCTCGATTGGTGGCAAATCTTCGCTTCCCTGTGCGGGAATGATCGCCGTTGTGAACCCCAGGCGAGTGGCTTCCGTGAGGCGACGCCCAAGTCCGGTGCATGCTCGGATTTCTCCGGTTAAACCGATTTCACCCATCGCAACGAGTGACTCCCGTGGGGGAGTGCCCTTAAAAGCCGAGATGATCGCAATGGCGGTAGCAAGGTCAATGGCGGGCTCAGTTGTCTTGGCTCCACCAACGGTTGAGACATACACGTCTAAGGAAGACGAATCGAGCCCCAATCGCGATTGTGCCACCGCCAAGATCATCGAAACACGCGAATGGTCGACGCCCGATGTTGTGCGCCGGGGAGATCCGCCCGCGCTAGGGGCAAGAAGAGCTTGAATCTCGATCGGCATGGGGCGTCGGCCTTCAAGCGACACGGTCGCGCACGATCCTGGGACATCACGCGACGTCTGTGACAAGAACAATCCGGAAGGATCCGGCAGAGCGCGGATCCCAGAATCGATCAGTTCAAAACAACCGACCTCGTCAGTTGGTCCGTAGCGGTTCTTGACTGCCCGCAATAGGCGTAGGCGTGAATGGCGTTCGCCCTCAAACTGACACACCACATCCACAAGGTGCTCAAGGACGCGAGGGCCGGCGATCCCGCCGTCTTTTGTTACGTGACCAACCAGAAGAATCGGCAGGTTTCGTTCCTTAGCCAAGCGAATCAGCCCAGCGGCAACAGCGCGTACCTGCGCGACACCACCCGCGCCACCATCAACCTGTGGAGACTGAATTGTCTGAACCGAATCAACCACCAGAAGCGAAGGAGAAGTCGCATCCACGTGCCCCAAAATGGTCGGCAGAGAATTGTCGTCGGCGAGCAGAAGATCATTGTGAATCGCTCCAATGCGTTCTGCGCGAGCCTTCACCTGCGACGATGATTCTTCACCCGTGATGTAAAGAACCGGCCCCTTTTTCCCTGAATCCCGCGCGGCGCGTGCGGCAACGTCTAAAAGAAGTGTTGATTTACCAACGCCCGGTTCCCCGGCAAGAAGGATCACCGCACCGGGAACAATGCCCCCACCCAAGACGCGGTCGACTTCCCCCACCCCTGTTGGACGAGACTGGGCTTGAGCAGAATCAACGTCAGCAATAGGTCGGGCAAGAACCCTGGGTGCAACCGGCGTGGCAACACCAGCGATGGCGCCACCCGCGCTGGCCTCTTCCACTGTTCCCCACGCCTGGCACTCGCGACACTGGCCGACCCATTTGGGTGAAGTCCACCCGCAGTCGGTGCATCGGTAGCTGATCTTTTCCTTAGCCATAGGACAACGCTACAGCCCACCGTGTAGAAACCCGATTGCAATTCCACATGACGTGGTGCAACCCGCTGAAGTGATGCGACTTTATGGACGGTTCGCGAAGTACTCCAGAAGGCGCGCATCGCCCGATACGATGATGACGTCTTCGGGATTAATGCGGGTCGTTGCATCGGCGTACTCGAACGGCATTCCCGGCCTGAGTAAGCCGAGCATATTCACGCCATACCGGCCTCGTAGATCCAGATCGGCCAACGTAAAACCGTGCACTTCCTTTGGTGGACGCAACTTCATAATCGCGAAGCCGTCCTTCTCCATCTCGATGTAGTCGATCATGCGACCACCAACGAGGTGAGCCGTGCGCTGGCCGGCATCAAACTCGGGATAGATGACGTGATGAGCGCCAATACGACGCAGGATTCGACCGTGTTCACGCGAGGTTGCCTTCGCCCAAATCGACGGCATCCCCATGTCAACCAAGTTTGCTGTGATGAGCACGGACGCTTCCAAGGACGAGCCGACGCCAACCACGGCAGCGCGGAAATCGCGAGCACCTAGCTGTTCAAGAGCCTCGATACTCGTTGCGTCGGCCTCCACCAGTGGGAACCTGCCTGCGAACGCCTGAACGCGAGCGGGGTTCTTTTCCACTGCCAGGATCTCGTATCCCAGCTTGTCGAGTGTGACCGCAACTGCCGATCCGAAACGACCCAATCCGATAGCCAGGGTGCCGGACGAAAGGTCCTTGATGTCATCTGATGCCATGGCGCAATTATGCCCTGTTTTTGTTTCCAATGGGTATGGGGCAGACAGGCCGCGGCGTGGGCGGGCAGGTAGGTGGCCGTTCGCACCAAGCGACGAGGCCGGCCGCACCTTCGTGGCCCTCTTTTTCCCGGTGGCCGATCAGGCAACGTTAGCCGATAATTGGGCGTTCCTCGGGCATGCGGATCACGCGAGAACGCTCACGAAGAGCCAGAGCTGCAGCAACCGTCATCGACCCCGTTCGGCCGGCAAACATCAGGGCGATCAAGACATACTTCGCTAGTGGAGGCAAAGTCGCCGTAATGCCTGTCGACAAGCCAACTGTTGCGAAGGCAGAAATTGTTTCGAACAGAATCGTGTCCAGCGAATAGTTCGTCAGGCTCAGCAAAATAACAACGGAAACGGCCACCATTGCCAGCCCCAACAGCGAGACGGCAACAGCAAGGCGGACAACCGACGGAGCAATGCGACGGCCAAAGGTTTCGATGTCCTGATCACCTCGAGCCTCGGCGATAACGGCGAGTACCAAGATGGCGAAAGTCGTCACCTTCACGCCACCGGCCGTCGATGCGCTGCCACCACCGATCATCATCAAGATGTCTTGAACGAAGTGCGTCTGCGGGCGCATCACCCCAACGTCAACCGCGGATAATCCCGAGGAACGTGTATTCACACCGGATAACAACGCATTCAAGATACGACTGGGAACAGGCAAGGCTCCCAGCGTCTCCGGGTTTGTCCACTCCGTCAATGCGAAAAGGACAGCGCCAATGAAGATCAAGGACACGTAGACCGACAGGGTCAGCTTCGTGTGGAGCGCCCACTTTTGCGGGGTGCGCCAACGGTGAGCAAGATCCTGGATGACGGGGAAACCAATGGCGCCGGTGAAGGTACCTAAAGCAATCGGAGCCAGCATCCACCAGTCGGAAACGTGGGGAGCAAGCCCACCAACTAGAATCACGAATCCCGCGTTATTGAACACTGAGATCGCCATGAAAAGCGCTTCCCATAGCGAGTGAAGAACGCCTTCACCCATGGTCAGGAAACGTGGCAGGAAAACCAGGAAAAGAAGCAACTCGCCCACAAGTGAGGTTGCGATAACAGCCTTCAACAGCCCCGTGATTTGGCCGAGGCCGTCGGACTTTGTTTCCTGGGCGGCCAGCATTCTTTGCGTCAAACCCAGGTGACGTGAAACGGCAAAACCGAGGATCGACGCCAGGGTCATCACGCCCAAGCCACCGATCATGATGCCCATTGCAATGACGACCTGACCGAACACTGTCCAATGGGTGGCTGTATCAACGGTCGTTAAACCTGTCACACACACGGCAGAAACCGCGGTGAAAAGAATGTCAACGAACGATGCCGAACGCGTTGACACGGACGCAAAAGGTAAGCAGAGAAGCCCCGTGATGACCGCAATGATCAGAGCGAAAATGCCCAGAGCCAGACGCGCCGGCGAATAGCGGGCCTGAGAAACAAACCACGCACGGAACTTATCCATCCGAGTGGTTTCTTTTTCGTGAGCCAAGGGGCGCGTGGACGCTGAGTGTGTCGCCAGGGACTGGTCTGCGTATTGCACAAGAGGGGTAGCGGCGAAGTCATCGGAGTGCGACGAGCGTTCAGACGATGCGGAATGCTTTCGCCTTATCGACACAACACTCGCCCCCTATCGCTTGGCATTCCATGATTCCTTGCCACGCTACCACCCCACTATCACCAAAGAAACTCTTGGTTTTCGCCGGCGCGCGACTGCGAAGTAAAGATATCTGAACGCATTCTTCCAGAATTATCCACAACCTGTCTTTAGGCATTAGTATTGACCCTGAGGCTACGCGCGCAAAAGGACCGGCGCCACTGGCTGCCTCACGAAGATATTTTTGGGAGTTCTCATGGTGTCGCATTCCGCCCCCCGTTTTCTAACGGTCGCTGAAGTGGCGGAAATTATGCGCGTCTCAAAAATGACCGTCTACCGTTTGATTCATTCTGGCGACCTGCCTGCGATCCGCGTCGGCAAGAGCTTCCGCGTGCCGGAAGCAGCTCTTGGCCAGATCATCGAATCGGGTCTTGCTGATCACACCGAGACTTCCATTTCGGTGAGTAGTGCCATTAACGGGTAAGATAGCAACGCTATGCCTGTAATGGGCATGATTCGTCAGGCGGTAGGAACCTCTGCCGCGAGCTAGTTTCAACAAGAGGGAGGAACCCCATGGGCTCCGTCATCAAGAAGCGCCGCAAGCGTATGGCAAAGAAGAAGCACCGCAAGCTGCTGCGCAAGACGCGTCACCAGCGTCGCAACAAGAAGTGAGCTTCAAGGCCCGGCCGATTCGGTCGGGCCTTCGCTTTTATCTGTGGAGCCCGCTTTGGTCGGAGCCCGTTTTGCGCGTACTCACATGATTCGTGTCAGACTTACCCCATGACGACAACGAAGATCCACGTGATGCGCCACGGCGAAGTCGATAATCCAGACGGCCTGCTCTATGGGCGTCTTCCCGGTTTTGGTTTGACGGAGCTCGGACATCAGATGGCTCAGCGTGGAGCCGACTATCTGAAAGAAACCGACGCGGATATCACGGCCGTCATTGCGTCGCCTCTTCTTCGTGCGCAGCAGACCGCGACCCCGACTGCTCGCGCCTACGAGCTTCCTATTCACTCGGATCTTCGCCTGATCGAAGCTGGAAATATCTTCGAAGGCCAGCCGGTGAATGCTGACCGCAGGGTGTTGATCAAGCCGAATGTGCTGAAGTACTATCGCAATCCATTTGAGCCATCGTGGGGCGAACCGTATGCGCAGATTGCGTCGCGCATGAGTGCCGCACTGTCAGGCGCGTTGAAACGCGCCTATGGTCACGAGGCCCTTGTTGTTTCGCACCAGAGTCCGATTACGTTGCTCACGCGTTTTGCTCGCAAGCAGATGCTGGCACACGCCCCATGGTCGAGGCACTGTTCCCTAGCGTCGATCACGACGTTTATTTTCGATGACGGCACACTGGTCGATATTGACTACGTTGAGCCAAGCGCTGACTTGCTTGTTCACGCACACGATATGACTCCCGGGGATTCCGAAGCGGCCCTCAAACGCTGAGTCTTTATCGCGCCGACCCGATCAAGCCGGGGGGTCGTTGCGGTTTGTGGTCTCGTCGTCATGGTTCGCGGACGTATCTGACGCACCCGAGCCCTCTTCGAATGCGGATGGTGAATCGGGAGCGGAATCGTTAGACGCGTTCGCGCTTTCCTTGCTGGCCTTCTTGCGTTGGCGTTGAATGTCGCGCTCGAGCCGGAAAAGAAACTCCGGATCGTCATCGGGAGCAAGGGGTGCGGGCGTTTGTTTCTCCGAGGGGAGGCGGGTGACGGAGAAGCTGATGGGAGCCTCGCCGGCTTCCGCTTTGGCGACGAAACGCAAGGCGATCCACGCGATCGACCCGATCGACAACGACGGGATCGTCAGGATTATCAGCAGTAGCCAGATGTTCTTTGGCAACTTCGCCGGCACTTGATCTTCGGGCGTGCGAAGCCAATCCGTGATCGCGTAAATCGTGACCGCGGCCCAAATGACGATGCCAAGAATGCGTACCATTGCGCCAGTCTATCCAAGGAGCGTTGAAGCGTCGCAGCGAGGGCTTCGCGGGGAGGGCTTCGCGGTCAACGGATGCGAGCGAAATGCGCGGGGTGCTCAATCTCGCCATCGTGTACGAGGCTCAGGCTGAAAGTCCGAGCTGAGTGGCTAGGGGATCAGGCGAGGAGCAGGAAAGCGCTGACCTCGATCGCCCAGGCGAGCGTGTACAGGCCGGTGTTGCGCAAAACAGGAATCAAACGGGCGCCAGTTTCTCCACGCACGATCGGGAGAACTGCGAGAGCAGTCATGAATCCGGTGATGATGAGGGCAACAAGAATCAGTGGCCACGAATAGGTGAGGGTGAACAGCAATACTGCAAGGCTCATCACGGACAGAGTAAAGCAGGCGGTGAATATATTGCGCGACGTTGTATCACCCAGGCGAACAGCAAGAGTGCGTTTACCGGATTTGCGATCCGTTGGAATATCGCGGATGTTATTCGCCATCAGCAGTGCGACTGACAGGAAACCCAGCGTGGATGCGAGCATCCAAAGCCAGCCCGGTGCCTGAGGGATCTGAGTCCACGTGGTGCCCACGCACGCCATCAAACCGAAGAAAAGGAAAACGAACAGCTCGGACAAGCCGATCCCCATGTAGCCGTAGGGAGTGCGGCCACCCGTGTAGAACCATGTGGCAAGCACGGCCAAAATGCCCGGGATCAGAAGAATCCATGCGCCAGACAAAGCAAGCAGGGCTAAGCCGGCCACACCAGCAATCCCGAAACAAGTGAGCGCGGCAATCAGGACATTCTTCGGAGCGGTCAACTTTCCACCCGTAAGGCGCGCAGGCCCCAGGCGGAAATCGTCGGTGCCTCGAATACCGTCCGAATAATCATTCGAATAGTTTGCGCCGATCTGCAACGCCAAGGCAACGACAAGAGCAAGAACGGCGCGCACTGGCGCAACGGCACCCATGTGGATTGCTGACGCGGTACCGACCATCACGGGAGCAATAGCAGCAGGCAGAGTGCGAAGACGCGCCCCTTCGATCCAGTCGTTCAACGTTGCCATGAGTGGCAGTACCTGCTTTCCATTGTCTGAAAAAGTGACGGGCTCACGAGCGTTTGTCGCAAGCGTGCTTCACGAGAATACGCTGTCTAAGATGAAAACAGCATTCTGCTTCGGTTGCATGTCAGGCACAAAAGCCAAGAAGCGCGCCTTAACGACGCCAGTCAAAGACCGTGTCTTCAGCATCCTTCAACAGTTTCGTGGCCGCCATGCGATCGATCTTCATCTCCGACAGGTAGGGGAGAACACCGGTCACAACAACACGGCGAGGAGCGTACACGCGCCCCAAGACCTCGCCCACGTCAGAACGCAGATGCCGAGCAAACTGATCGACTTCGTCCGCAGATGAAATAGGATTCTTCGGGACAACCAGCGTCGTGATTAACTCGCCCCACTTATCGTCAGGAGTCGACGTCACCCATGCGTCAGCTACCTCATCGCAAGATAGAACAGCTTCTAAGACCGGGGCAGGAGCAACAGAAAGACCACCGGAAACAATGACATCATCCGCGCGCCCCTGAATTTTCACGGTTGACTCACTCGTGATCACACCGATATCGCCCGTCAGCATCCAGGTTGTGCCTCCTTCAACAAAAAGAGGGGAATCCCCGTCCACATAACGAGTCATCAGCATCGGGCCTGAAAGAGCGATCCGCGCCTGAGAATCATGCTCAACAGTTCGCACCTCAACACCGGGCTGAGGCACCCCGTTATAGATGCACCCTCCGCACGTTTCCGTCATCCCATACGTCGTGACGATATTCAGACCACGGCCTCGTGCCACATCCAGCAGATCCGAACGCGTGTGCGCGCCACCAACCAAAATCGCAGAAAGCCCTGAAAGAGCCTCGATCACTTGATCGTCAGCCAAGCACGAGGCCAACTGAGTCGGAACCAACGACAGATAACCAGGAACTCCGTCCTCGGCCGTAGCCCCAGCGATCGCAGGAAGAAGCGCTCGCGGATCGAAGCCCGCAGACGTATCAACGATTTGCGGATTCGTTTCGGCAACGGCCGCGCGAAGCAAAACCATCGCTCCGGCAATGTGGTGGGCCGGCAATGCTAGAATCCATTTTCCCGGCCCGGAAAGGGCTTCGTGCGTTGCACGCGCGGACGCGATCAACGCATCGATCGACAAGCCCACAAGATGAGGTGTGCCTGCGGACGAACCGGACGTGGGAATGACCAGGTCGACACCGCTAAAGAAATCAGGCTCGGTGATCGCCGGATAGAGCGAGGGGAAACGCTCGGCTGGAAACGCCTCTTCGACGGTTGCCGAGGCCCCGCGCAGAGTTGATGGCGGAACATCCTTCGGATCACGCATCACAACCACCGTGTGAGGTGCGGGGTGATTCGGGTCAGCTTGGCGTTCTTCGTAAAGTTCCACCAGCTTGTGAAGAGCCGCATGTGCAAGAGCGACAGCTCCGATTGAGGTTCCTCCAGGTACGACCAGCGTTCGAGTTGTCAATGTGGATCCCCCTAGAATGCGTCTGTTCTGTACTGCGTACAGCCTAGGTTGCACGTATAAAAAGCGCTAAATTAAGCCAAGAATGGTCGTGGAATTTGTGGCAGATTTCCCAGTCATCCTTGTGGGACTCAAGTCGCTTGAAAAATGTACAACCGATAAGGTTGAGCCGATGTTGAACACGCTGAATTCCAAGATGAAGTGGACGGTCGCAGGTATCGTTGTGGCTGTTCTTGTCGCCCTGGGTGCCTCCGGCGCATATGCCGCGTATTTCGCTCACAAGGCTCTACCTGGAATCAAGATCGCTGGTGTTTCCGTTACGTGGATGACGCGCGACCAGGTCAAAGAGTCCATCGCACAGCGAGTTGAGGACACCATCGTGACGTTCGACGTTGATGGTGCGACCTCGCAGACGACTCTTGCCGATGCTGGCGTTACTGTTGACGTTGACAAGACCGTCGACGAAGCGTTTGAAGGCAACAAGAATTTCTTCACTGAAATGAAGGCTCTGTTCGTCAAGAAGGACGTTGCTCCGGTTCTGGTCACCGACGACGTGATCCTGTCCGAGTTTGCGACCACACTAGCTGAATCGACCGGCACTGTCGCGCAGGAAGGCACGGTTGTCCTTGGCGGCGACGGTGTAACTTTCGAAGGCACCGAAGCTGTTGCGGGTGCGCTGATCGATACAAAGACTGTGAAGGACGGCGTGCTGACGCAGGCGAGTACACTGACCTCCGGATCTGTTACTCTTTCTCCGGTTCAGCGTGAGCCTAAGGTGACAACTGAAGACGCTGCCGAGAAAGCCACTGAAGCAAATGCTCTGGTCGCCGTTGACGTTTCGATCAACACTGGAACAGAAACCGTGACCGCGACACCGGCAGAAAAAGCATCGTGGATTGAAGTCACCACAAACGAAGACGGCTCGCTGAAGGCTCCTTCGGTCAACCTTGAAAAGGCCACCGCGTGGGTTCAGGCAACCGCTGAAGCATCAAACATCGCCGTTGTGAACGGCGTGAACAATGTGAACTCTGCGGGTCAGGTTCTGACTGTCTTCAAGGAAGGCCAGCCTGGCAAGAATGTCAACAATGTCGATGCGATCGCTCAGGCACTGGTTGAATCTGTCAACGCCCGGACCGCGTACAGTGCTGAATTTACCTATGACGAGGTTCAACCCACCTACGAGAGCCGTCAGGTCGCTGAAGGCGCAGAAAACCTGGTCTACCAGGCGGCCGACGGTGAAAAGTGGATCGACCTCAACCTCAGCGAAAGCACCGTTATTGCATATGAGGGTGGTACGGTCGTTGGCGGCCCCTACTACATGGTTCCCGGCGCCCCCGCGACCCCGACTGTCACCGGCACCTACCACGTCTACTTGAAGTACGCGAAGCAGACAATGCGTGGCGAAAACGTTGACGGTTCCAAGTACGAAACTCCGAACGTCCCGTGGGTTACCTACTTCACCGGTAGCTACGCGTTCCACGGTGCACCATGGCGTTCATCCTTCGGTTGGTCTGGCCCCGGTGGCTCGCACGGTTGTGTGAACATGCCAGTTGAAGCGGCCAAGTTCATCTACGACTGGTCCGACTACGGCACCACGGTGGTTTCTCACTACTGAGGTATGCCCAGGCTTTTACTGGGGGCCCGCTACAGGCTTTTACCAAGGTTTGTCCACACGTTTGTATAGTGAAGGCTCAGCGGTTGTATGCCGCTGAGCCTTCACTGCGTTCTGGCTTCCTCGGTTTAGAAGTAGTACGGGTGCCCGCTCCAATCGGGCTGACGATGCTCTAAGAATGCATCGCGTCCCTCTTGTGCTTCCGCAGTCATATACGCCATGCGAGTGGCCTCGCCCGCGAACACCTGCTGGCCTGCCATTCCATCATCTGCCAAATTGAATGCGAACTTGAGCATGCGGACTGCCTGTGGACTCTTGGTAGCGATTGTGCCAGCCCACTCGAGCGCGCGTTCCTCCAGTTGCGCGTGGGGAACCGACGCGTTGACAACGCCCCACTTTTCAGCAGTATCGCCGTCGTAGCGCTCGGCGAGGAAGAAGATCTCGCGTGCCCTTTTGTCGCCGACCTGGCGGGCCAGTAGAGCTGACCCGTATCCGGCGTCAAAGGACCCCACATTCGCGTCAGTCTGCATAAACGCAGCATGCTCTTTCGACGCGACGGACAGGTCACAGACCACGTTCAGAGAATGCCCGCCACCGGCAGCCCACCCAGGAACTGCCGCGATGACAACTTTCGGCATGGTACGAATCAAACGCTGAACTTCAAGAATATGCAGGCGTCCAGCCTGAGCGGGATCTACTTGCTCGCGACGAACTACAGTGTCGGCTTGAGAGTCGGCTCCGTCCACTTCGTATCGATAGCCGTCGTTGCCTCGCACGCGTTGGTCTCCGCCCGAACAGAAGGAATAGCCACCGTCTTTGGAGCTGGGGCCATTGCCCGTCAGGATCACCGCAGCGACATCGCCCGTCATCCGTGCGTGGTCGAGGCAGCGATAGAGCTCATCAACGGTGTGGGGGCGGAAGGCGTTTCGAATGTCGGGGCGGTCAAATGCAATTCGAACGACGGGCATGTCGGCGCCCTTGGGCTGGCCGTCTTCGGCTTCACCACGCGAAATACCGCGGTGGTATGTCATGTCGGTCAGCGTGAATCCTTCGACCTCGCGCCAACGGGCAGGGTCGAAAGTATCGGAGATGAAAGGCAGTGCGCTCATGCAACCAGCCTAGCGTCTTGCCTTCCGTGAAGCGCACGAGGCTGGGACTCCTTGTGGAAACCAGTTATCCATAGGTATCGCCTGTGAATAACGACAATCCACAACTGGGCGTCCTCACAGTTTGTTGAGACGCCAATTCGGGCACAATGGAAGTATGAGCGAATCCCATGGTGAATTGACGCGCATTGATATGGCATCTTTGCCGAGCCATGTTCGTCGCGTTCTTGATGGCGTCGATGATCTGCTTCTTCACCATCTGCCGATGAACGTGCGTTTTAGGCGCGTGACCAGCAGGGAAGGACTGCTATTACACGGGCCGTCCGGCTGGGCAGAAGCGTCGCCATTTTGGGATTATGACCCGGTTGAATCCTCAACCTGGCTGGCTGGCGCCTATTCGGTGGCGACTGGACCGCGCAGAACTTCACTGCACGATCGTGTTCCCGTGAATGTCACGATTCCGGTTGTTTGCGCATCCGATGCCTACCAGAGAGTCATCAGTTCGGGTGGTTGCGCTACGGCGAAGGTGAAAGTTGCGGATCCCAATACTGAACTGAGCGAAGATATTGCTCGAGTCGAAGCCGTTGCTCAGGCGCTTGTTGATACGGTCGGAGCCGAACGCGGTCGTATTCGAGTCGATGTGAATGCCGCATGGGATGTGGACTACGCGCGAAAAGCCGTTCCTCAGCTAGACCGTGCAGCAATGCAAGTGGGCGGTCTTGAATACGCAGAACAGCCGTGTGCCAGGGTCGAAGATTTGGCAACCTTGCGTCGTTCAATTGATGTGCCCATTGCTGCAGACGAATCAATTCGCAGGGCGGATGATCCTCAAGCAGTTGCGCGCGCTCAGGCCGCGGATGTTGCGATCATTAAGATTGCTCCGCTTGGTGGAATCGAACGAGCCCTACAGATTGGTGAGCAAACCGGCTTGGACCTAGTGGTTTCGTCCGCCTTGGAATCCAGTGTTGGCCTGGCCGTCGGTGTGCGGGCCGCTTCGCTTCTGCCAGGAATGATACGCGCGTGCGGATTGGCGACATCGCACTTCTTGGCTTGTGACGTTGTCCCTCAACGCCTGCTTCCTGTTGACGGGTTTTTGCCGGTGCGTGACGTTGAACCAGATCAGAGTCTGGTTGATGCCCGCCCCGTTGACGCTGAAATACGTGACCGGTGGCTTCACCGTCTTGACCTCATGTGTGCGCATCTCGAATCTGTCGCTGGAGGACATCATGCCTGAATCCCAGTCAATTGTTCTTGCCCAGCGCATTGTCGGTGCGCTGATTGCTGCGGGTGTCAATGACATCGTGTACTGCCCTGGGTCTCGTAGCGCGCCCCTTGCTTACGCTCTTGACTCAGCAGTGCGGGGCGACCTTGTCCGCGCCCATGTTCGCCTTGATGAGCGCTCAGCTGGATTCCTCGCACTCGGCTTGACCAGGAGATGGGCAAGCGAGCCCACCTGCCACGACGTCGAGGACCTGTCGCCGGTTGCGATTGTGACGACTTCGGGCGGGGCAGTGGCTGAGTTACATGCGTCGGTCGCCGAGGCCGCTCATGCTCACCGGCCTCTGATCGTTCTCAGTGCGGATCGTCCAGATGAAATGCGCGGTGTTGGAGCATCCCAAACCACGATTCAGTACGGCATTTTCGGTCCGCACGCTCCAACTGTCCTTGATTTGCCAGCGGATACCAAGCCCGATCAGCGCGTTGACTCGCGAGTAGCTCGAGCCGTGCATCGCGCATGCGGTAGACCGTCAGGTGTTGCAGGTCCCGTTCACATCAATGTTGCGTTCCGTGATCCGCTGACACCTCAGTCAGGTTCAGCGACACTTGAGCCTTTGTCTCTTGCCAAGGTGTCATCGCCGTCGATCTACCGGCCTCGTCGTCTCGGTCAGACGTGGGATGACGTCGTTGATTCGTCACTGCGAACTGTGATCGTGGCGGGCGATGGTGATGACCAGAGTGGGGAAGCTTGGGCGAATTATGCGAAGATCCCGATTTTTGCTGAACCGACCAGTGTTCTTGCGTGCGATCCGAATCGAATTGCTCACCAGCAGGTGCTCCTTGCCTCGCCCCTAGCAGATCAGATTCAACAGGTGATCGTTACCGGTCGTCCGACCCTGTCGCGTCCCGTGTCTGCGTTACTTGGGCGCAGTGACATTCGCTTGATTGTTGTCGACCCGCATGATGAGTGGGTTGATGTTCAAGGGTGTGCCAGTGAAGTGGTGGCATCGCTTGCTCCGCCACGCCAGGTTTCAACGGACGATGTGTGGCTGGAGCAGTGGAAGGAAGCTGGCCGAAGAGTCTCCCAGCAGATTCGCACGATTCTTGATGAATCCCCGATGTCAGTGCTTGTTCTTGCTGACTTAGTGTGGAGTTACGATTCGCGTCCGCTGATGGTGGGAGCATCTCACTCGATCCGTGCACTTGACCTGGTTGGCGGTGATGGGCATGGGCGCTCCGTTGTTTCTCACCGGGGCCTTGCGGGAATTGATGGCACGATCGCTTCTGCGATTGGTCTGGCACTTGTTCGCGAAGAGCCGACTGTTGCGCTGATGGGGGATCTGACGTTCTTCCACGATGTGGGCGCGTTGGCTATCCCAGCGGACGAGGCCGCCCCCGATTTGTTGATCTTTGTTGCTGACGATGGTGGCGGGTCAATTTTCTCCACCCTTGAACACGGGCGCCCAGAAAACGCTCCGACGTTCGAGAGATGGTTTGCGACTGCTCAACCGCAGTCTCTTAAGCACCTGGCTCACGCCTACGACGTGGATTATGTGGAATGTATGACGCGTCAAGACGTGATGCGCGAGCTTGATTCCGACGTACACGGGATCCGGATCTGTCATGTGAAATGCGCTCGACCTGTGCAAATTGCTGATGTGAGGAAGCTGGCGGATCAGATTTAGCACCACAGGAAACGCACAGGAAAGATTCAGTGAGTCGGCAAGAAGCGGGTGCACACTAATGTCATCAGCTTCCAAGAAGCACTCAGTTTTTAACACGCTAGCTAATGAAGGATCCGCAATGAGCGACTCACCCAACAATGGTAAACAGCGCGCCTTGTCATCGGAACCGACGAAGACAGAAACCACCCCCACAGCTAAGCCAGCACCACGTGTCCAGACGCAGGCCAGTGGCACGGGCGCTTCGAGGACATCGGAATCGACTCCGCTCTCCCGCTGGGCGGGGCGTCCCGCTCAAGTCTCAGGTCCCACCACGCCGACAGAGTCGTCTCCAACTAGGCCGACAGAGCCGTTGCCTCACGCAAGGTTTGCGCGTCCATCCTCACCCGCTCAGCAGGCCAGTGCGACCGGTTCGACTCCCTCCCAACAGCAGGGGTCATACGGAACAGGTTCTGCGTACTCCGGCGTGACCTCCGGTGGCACCTACCAATCTGCAACGAGCGGCCAGCCCTACCAGCCGTCGAGCTCTCAGGCTTACCAGGGTGCGGGGGCCACTCAATCAGCAGGCTTTCAACAGCCGAATCAGCCAGGATCGCGTTCGCAAGGAGCCTCGTACGCGGGCGGGAATGGGCCGACGACGCAGACTCACCCCTACACCTCACCTTTGAGTGCACCGACAAATACGCCGACGGTATCTATTGCAAGGCGGAGTTCGAAGCGTCGCGGTCCTAGCTGGCTTGCAATGATCCTTGGCATGACGGCTACTGCTGCCGTGTCCCTGTCGGGAGCCTTCGCGATGATGAATGCCGGCCATGGAAAGGCAAACGAAACCGATTCGTCAGCAAACACGAAGACAAGCGCGTCAACCGTTCAGCCTGTTAGTACCAGCGGTGAAGACCCTGACTGGCAGGCGGTTGCAGCCGCTGTCCAACCCGCGGTTGTCACGATTTCAGTGAGCTCCAGTTCGTCCTCCGGCGTCGGATCCGGCGTCATCTACGACGCTCAAGGCGACATTGTCACGAACTACCACGTCGTTTCAGGTGCGACCGGTGCCGATGCGACGATCCAGGTGACTCTCAGCGATGGTCGCTTGTACAACGCGACAGTCGTCGGAACTGACCCGACGACTGACCTTGCGGTTATTCGCCTGGAAAACGCTCCTTCCGACCTGACGGTTGCTGCCTTCGGTTCGTCGTCAGACTTGGCTGTCGGCCAGGAAGTCATGGCCGTGGGCGCTCCGCTGGGCCTGTCAAACACTGCAACCACCGGTATCATTTCCGCTCTGAACAGGCCAGTTGAAGTTTCGAGAAGCAAAGAAAACTCTCAAGAGGTCGACCCGAACGATCCGTTCGGTCAACTGCCCGGTTTTGGTGGTGGACAAGAAGAAAATCAGGCTCAGGCTCAGTCCCCCACGGATACTCAGATCACCAACGCTATCCAAGTTGATGCATCTATTAACCCTGGTAATTCCGGTGGCCCGCTGTTTGATGCGACCGGTAAGGTGATCGGAATCAACTCGTCGATTGCGTCGAATACCAGCTCGGACAAGGCCGGGTCGATCGGCTTGGGCTTCGCTATCCCCGTTGATTTGGTGACCTCCGTGGCCGATCAGCTAATCGCAACCGGCACCGTTGATCATGCGGTCCTGGGTGTTTCGGTGACCACGAAGGCTGTTGCCGTTGATGGTTCTAACGTTGCGGGCGCCTCGGTTGAGGAACTGACGCGTGGCGGTGCCGCTGCTCAGGCCGGGTTGCAGGCAGGGGACGTGATCACCGCCGTTGATGGAGAGTCGGTGTCCTCGTCGAAGCAGTTGACCGGGTACATCCGTCGCTACCGGAGTGGTCAGGAAGTAACGATCACTTACGTCCGCAATGGTGAGAAGCGGGATGTGACCGTCACGCTCGGCAAGGCGTCCTGACAGCTCTGCTGATTCGAACTCTTGGTGGGCCTACCCTTTGGGTGGGCCCACCTGTGTGTATGCACATGTCTCGGTTTGCGCTTGGTACGGACAGTTACTCCAAAAAGGTATGACATATCTCGCGGGAGTGCGGGGCTGGTGCTTTCTTGATGACGAGGAAGATAATGTAAGCATCCCACTGCATATGTGAGCCGGAGTTTTCCTCGTTGAAAACAAACGTGTGTCTAAGAATAAGAGGTAAGTGATGAAGAATCATCGAGCTCCGTGGACGAGGGGGACATGCCGGCGCCTACTTGCGCTCGCCGTCTCTGCCTCGGTAGTCCTGATTGGCGTACCAGCAAGCGCATGGGCTACTGAACAGATAGAAGGCTCAGAGAGTACGGTTTCTAAGGTGCAGGCTCCTGCGTCTCAGACTGCACCGACTGATTCGTCATCCCAGGCAGATGCATCGGACAATGGAATGGGAGTTTCGGCTTCAAATTCGAGCGATTCAGAGAATGCTCCAACGGAAAACACGCAGTCGACTGGCTCTGGCGAACCAACCGCTTCGTCATCGCTTCCTTCTCAAGCCTCCCCCTCCGATTCAAATAAGATAGCTCAGCCACAGAGGCTTCCTCGTATGGCGCCGGCTACCAAGTCTTTGTCTGACGTCTGGGTGAATGCTGATTCTGGCAGTGATGATAATGCTGGCACTTCTGCAGATGCGCCACTTGCATCGCTGAAAGCTGGTTTAAATGCACTTGGTGACGGCGGAACTTTGCATATCGCAGGCACTTTTACAACCGGCACTCCGCTTACTATCCCAAGTGGTGCACACCTTGACGTGTACTCAGATGCCACCTTTACCGGTTCAAACGGCCAAAATGGCATCATTCTCTCTGCCGGTGCGAAGCTGGGGGCCTCTCATGGCGCTAAGCTCACGATGAGCGGTTTTGCAACTGCTCTCGACATTGCTTCTGGCGCGGAAGTCAATGATGGTATCTACATCCTTGATCGGAACGCGATTGCTTTTAACTTGAAAGGCAAATTCAACGGTTCGTCGCGAGAAGCGCTGACCGTATCTGCCCTAGAGAGCACTGGGCGAGCTTTCACCTATGGGAAAGGTTCTAGCTTTAACAACTGCACGGTGAATGTGCAAGCGAAGGACGAAAAGAGCGAGCAGTACGCTCCGCTTGTGATGAATAATGCGTCGCTCACCACGCGCGGAGTCTGGTACTACCTGAACCCTGAAAAAGACACGTATTCTCTCGATTTGAATAACTCTGACTTGTATGTCTACAAAGCCATTGGTTCTTCTGCATATAAGCAGACGATGGCAATTTTCGGCCAGCTTCGAATCGTCAACGGCTCTACGCTCACTTCTGACGGATCGCGTATTTCTCAGGGTGATCATTCAACCATGGAAGTCACCGACTCCACGATGGTCTTCAAAAACAGCACCGCAGGTGGCTACAACATCAACTACGAGAATTCAAACGCCACGTTTACGAACTCGACTCTCGTCGGTGAAAACCTGCGGTACATTCCACTATTCGGAGCTGGTCGTAACAACCCAGAAGGCCAGTTCATTAAGTTTGTTGGCAACAGCGTTGTCAACACTGCTGCGGTAGATAAAACAGCCGATAATGGTGGTGCGAACGCTCCTGCGCAGTACGTTGTAACCGGTGGCTCGTTCAAGATCGCTTACGATCCGACCTACAACTATAACGTCACTACGCCGACGAACGGTGCCGAGAACGGTAATGAGCGACTGAGCCTGCTGACCTTGGCTGATTCTTCAACGAATGTGTTGAATCCGAAGAACATTAACGGTGACAGGTACACCTATAACGTTGCGCGTGCCTCAGATGATGGTCTCAAACACGTGTGGGTGCCAAGCGCCAAGGTTACCTACGTATTGAACAACTCCAACGCCTCATTCGCAGACGGGTCACAACAGTCCAAGACTGCCACCACAATTCGCGGTTATGCCCTCGACATGATTGCTGGAAATGTGGATCCCGGTACTCCGACCGACGCGAATGGAGTCGAGTTCCTTGGATGGTTCTACAGGGATGACGCTGGTGCGGAACACGAGTTTGATGCTTCATCTGCCGTGGATACGAACCTTGAGGTTTACGCTAAGTGGAATGCAGCGTCGGTGATCTACCACAACAACAACGGTGGCACGAACTTCGTCAGTGCCGTTGCTCCCTCGGCTCAGTCAGCGACTGTTCTGGACTTTGACTCGATCAGCGCTCAAGATTCAACATTTGCTGTTCCAGGAAAGACGTTTAAACATTGGACGACGGATCCTGCAGGGCAGGGCAAGCCGATTGCTCCGGGCGAGACTCTTTCCATTACGGGTGCATCAAGCATCGACTTGTATGCGCAGTACGACGTCAACCTGTATCAGGTTGCATTCTCTGCAAATGGTGGTCGCTTCTCCGATGATTCCGTTTTCAAGACGAATCCAGACGTGTTCACGGTTATTACCGATCCCAACGGTGGCGACGTCGCAGTACTGAAGAAGAAGGCAGAATACGGCGACGAGTTCCGCTCTCTTCTTGGTGCGCTCGACTACAACACGCTTGTGCCGGATCAGAAGGCTCAGAAGAACGGATGGATACTCGGCGACACGACGAATTGGTACACAACCCCCACCGGTGGAAAGAAATATAACTTCAAGGACCGGAAGTCGTGGCTGTTCTCCAGACCAGGCGATAACCCACAAATCACGAAAGATATGACCTTCTACCTCGGATGGAAAGAAGATCCGAAGGTTGACAAGATCGAGAACGATGCTGAAATCCCTGGAGATATCTGGGGTGTCAACCCTGCCGAAAGCTCCAAGGAACAATTTGTTCGCGTTGGTGACACATTCAGCGTGACCGGTGTTATCAACGCAGATTCCATCAAAGATCAGATGAACGTGATTGAATCGTTGTTCCCTGAGGTTACGGGTAGTGATCGTTCTGCGGTCATGATGGATCGAAGCGCTAACAGCGAAAACTCGAAGCTTTCACAGATTGCTTTGACTTCTCCGACATCGACGTTCACTGCAACGTTGACCATGCCAGAGGGCGTCACTATCCCTGAGTCTCCTCAGGTGACTCCGGCAGGTTTGGGTGATGCTTTCGAGGTCACGGACGTGAAGGTTGACGATCGCGACATCACCGTGACCCTGAGCCTGAAAGCGGGAATGACGGATTACGCCAAACTCAAGGCGGCTGTAGAATCTGTTACCCCGATGGCTGATGGCGGTTTAACGCTGACGGTTAATGGTTTGGGTATTGATGGTGACAAGGTTGCCAATGGTGACAAGCTCACGATAAGTGGAAAGGTTACTGGTTCATTCTCGGCAGTTGCTACAAGCCCCGGTGGCACCTCAAAGCTTTTCAAGTTTGCTTGGAATGCGGTGCAAGATGGTTCGACAGGGGATCCGAACTCGAGCAACGTCAAGGCAATTGAGTACACGATCGTCGTAGTGAAGCCGTATCAGGGGATTCTGCCCGCCGATATTCGGGTTGGTGAAGAAACTCAGCATAATGCTGCGTATCCAGTGCGTCGTGGGGAATCGCTCGACTTTGTAGGCGCACTGAATGTTGAGCCTATTAAAGAACAAATGAAGGCAATCGAGGCTCTTTATCCTGGGGTCGCTAATTACGAGAAACTTGGGATTCAGATTCGCAACTTTGCCTTCGAAGCAACCTTCACTATTCCGGAAGGGCTCTCGCTTCCGGCAGAAGTCACGCCACAAGCTCGGGACTTTGGTGAAGGCTTCAAGGTTGAGGAAACATCAGTTCACGGTCGAACCCTTACGGTGAAGATGACGCTGAATAAGGACGTCACGAACTACGCACAGCTGCAAAAGATTGTTATGGATGCTGGTGCGAAGGATCACTGGATGAAGATGGTTATCCCCGGTGTCACGGTTAATTCGGATGCTCCGGCTGGTAAGCAACTGACGGTCTTTGGTGAAATCACCGGCGCGTTCGAAGCGACAGCTACCTCTGAAGCTGGAACGGCTAAGGAATTCAACTTCTCCTGGGGTGCGGAACAGTGGCCTGACGGCAGGGATGCTGTGGCCGATGCTTCGGACAAGTCCATTCGTTTCACAGTCATCACTCCGGAGCAGGCGCTGTTGCCCGCCGACATTCTGGTCAATGGTGATACCGAGAATTCAGCTATCCACATGACCAAGCGCGGAAGCGAATTGAACTTCTCGGCCGACCTTGATGTCAGCGTGATTCAGAAGAAGATGGAAGAGATCGAAAAGAGCAACAACGTGCCCGCGGAGCACTTCGATCGAGTGATGGTGAAGCAGATCGAGAGTGAATTCACGACTCGCATTAGCGTTCCTGAAGAACTTCGAGCAGTCTGGCCGAAGGACAAGACAAGCTACGCCCTGACCGGAACGGATGCTTTTGAGATCTCGGATGTGGCGTATGCAGATGGTGTCGTCACTCTTTCGATGAAGCTTAAGGGCGACTACCCAACGTACAAGGCTTTGCGTCAAGCAATTCATGATGACACGAAGTCGAGCTTGATTCTGACAGTGGCTGGCTTCAAGGTGCCAGACACCGCGCCACTTGACCAGAACATCACCGTGAGTGGCGAGGTTTCTGGATACATGAAGGCGTTGGCGACAGTTGAAGGTAGTCGTTCGGCATCGTTCTCGATGGAATGGGTTTCTGTCCAGAAGGAAGGCGGGCGCGACAAGATCCTTGAGGGAACTGACAGCTCGGCAGTTCAGCTCACCTTGAAGGTCACGAAAGATCCTGCAGTTATCGATGTCAAGCCGCCATCGCCTGCAAAAGTCGCGAAGACGGGTGCTGCGCACATTGGGCTGTCTTTGTACGTGTCGCTAGCTTTCCTTGTTGCAGGTGGCACCATGGTGGCGTCCCAACGACGTACTCGCAAGGAGTTCAACTGATCGACTGGCAGAGCGTTATTCGGTATAGCGTGCTGTACCAGTAGCTGAAGCGTCTGTCAGACGGAACAAGACCCTGGCTTCTGCGGACACATTATGTGCCTGTAGAAGCCAGGGTCTTACTGTCTATCAACCGTTGATTTTGGAGCGGTCTAGGGGTCTCTCTTCTGCTGCAAGTGCGCCGACTGCACTTGGTGCGACAGATGTGTGTCTAAAAGCTCGGATTTGTCGCGTTGGGTGTAGCTGGTGCGGTGAGGAGGCGGGTTTTGTGCTCCGAACTGCACCTGACGCGACACTTTTGCCCTGAATTGTGTGTTTGTGTCGCGTTGGGTGTAGTTGGTGCCGTGCCACGATCCTGACCCTGGCACCAGTTGCATCTGACGCGACGCTCTACCCGCCAAGCGACAAAGTCAGCCGGCCAGAGATGCCCTCACAAGCTGAGTGCCTCCAGCAGTGGCGCCATCTTCTGGCGCGTTTCTGCAAGCTCAATCTCAGGATCAGAATCCGGCATAATTCCGCCACCTGCAAAAATGCGCAGTGTATGCCCGTCGTCTTCAACAAGGCCACAGCGGAGGGCAATGCAGAATTCACCCTCGCCGTCGGCGTCGATCCAACCGACTGGTCCGGAATAGCGTCCGCGCGCGGTTTGCTCGTGAACTTTCAGCAGCTCAAGCGCCTCGAGGCGCGGTGTCCCGCAGACTGCTGCGGTCGGATGTAAAGCGGCGACTGCATCCAACAGGTTCGCATCTGCCAAAGTGGCGTGAATGTCGGAAGCAAAGTGGACGACGTTCGGGAGCTCCAAAATGAAGGGGTCATCGGGTGCGTTGACTTCAGATGCGAGGGGAGCGAGCGCTGAAACAACGGAATCAACCGCCAAAGTGTGTTCGCGACGATCCTTCGCGGATGCGAGCAATTCATCGGTGTGGCCGGCAGGCGCAGTTCCAGCCAAGACTCGCGAACGTAGCTGAGAAACGTGCACGGACGCGAGCATTTCAGGAGTGGCGCCCACAAGGTCATGGACGGCGAAACGCCAGGTCTGCGGGTAGAGCCTATTGAGTCGAGCAAGAAGATACCGCTGGTCAATCGCGGTTTCAGCCCGTACGAGCATGTCGCGCGCCATGACGGCCTTCGCGGCATCCCCAGCCTGGAGGCGCCCCGCGAGTTCTTTGACGCTGGACGCCCATTCGGCTTGCGTCATCCTGCCGGTATCGGTCACGAGGCCGTCCGGCCCGGTCAGTTCGCTGTCCTTAAAACTGGGGCGGAGCTGGGCGAGCACCTCAAGTGGATCACGAGCAGTATCCGAGCAGGACATTGAAACAGCCCAGCGTTCCTTGTTGGTCGCCACGATCACGAATTCGGGGATGCTCAGGTATGAAACAGAGGGGGAAGCGAAACCGTAGGACCCAAAAGCAAGGGGAAGGCTGAGGCCAGTGTGGTCGGCCTCGCCGATTGCGGCACGGCGCACCTGGTCCCACCACGATGCCGAATCGGAAATAGCGGACGGGGTGTTGGATGACCATTCGGCGGCGGTGCCCCAGCCGACCATTGATTGACGCCATCCGAACCACACGAAAGGCGAAACGCCGTCGGGGATCAGTTCAAGCAGCGGCGTGTTTTCCCAGCGGGTGCCTTGAAGTGAGGCTGCACGCACACGCAAAGTGGGAACGGAAAGCTCGGTGGGCATGGGTCAATCTTACCCGTGCGACTTTGCTGGGGTGTGTGCGCCTCACCTGGGTGTGGGTGTGAGGGTGAACCAATGCGGGCGTCTTACTGGTGAGGACGGGCGCGGGGATGCGCGAAGTGTGAACGGGCAGTGCGATGTGGGCGCGGGAGCGGGGATGCGCGAAGTGTGAACGAGCAGTGCGATATGGGTGCAGGTATGACACGAGGGGCCGACGTGGGAAGATAGGGGTATGGAGAATGAACCTTCGGGCGCACTGCGCGCTGACCTCACGAAATCAACCACCGACGTCGCATCGATGTTCGACCGTGTTGCCGAGCGCTATGACCTTATGGATGCGCTGATGACAGGCGGTATGGATCACGTGTGGATGGTCGCGTTGCGCAACGCGGTGAAGCCGGCACCGGGGGAGAGGATCCTTGACCTTGCTGCGGGCACGGGCGCTTCGTCGGCAGCCTTGGCGAAGGGCGGGGCGGAGGTTGTGGCTTGCGACCTGTCCGAAGGCATGATCGAGGTTGGTCGCCAGCGTCACCCCGACATTGAGTTCGTCCAGGGTAATGCGCTTGACCTGCAGTTCGAAGATGGGTCCTTTGATGCGGTGACGATTTCGTGGGGGCTGCGTAATATCCCAGATCCGGCTCGCGCGCTACGTGAGATGGCGCGAGTTGTTCGTCCACGAGGCCGCCTGGTTGTCTGCGAGTTTTCAACCCCGCCGAACGCGGTTTTCCGTAGGCTCTACAACTTCTACCAGTCCACCGTGATGCCGGTGATGGCGAAAGTAATGTCGTCGAATGATGTCGCCTATGACTATCTGATCGAGTCGATTCGTGATTGGCCGGATCAGCAAGATGTTGCTCGAATGATCGCCGCGAACGGCTGGGCCGATGTCCAGTATCGAAACCTTACTGGCGGAATCGCGGCACTGCACCGAGCTGTGAAGCCGTTGTCCTAAGGGCACCACAGATCAATGAGGAGGAAGGCGTACCGAATTAGGTACGTCTTCTTTTTCCGAATTGAATGCATCTTTGTTAACGCTCGCATTTCACTTTTCCCGAAAATCCGCCTTTCTTGAAGAACGGGCGCACTCGTTGGCGCAACAGGCTACGCTTTCAATTCGGATCGCGGTGCAGTGCACACCGCTCCGACTTGCACATCTGCGCAGCCCGTACAGCTGCGCTCACTTTTTTGGGAGGGCTACCAGTGGTCAATGACCTTACTGGCGTAACGGATGCCGACGTCATTATCGTCGGTGCCGGACCTGCGGGTTCCTCCACCGCATATCACCTGGCAAAGCTAGGGATTGACGTCCTCGTCCTTGAAAAAGCAGAGTTTCCGCGCGACAAGATTTGCGGTGACGGCCTGACTCCCGCGGCCGTCCACGAATTGATCGCGATGGGCATGGACATCTCCACGTGGAACCGAAACCGAGGGCTGACCGTCGTCGGCGGAGGACACACGATTTCCCTTGACTGGCCTGATCAGAAGTCGCTTCCGGGCTATGGGATGACGCGCGCACGCATGCAGCTGGACCACGATCTGATCCAGCATGCAGTGCATGCGGGCGCCCGTCTGATGGAGGGAATTACCGTCACCGGCGCACTGACCAGTCCAATGGGTCGCGTGTGCGGTGTGAAGGCAAAGAAGGGGCGCGGTAAAGATGCCGAGGCCTTGGAAATGCGCGCCAAGATGGTTGTCGACTGCGGTGGTGTTTCTGCCAGGCTCGCTACCTCTCTCGGCATCGAAAAGGCGATCAAGCGCCCCATGGGTGTTGCGGCGCGCGCCTACTTCAAGTCGCCTCGTGGCAACGAAGACTACATGGAATCCCAGCTGGAACTCTGGTCGGGCGTGCCCGGGCAATCGGACCTGCTTCCCGGTTACGGCTGGGTCTTTCCCATGGGCGACGGAATCGTCAACGTTGGTTTGGGCTCTGTTGCCTCTACAGCCAATGCGACGCAGCTTCCCTACAAGAAGGTCTTCGAACAGTGGATCGCGAACGTGCCTGAGGAATGGGGATTCACCCCTGAAAATCAGATCGGCCCGCTCCGCTCAGCTGCCCTCCCGATGAGCTTCAATCGCAAGCCACACTACGTGTCGGGCCTCGTACTCGTTGGTGACGCAGGTGGCATGGTGTCTCCGTTTAATGGCGAAGGTATCGCACCGGCTCTGAAGGCGGGTCGCTTCGCTGCCTCGTGCATCGCCCAAGCCTTCTCGCGCACCACGTCGGCAGGCATCGACCGCGCCATGAGCGAATATCCCGAACTTCTCCGCGAAGAATACGGTGGCTACTACCAGCTGGGCCGAGTCTTCGTGGCTCTCATTGAAAATCCGCGAATCATGCAGCTCTGCACCAACAGGGGTCTGCCAATTCCGCGACTTATGACTTTCGTTCACAAGCTACTTTCTGACGGCTATGAACGTAAGGGCGGCGACTTTGATGACCGCCTCATCACAATGTTGACAAAGATGGTGCCGTCCGTATGAACGCCCTTCACTTCTTTCAACCCCGGGAGGAACGATGACGAATCCCTATTTTCCGTTGCTGATTATGGCTGCGGCTGCACTCGTGCTGGCACTTGGTGGCCTTGGCGCATCGGCGATTCTCGGCCCGACGAAGAAGTCTAAGACCAAAGCTGACAACTACGAATGTGGCATTGAACCGACCTCGGGGCACCTTCACGAAGGTCGCTTCCCGGTTCGTTACTACCTGGTCGCCATGACGTTCATCATCTTCGACATTGAAGTCGTCTTCATGTACCCGTGGGCAGTGAGCTTCAGCCAGCTCGGCCTGTTCGGGCTTATTGCAATGCTGACGTTCATCGCGCTCATCACCGTGCCATACGTGTACGAGTGGCGACGCGGTGGCCTGGATTACTGAGGGACAGGAGCAGATAAATGGGTCTTGAAGAAAGCCTGCCCGCTGGCGTTGCGCTGACAAGCATCGAGAAGGTTCTCGGCCTTGCACGCAAGTACAGCCAATGGCCGGTCACCATGGGTCTGGCATGTTGTGCTATTGAAATGATGGCAGCCGGCACACCTCGATTCGATATGTCCCGCTTCGGTCTGGAAGTTTTCCGCGCATCGCCGCGTCACTCGGACATGATGATCGTTTCAGGTCGTGTCAGCCACAAGATGGCTCCCGTTATTCGTCGTGTCTACGACTCTATGCCGGAACCCAAATGGGTTATTTCGATGGGTGCATGCGCATCATCGGGCGGCATGTTCAACAACTACGCCGTCGTTCAGGGATGCGATCACATCGTTCCCGTCGACGTCTACCTGCCTGGGTGCCCGCCCCGTCCCGAGGCCCTGATTCACGCGGTTCTGACACTGCGTGAGCAGATTGGTAAGGAACCGCTCGGCGTTCACCGTCAGGAAATTGCCCGCAAGGCTGAACAGGCAGCTCTCGCTGCAACGCCCACCCACCAGATGAAGGGACTCCTCGCATGAGTGACGAAATCGTCACCCCGGACGACTCCCAAGTCGTAGCCAAAGCCCCACAGCGTGCGTTCGGTGCACCCGAACTGATGACGCGTCGCGAAGGCATGTTCCCCGATACGACCGGATTTTCCGGCCTGGTGAAGGAATCTTTCCTTCCCGGTGAAACGCCACGCCCCTACGGTGGCTGGTTCGACAACACAGTCGACATTCTTGAAGAACTGATCGAAGCCGACGGTCTGAAGGTTGAAGAGGTCATCGAAAAGGTTGTTGTCGACCGCGGTGAACTGACAATCTTCATCGTCCGCGATCATATTGCTCGCGTTGCAAAGTACCTGCGTGACGATGCAGATCTTCGTTTCGAGCTCTGCCTTGGCACGAACGGTGTTCACTACCCGTCAGACGAGGGTCGCGAACTCCACGCGATCTACCCGCTGATGTCGATCACCTACAACCGCAACATTCGTCTTGAGGTCACGTGCCCCGATGGTGACCCGCACATTCCCTCCATCGTTTCTGTCTACCCGGCAAACGACTGGCAGGAACGTGAAACCTGGGATCTCATCGGCATCATCTTCGACGGTCACCCGTCGCTGACTCGTACCGCACTGCCTGACGACTGGGTAGGACACCCCCAGCGCAAGGATTACCCGCTTGGTGGCGTCCCCGTTGAATACAAGGGCGCAACAGTTCCGCCTGCAGACACGCGGAGGTCATACAACTGATGAGCACACCACACTTCCACGCGGCGGCTTCTTCAGCCCCGCTGAATATGGACGAAGTTCCCGAGGTCATGACTCAGGGTGGCGACTGGAAGGACGTTCTGAACGAAATCGAAAAGATTTCCTCCGAGCGCATCGTCGTTAACCTTGGCCCGGTTCACCCGGCAACCCATGGCGTTCTGCGTCTGATCCTCGAACTCGACGGTGAAACTGTTCGCGAAACCCGCGTTGACACCGGCTACCTTCATACCGGCATTGAGAAGACGATGGAATACCGTACGTGGACGCAGGGCGTGACGCTCTGTACCCGTATGGACTACGTTGCCCCGATCTTCCAGGAAGCCGTCTACTGCCTCGGCGTTGAAAAGCTCCTGGGCATCACGGATGACATTCCGGAGCGCGCGAACCTGATTCGCATCATGATGATGGAGCTCTGCCGCATTGCCTCGCATCTCGTCGCTATCGGTTCGACCGGTAACGAAATGGGTGCAACGACGATCATGACGATCGCATTCCGCGGTCGTGAAGAGATCCTCCGCATCTTTGAACGCATCACCGGCCTGCGTATGAACAATGCGTACATCCGCCCCGGTGGTGTCGCACAGGACATTGGCGAAGGCACCGTTGACTACATCCGTGAGCTTCTTCCGAAGGCTCGTCGCGATATCGGCGAGCTCGAAGACCTGACGAAGCAGAACCCGATCTTCAAGAAGCGTCTGTGCGACGTGGCCGTCATGCCACTGTCCGCTCTGATGGCTCTTGGCACGACCGGCCCGGGCGTCCGCGCCGCTGGCTTGCCACTCGACCTTCGTAAGTCCCAGCCCTACTGTGGTTACGAACAGTTCGAGTTCGACATTCCGACGCGCGACAAGTCAGACGTCTACAACCGTGTCATGGTTCGTTTCGACGAGTGCTACGAGTCTCTGCGCATCATCTACCAGGTCCTCGATCGTCTTGAGAAGTGCGAAGGTGCTCCCGTGATGGTCGCGGATCCGGCGATTGCGTGGCCCGCACAGCTGTCGGTGGCAACCGACGGTCAGGGCAACTCGTTGCAGCACATCTCCGAGATCATGGGCTCCTCGATGGAATCCCTGATCCACCACTTCAAGCTTGTGACCGAAGGTTTCAAGGTCCCCGCTGGTCAGGTGTACCAGCAGGTTGAGCACGCAAAGGGCATCATCGGTGTTCACCTCGTTTCTGACGGGGGCACCCGCCCGTTCCGCGCCCACTTCCGTGACCCCTCGTTCGCAAACCTTCAAGCCATGGCAATGATGACCGAAGGTGGCCAGCTGGCCGACGTCGTCGTTGCACTTGCTGCCATCGACCCGGTGCTGGGAGGCGTTGACCGATGAGCTACACGCAGGAAGTTGAAGCCCGCCTGAGGGCTGAATCCGCAGAAATTATTGGCCGTTACCCGACAGGGCACGCACGTTCGGCTCTTCTTCCGATGCTGCACCTGGTGCAGTCCGAAGACGGCTACGTCAGCCCCGACGGTATCGCCCTGGTCGCCGACATTCTGGGCTTGTCGCGTCCAGAGGTCAGTGCCGTTGCAACGTTCTACACGCAGTACAAGCGTCACCCCAACGGTGACTACTTGGTTGGTGTGTGCACGAACGCGCTCTGCGCAGTTATGGGTGGCGACGCGATTTGGGATGCTGTTTCTGAGCACGTTGGTGTGGGAAGCGACGAAACCAACGAATCTGGTCGCATCACCCTTGAGCGCATCGAATGCAACGCGGCCTGCGATTATGCGCCGGTTGTCATGGTCAACTGGGAGTTCTTCGACAATCAGACGCCCGAATCGGCACTTGCTCTGGTCGATGACCTCGAAGCTGGTCGCCCCGTCCACCCGACGCGTGGCGCTGCGGTTGCCCCGACCTTCAAGGAAGTTGAGCACACACTCGCAGGCTTCCTTGATGGCCATGAAAACGAAGGTCCGTCCGCCGGTGAGCCGTCCCTGCTGGGTTGCAAGCTCGCCGCGGAAAATGGGTGGACCGAGCCGGTTGCTGTTGCTGGCACCGAAGGTGAGCAGGGAGGCGAACAGGCATGACAACATTTGTAGCTCCTGGGCCCCTCACGCCGATCGTTACGAACGGTTGGGGTGAAGACCAGTCGTGGACTCTCGCTTCGTACCTGAAGCGCGGTGGCTACGAGGGTCTGAAGAAGGCCAACACTCTTGAAGCGGGCGACATCGTCCAGATCGTGAAGGACTCCGGTCTTCGCGGTCGTGGTGGCGCAGGCTTCCCGACGGGCCTCAAGTGGTCTTTCCTTCCACCAGATGACGGCAAGCCTCGCTACCTCGTTGTCAACGCTGACGAGTCCGAGCCGGGTACGTGCAAGGACATCCCGACCATCATGGCGAACCCGCATGTTCTGGTTGAAGGCATCGCGATTACCAGTCGCGCCATCAACTGCAGGCACGCGTTCGTTTACCTGCGTGGTGAGGTCGTCCACGTATACCGTCGTCTGCTGAACGCTATTAAAGAGGCAACCGATGCCGGTCTGCTCGGCGATCTGAAGATCACCGCTCACGCTGGTGCTGGCGCCTATATTTGCGGTGAGGAAACAGCGCTCCTCGATTCGCTCGAGGGCCGTCGTGGCCACCCGCGTTTGAAGCCACCGTTCCCGGCAGTCGCAGGTCTGTACGCCCGCCCGACCGTTGTGAACAACGTTGAGTCGATCTCTCAGGTCGTTGGTGTCTTCCGCAATTCGCCGGAATGGTACGCATCGATGGGCACGGAAAAGTCGAAGGGGCACGGCATCTTCTCCGTTTCCGGCCACGTGAACAATCCGGGTCAGTTCGAGGCTCCGTTCGGTATCACGATGCGTGAACTGATCGAGATGGCCGGCGGTATCCGTGATGGTCATCAGCTGAAGTTCTGGACTCCCGGTGGCTCCTCCACCCCGATCTTCACCGAAGCTGAACTTGATACCCCGCTCGACTACGAGTCGGTCGGCGCTGCAGGTTCGATGCTCGGTACCCGAGCCCTGCAGGTCTTTGACGAGACCGTGTCGGTGGTTCGCGTGGTCACTCGCTGGATCGAGTTCTACCAGCACGAATCCTGCGGTAAGTGCACGCCCTGCCGTGAAGGTACGTACTGGCTCAAGCAGATCATGTACCGCCTCGAAAAGGGCCAGGGGCTTCCCGGAGACGTTGACCTGCTGGGCGAGATCGCGAACAACATTGCCGGCCGTAGCTTCTGCGCCCTTGGCGATGCTGCTGCAACGCCGGTCAAGTCGGGTATTCAGCGATTCCGCGAAGAGTTCGAAGCCGGTCTGACTACTCCGGCCAATGAGCTCTTCCCCTACGAGGCATCCGCCATCTACGCCAGAGGAGGTGTCCGATGAGCGACGCTCCCAACATGGTTGATGTCGTCATTGATGATGTCACTGTCGCCGTCCCGCAGGGCACGCTTGTTATTCGTGCAGCAGAGCAGGCCGGAATTCGTATTCCGCGCTTCTGCGACCATCCGCTTCTGGCACCGGTTGCTGCGTGCCGTCAGTGTTTGGTCGAGGTCGGTATGCCCGATCGCAACACCGGCGAGCTTCGTTTCATGCCGAAGCCTCAGCCGTCATGCGCACAGACCGTCACTCCCGGAATGGTCGTCAAGACTCAGTTCACATCCGAGGTCGCCAAGAAGGCACAGCATGGCGTGATGGAGTTCCTGCTGATCAACCACCCGCTGGACTGTCCGATCTGCGATAAGGGTGGCGAGTGCCCCCTGCAGAACCAGGCAATGACCGATGGTCGCGCAAAGTCCCGTTTCGCCGATGCGAAGCGCACCTACCGCAAGCCGTTGCGTCTGACCAGCCAAATCCTGCTCGACCGCGATCGTTGTATTCTCTGCCAGCGTTGCGTGCGCTTCGGTAAGGAAATCTCCGGCGACGTGTTCATCGACCTGCAGGGTCGCGGTGGTGGTACGGCTCCGACCGACGACCACTACTTCATGGCAGAACAGATCGGCGCGTTCGACACGACTGCTCTGGACTTCCACAACCCGAAGCCGAAGAACCTGGGTAACGCCGGAATCTCCGGTCCCTACGGTGATGCGGGCATCATTGGTTCGGCAAACTCTGGTGACCTGACCGAAGCTGATCTTGATCAGACCGGTCGCCAGTTTGCGTCCTACTTCTCGGGCAACATCATTCAAATCTGCCCGGTTGGTGCACTGACCGCTTCCTCGTACCGCTTCCGCGCCCGCCCGTTCGACCTCGTGTCGACCGCGTCGGTCGCCGAGCATGATGCTTCCGGTTCTGCACTCCGCGTCGATATCCGTCGCGGTGAGGTTGTCCGTCGTATGGCCGGCAACGATCCGGAGGTCAACGAAGAGTGGATCACCGATAAGGATCGCTTCGCTTTCGAGTGGGACAAGCAGGATCGCCTGGTCACCCCGCTGGTTCGCGAAGACGGCATACTGGTTCCGACCTCGTGGTCGGATGCTCTTGACCGTGTCCGTAAGGGTCTCGAAGCTGCGGATCAGACGGGCTTCCTGCCCGGCGGTCGCCTGAGTTTCGAAGATGCCTGGGCATGGAGCAAGTTCGCTCGCACCGTCATCGGCTCCGATTCGATCGACGCTCGCGTTCGCACGATTTCCGCTGAAGAGACCTCGTTCTTGGCTTCGAAGGTTGCTGGTACTGGTCTTGGCGTCACCTACACCGACCTTGAAAATGCGGGGCAAGTCCTGCTGGTCGGCCTCGAACCTGAAGATGAAGCGGGCGCGATCTTCCTGCGCCTGCGCAAGGGTGTTCGTAAGGGTGGCGTGAAGGTTGCGACGGTTGCTCCGTTCACCACGAACGGTAGTGCGAAGATGAGCGCGACTCTGTTGCGTGCCGCTCCTGGCACCGAGCCTGAGGTTGTTGCTTCGATTGCTGAGGGCAAACAGAACGCAGAGCTTGCAGCCGCACTGAACGGTGGCGTCATCTTGGTAGGTGAGCGCGCAGCTCGCATCCCGGGCCTGCTTTCCGCGGTTGTCGAATTGGCTGAGCGTACGGGTGCTCGTTTGCAGTGGGTGCCTCGCCGTAACGGTGATCGCGCCGCAGTCGAAGCCGGCCTGCTACCGGGCGTGTTGCCCTTCGGTCGTCAACTGGGCGACGAGGCCGCGCAGGCTTCACTCGGCTGGAAGTCCTATCCGAAGGGCGCGGGCCTGGATGCTGACGCTCAGCTTGCAGGTGCCCTCGAAGGCTCGGTTCAGGCACTGGTCGTCGGTGGCGTTGACTACCGCGACTTCACCGATCCGGCTCTTGCGCTTCGCGCTTTTGAAACGGTTCCGTTCCTGGTGAGCCTTGAGGTTCGTTCCTCTGAGATCACCGAGCTGGCCGACGTTGTTCTTCCGGTTGCTCCACAGTTGGAAAAGAACGGCACGTCGATCAACTGGGAAGGTCGTCTGCGCCCCTACGGTCAGGCTGTTTCCGCTCGTTCGCTGACCGACCGCGATGTTCTGGTCAAGCTGGCCGAGGAATTTGGCGAGGATCTTGGCATTCTGACGCTGACCGACCTATACGACGAGGTCAACGCCATCAGTACCTGGGACGGCGCTCGTGCCGAGTTCATGCCGGTTGCCCCGCAGGCTCCTCAAGCAGTTGGTGCTGGTCAGGCAGTTCTCGCAACGCACAAGCCGATGCTTGATGCCGGCCGTCTGCAAGATGGTGCGCCGTGGCTCGCTGGTTCTGCTCGTCGCGTGATCGCATTCGCTTCGCAGGCAACGCTGACAGGTGCCGGCGTGAATGCAGGTGAAGCCCTGACGCTTTCCACTGAACGCGGTTCCATCACATTGCCCGCGCAAATCGCGGACCTTCCCGACAACGTCGTGTGGGTTCCCGAATGCTCGCAGGGTTCTTCAGTCCATCAGTCGCTGGGTGACGCAGGTTGCCTCGTGGCTCTCAGCGCTACTGGGGAGGTGGCCCGGTGAAACTCTTGCTCAGTGCGGTGCCTGATTACACCGCAGCAGATTTCTCGCAGGAAACATGGTGGCTGACGCTCATCAAGGCCGTCTTCATCATCGTTTACCTGATCCTGAACGTTCTTCTTGCCCTCTGGGTTGAGCGTCGTGGCCTCGGCCGCATGCAGACCCGTCCGGGTCCGAACGTGGCCGGCCCGCTCGGTTTGCTCCAGGCAATCGCGGATGCAGGCAAGCTTCTGTTCAAGGAAGACATGTGGACTCGCGGAGCCGATAAGTTCTTGTACTTCATCGCTCCGGCCATCGCAGCATTCAGCGCGTTCAGCGTCTTTGCTGTGATTCCGATGGGTCCGAACGTTAACCTGTTCGGCCACTCCAGCCCGCTTCAGCTGGCTGATATGCCGGTCGCAACGCTCTACATCCTGGCAATCACCTCGCTTGGCCTGTACGGCGTTGTCCTCGGCGGTTGGTCAACCCGTTCGACGCTTCCGCTCTACGGTGCGGTTCGTTCGTCCGCCCAGGTGATTTCATACGAACTCGCAATGGGTATGGCGCTTGTTTCCGTGTTCCTCATGTCGGGCACGATGTCGACCTCGCAGATCGTTGCTTCTCAAGGCCAGGTCTGGTGGGCATTTGCGCTGATCCCAGCGTTCGTTGTCTACTGCATCTCGGCTACCGGTGAAGTCAACCGTCTGCCCTTCGACCTCCCCGAAGCTGAAGGTGAACTCGTCGCCGGTCACATGACCGAATACTCGTCCATGAAGTTCGGCTGGTACTACCTATCCGAATACGTGAACATGCTCAACGTTTCCGCGGTTGCCACCACGATGTTCTTCGGTGGGTGGCACGCGCCGTGGCCACTGTCGCACGTACCGGTCATCAACGACGGCTGGTTCGGTATGCTCTGGTTCTTCCTCAAGATGTGGTTCTTCATGTTCCTCCTCATCTGGACCCGTGCAACGCTGCTCCGCTTCCGTTACGACCAGTTCATGAGCTTCGGCTGGAAGTGGCTGATGCCGATCGCTCTGGTCTGGCTGGTTGCCGTCGCCGTCGTTCGTGGCATCACCGAATGGGTTGAGGTTTCCCTGCCAGTCCTTGGCGTATCGATTGTCATCCTCTTCGCAATCATCATGCTGATTATGTGGGTCACGGATAAGGGCGAGCCTGAACCGGCCCCCAAGCCTGCAGATATGGAATACACCGGCTTCGCTGATGGCTTCCCGATCCCGCCACTTCCCGGTCAGAGTCCGGTTGAGTCCCCGCGCGCCGGCCGTGCGCCGGTCGTGGCGACTGCCTCGAAGGAGGACACCGATGAGTAAGAAGAACGATTCGAAGAATGAGGAAATGCGCTTCGAGCATGACCCGAAGGGGCCGATCGGCGAATTCTTTGCTCCGATCGCCGGCTACGGCGTCACCATCTCGTCTTTCTTCCGTCCGACCGTCACCGAGCAGTACCCGCGCGAACCCGCGCGCGTCATGCCTCGTTTCCACGGTCGTCACCAGCTGAACCGCTACGCAGATGGTTTGGAAAAGTGCATTGGCTGCGAGCTTTGCGCGTGGGCATGCCCCGCTGACGCTATCCTCGTTGAAGCAGCATCGAATACTCCCGAGGCGCAGTACAGCCCCGGCGAGCGTTTCGGCAACGTCTACCAGATCAACTACTTGCGTTGTATCTTCTGCGGTATGTGCATCGAAGCTTGCCCGACTCGTGCTCTGACGATGAGCAATGACTTCGAGCTCGCCACCTACACTCGCGCAGATGATATTTACGAAAAGCAGGATCTGCTTGTTCCTCTTTCCGATGGAATGCTCGCTCCGCCTCACCCGATGGTCGAGGGGCTGAACGATGGCGATTACTACCGCGGTGCGGTCAGTGGTGCCACCCAGTCCCAGATTGATTGGGTGAAGGAACACCGTCCTGAGGATCCGAGCCTTGCCAACGCGCGCGTGGTGGCAAAGGAGGAAGTCCGATGAATCTACTGGGTACATGGCCCGAGATGGCATCTACCGGCGAAGCCGTGCTGTTCGCATGCACCGCAATCGTCATGGTGGTGTGCGCACTGGGTGTCCTGTTCTTTAAAAAGGCCGCATACGCCGCTATCTCGATGGTCGGCGTCATGCTGGGGCTTGCAGTTCTCTACTTGACGCAACAGGCACCGTTCCTCGGTGTTGTGCAGATCGTCGTCTACACCGGCGCAATCATGATGCTCTTCCTGTTCGTCATCATGATGATTGGCATCGGTGCCACCGATGACTACGCAACGCAGTCACGCGGTTCGATTATTGCAGCAGTCATCGCGGGGCTTGGCCTTGCAGTGATCATCGCTGCCACCCTCGGCCACACGAAGTTCACGGCTGACGCAAAGGGCCTCGTCCCCGCTGACCCGTACTCGAATGAGCCGATCGAATCCCTCGCAACGACGCTCTTCTCGCAGCACTGGCTGACGATGGAGGTTGCGGGCGCACTGCTCATCACCGCCGCAATCGGCGCAATGCTACTGACGCACTCCGACAACCTCGGCCCGAAGATTTCGCAGGAAGAAACCGCAAAGGCCAAGATGCGCGCATTTGCCGAATCCGGCCGACGCATCGGTCAGCTTCCGGCACCTGGCGTCTACGCACACAGCAACGCTGCTGACGTCCCGGCCATCTCCGGTGAAACCCTCGGCCCGGTCGAAGAATCCGTCCCGCGCGTGATTCGTGTTCGTGGCTTGGAACGTTCTATCGATCAGGTCGACCACGACGTCGCACAGTCGCTCATGCTCGCCCGTACCGGCGATACCATCGACTCGCCGTTTGCACAGTTTGCATCGCAGACCGTCGAGCGTTCGGGCTCGTGGGGTATGCCTGGCCCGGCAGCGCCCACCGGCCTTGATCAGCCGGTCGGTCCCGCCGGTGTGGCTGACGCTGAAGCACCCGCACAAACCAAGGAAGAGGAGGAGAAGTGAGTCTGGCTTGGTACCTCCTGCTTGCGGGAGTGCTCTTCTCAATCGGCGCTGTTACCGTTCTGGTTCGTCGCTCCGCCATCATTTCCCTGATGGGCGTTGAGCTCATGCTGAACTCCGCGAACCTGGTGTTCGTCACCTTCGCGCGAATCTTCGGCGATGTGAACGGTGAAATTATGGCGTTCTTCGTCATGATCGTCGCGGCCGCTGAAGTCGTGGTCGGTCTGGCGATCATCGTGTCCATCTTCAAGTCACGGTCGACAACGAGCGTTGACGATATCAACCTGCTGAAGAACTGAGGGAGGAAAACAGAATGACAACATCCTTCGCTCTTCACGCGATGAACGACGGCCTTGCTGAGGTAATCGTTCCTGCCACCGGCGCAGCGTCACTGGCATGGCTGATGATTGCAATTCCGCTGGCAAGCGCAGCGATCCTGCTGTTGCTGGGTCGTTCTTCTGACCGCTGGGGTCACCTGCTGGCCACCTGCGCCTCGTGGGTATCCTTTATCGTCGGTGCCGTCATCGTCGCCCAGGTCCTGGGAGCTGATGGGGGAGCACACCGCATGGCACACACCCTGTTCACCTGGATCCCCGCGGGGGATTTCAGTGTGGACTTCGGTCTGCTGGTTGATCCGCTGTCGCTGACCTTCGTGATGCTGGTGACCTTCGTTGGCTCCCTCATTCACGTGTACGCAATCGCCTACATGGAACATGACAAGGATCGTCGCCGCTTCTTCGCCTACCTGAACCTGTTCATCGCAGCAATGCTGACCCTGGTTCTGGCTGACTCCTACGCCGTCCTCTTCGTCGGCTGGGAAGGCGTGGGCTTGGCCTCGTACCTGCTGATCGGCTTCTGGAACCACGTTCCGGCGAATGCTGGCGCTGCAAAGAAGGCGTTCGTCATGAACCGTGTCGGTGACATGGGTATGCTCGCCGCAATGATGGTCATGGTCGCAAACTTCTCGTCCGTCCGCTTCGAGGATGTGACCGAGGGTGTCGCTACGATCCCGGTTGCTCAAGCAACCGCCATCGGCATCTTCCTCCTGGTTGCTGCCTGTGGTAAGTCCGCGCAGTTCCCGTTGCAGGCATGGCTTGGTGACGCAATGGCAGGCCCGACCCCGGTTTCCGCTCTTATTCACGCGGCAACCATGGTCACCGCTGGCGTCTACTTGGTTGTTCGTTCCGGTGCCGTCTACGTTGCAGCTCCCGCGGCAGCAACTGCAGTCGCCATTATCGGTGCAATCACGCTGCTCTTCGGAGCGATCGTCGGTTCCGCAAAGGATGACATGAAGAAGGTCCTCGCGGCCTCGACCATGTCGCAGATCGGCTACATGATGCTGGGTGCGGGCCTCGGTCCGATCGGCTGGGCATTCGCAATCTTCCACCTGTTCACCCACGGCTTCTTCAAGGCACTTATGTTCCTTGGAGCCGGCTCAGTCATGCATGGCATGGCTGACCAAGTGAATATGCGTCGCTTCGGTGCCCTGCGTACCGTCATGAAGATTACGTGGGTCACGTTCATGATGGGCTGGCTGGCAATCCTCGGTGTTCCGCCGTTCTCCGGCTTCTGGTCGAAGGACAAGATCATTGAAGCAGCCTTCGCGGCGCACACCTTCGGTTCGATCGAAGCACCGTGGATCGGCTGGGTCTACGGCCTGGTTGCTCTGATCGGTGCCGGTATCACCGCGTTCTACATGTCGCGTCTGTTCTTCATGACCTTCCACGGCAGGCCGCGGTGGACGACTGAAGCGGAAGGCTCGCCGGTTCACCCGCACGAGTCCAACGCTCTCATGACCGTCCCGATGATCATCCTTGCCATTGGCGCGATCTTCATCGGTGGCCTCATGTCGATTGGTGACTTCTTCACCAACTGGTTGTCTCCCGCAATCGGTGGCGTTCACCATGGCGAACCGGTCATGCCGGTGATGGCCATTCAGATCCTGACCCTCGTCCTTGTGATTGCCGGTGCCTTCCTCGCATGGCGCATGTACGGTGCCGGCGAGGTTCCGACTGGCGTTCCTGCCGGTAATGCTCTGACCGAGGCTGCACGTCGTGACCTCTACCAGGATGACGTGAATGCCACCCTGTTCGTCGCTCCCGCTGCGGGCCTTGCAAAGCTTGCAACCGGTGGTGACCGTAAGGCAATCGACGGCGCGGTTGGTCTGGTTGCCAAGGGTTCGGCTGGTGTTGGTCGCCTGATTGCGATCACGCAGAACGGCTTCGTCCGCGCCTACGCGTCATACATCCTCGGGGGCGTTGTCGTTGCCCTCGCGATCGTCCTCGGCTTCAGGCTGTGAGGGAGTTAGACAATGGAAAACACAATGGTTGAATCCTCGTTCCCATGGCTTACCCTCCTGGTCGCTCTTCCCGCGCTGGGTGCGCTCCTGCTTGGAGTAACCCCCGCGTTGCGTAAGGGCGCAGGCAAGGGCTTTGCTCTGGTCGTCTCCCTCCTCGAACTCGGTGCTGCTATTGGCGCTGCCATGAGCTTCGACTGGGGTTCGGCTTCTATGTATCAGCTCATCGAATCCGTCTCGTGGATTCCCCAGATGGGCGTTTCATGGGCCCTCGGCGTCAACGCCTTGGCCCTGGTTATGATCCTTCTTGCTGTCATCCTGGTTCCGATCGTTTTGATCGCCGGTTGGAACGAAGATGAAAGCGAAGCGGATGCGGGCTCGTACGCGGCCCTCGTCCTCTTCCTCGAAGCGTTCATGGTCGTCATCTTCGCAGCGTGTGACCTGGTGGTCTTCTACATTGCCTTCGAAGCGATGCTGATCCCGCTGCTCCTGATGATTGGTCGTTACGGTGTCGGCCCGGTTGCCGAGCGTCATGCGGCAGCGATGAAGTTCCTGCTCTACTCGCTCGCCGGCGGTCTGGTCATGCTCGGTGGTCTGATCGCTCTTTGGGCATTCGCTCCAGAGCACTCCGACACCTTCTTCCGCCTCGACACCCTGTCCCAGGTTGCGCCGCTCCTGTCGAGCACAGTGCAGATGGGCGCGTTCGTGTCCTTCATGGTCGCCTTCGCAATCAAGGCTCCGATGGTTCCGGTTCACACCTGGCTCCCCGACACTGCCGCTGTTGCCCGTCCGGGCACGTCGGTTCTGCTCGTTGGCGTGCTGGACAAGATCGGTACCTTCGGCATGATCACGCTCTGCCTGCGCCTCTTCCCGGAAGCTTCCTTCGAAGCGCGCTGGGTCCTCTGCGCACTGGCAGTCCTGTCGATCATCTGGGGCGGTCTTGCTGCTAACGGTCAGGACGACATCATGCGCCTCGTGTCCTACACGTCCGTGTCGCACTTCGGCTTCATGGTTTTGGGTATCTTCATCGGCTCGTCGGTCGCCATGGTTGGCGCTATGTTCTACATGGTTGCTCACGGCGTTTCGATCGCAGCGATGTTTATCCTCTCCGGTTGGCTGTCGCGTCGCGGTGGCACCCAGGACATGAACGCATACTCGGGTATGCAGCGCGTCACCCCGGTTCTTGCCGGCCTCTGGCTGGTTTCCGGTCTTGCATCGATCGCACTGCCCGGTCTGTCAGGCTTCGTTCCTGAATACCTTGTCCTCATGGGTACGTGGCAGGTGAATATCGTGCTGGCGGTCTTCGCGCTACTCGGCGTGATCATCGCTGCCGTGTACGTCTTGATGCCTTACCAGCGTGTCTTCACCGGTGGCCCCGTCGCCGGCAAGGAGGCACTGCCTGACTTGAACACTCGTGAAAAGTCAGTGATGGCCCCGCTGCTCATTGCAATGGTTGTTCTCGGTATCTGGTCTGCGCCACTTGTCGGTGCACTGACCCCGATCGGTGAAGATCTTGCTCTTGGCACTGCCGATACTGCCGCAACGGCAGTTCTTGAAGGGAGCTCGAATTGAATCTCTTGCAAGCAGCAAACTTTAGCGCTCCGCAGATTGCGTGGGTGACGCTCATTCCGATCATCGTCGTCTTCGGCGGCGCGGTCTTGGGTGTGCTCATCGAAGCATTTGCTCCCCGCAAGACCCGTCGCACGCTGGTCATTGCCGTCGCTCTGCTGACGACTCTGGCCGCAGGCGCGGTGCTCGCTACGCGGTGGTTCCCGGTTCTTGACAAGCCCACTTCCATTGGTGAGTACATCGAGGACCCGCTGACGATCGGTGCCCAGTTCGTCCTGACCATCGTCGCGTTCTTCGCGATCCTGGTGATGGCCGATCGCACTGTTGTTGGTGACGGCGCTTTCGCCGGTCAGCCTTCGGACCGCCCCGGTTCGCAGGATGAAGAGCGTTCCGATACTCAGAACTACCAGCGTTCGGAAATGTTCCCGCTGGCCCTGTTCAGCTTGGGTGGCATGATGTTGTTCCCGGCAGCTGATTCCTACATCATGCTGTTCGTGGCTCTTGAAGTCATGTCGCTTCCGCTCTACATTCTGGCCGCCACCGCGCGTCGTCGCCGTCAGCTCAGCCAGGAAGCAGGCATGAAGTACTTCATCCTGGGTGCATTCGCATCCGGCTTCCTGCTGATGGGTTCGGCGCTCCTCTACGGTTTCACCGGCTCCCTGAAAATCTCCGATGCTGCAGCAGTCGTCCCGACCGCGAGCGGTCTTGATTGGCTGGCAGTTGTTGGCGTCTTCATGATCATGGTCGGCTTGCTGTTCAAGGTGGGTGCCGCTCCGTTCCATGCCTGGACGCCCGACGTGTACACCGGTGCTCCGACCCCGGTTACCGGCTTCATGGCGGCAGCCGTGAAGATGGCGGCCTTCGGTGCGATGGTGCGCTTCTACCAGACGATCGCAGCACTGCTTCAGTGGGACCTGGTTCCGGTTCTGATCGCAGTTGCCGTTCTGACCATGCTGGTTGGCACCTTCACCGGTATCGTTCAGACCGATGTGAAGCGTATGCTTGCCTTCTCGTCGATCGCGCACGCAGGCTTCATCCTGATCGGTGTTTTCTCGCTGGCTCAGGGCTCCGCTGGCCACGTCCTCTACTACGTGCTGGCATACGGGCTGGCAACGGTTGGCGCATTCGGTGTCATCACTCTGGTTCGCTCTGCGACTGCTGAAGGTGAACCCGGTGGCGAGGCAACGGCTCTGGATCGCTGGGCAGGCCTTGGCAAGAAGAACCCGCTGATGGCGGCATCCATGCTTGTCTTCCTACTCTCGTTTGCTGGCATTCCGTTGACGGCTGGTTTCGTTGGCAAGTTCGTCGTGTTCTCCGATGGGTTCGCCGGTGGCTTTGGCTGGCTCGTGGCGCTTGCTTTGGCGTGTTCCGCAGTGACGGCCTTCTACTACTTCCGCCTGGTTCGCCTGATGTTCTTCACCGAGCCGACTGAGAATTCAGTGGTTGTCCGTTCTGAAGGCATGACCTTCATCGCGGTCCTGATCTTGGCACTTGCGACGATTGTGCTAGGCGTCTTCCCCGGTCCCGTTTTGTCGATTCTGTCAAACATCGTCATACTTTTGCCGTGACCGTTTCTACGCCAGATCTCCATGTTCCCGACCTCGAGTCCCGAATTCTTCCGGGGCTCGAGGTCGTCGAGCGTCGCCTGTACGAATCAGTGACGGGGTCGCGTGACCTCGTTGATGACCTGACCAGCCACCTTGCTCTTGCAGGTGGGAAGCGACTTCGCCCCCTCCTCGCGCTGGTGTGCGCGCAGCTGGGTGACCCGGAACGCACGCTCAGTGACGAGGTCATTCGCGGTGCGACTGCCGTTGAAATGACGCATCTCGCGTCGCTCTATCATGATGACGTTATGGACTCAGCGCCGACCAGGCGTGGCGTTCCGTCGGCTCAGCACGTGTGGGGCAATAATCGTGCGATCCTCGCTGGTGACGTGCTTTTTGCGCGGGCGTCGATGCTGATCACGACGCTTGGTCCTGAGATGGTTCGCTACCATGCGAAGACCTTCGAACGTCTCTGCATCGGTCAGCTGAATGAAACCTTCGGTCCGACTGAAGAAGACGACCGCGTCGACTTCTACTTGAAGGTTCTGTCGGATAAGACCGGCTCGCTGGTCGCAACGGCCGCGTACTTTGGTGCGTGTCTGTCGGGTGCTTCTGATGACATTGCTGCGATCGTCTCTGAGTTCGGCGAACGCATTGGTGTGGCATTCCAGATCGCTGACGACGTCCTTGACCTTGCGTCCGATCAGTCTGGTAAGACACCGGGTACTGATCTGCGTGAGGGTGTAGACACCCTGCCGATTCTGCTCCTGCGTCGTCGTGTTGCTGAGGGCACGATCGATGAAGCGGGGAAGCAGATTCTGGCTGAACGTGACGCTGATCTGTCGTCGGATGAAGCTCTCGGTGCCCTGGTAGCGAAGATTCGTGTCCATGATTGCTTGGAGGAAACGCGTGCGCTGGCTCGTCAGTGGTCAGATAGTGCGATCGAGGTGCTCGACTCTCTGCCCGATGGTGAACCGAAGCAGGCACTCATCGCGTTTGCTCACCTGATGGTGGATCGTTTGGTCTGACTTCGACAGTTGTTTTCATCTGTGTGCCCCGTAGCTGTGACTGTGGGGCACACAGTGCTTTACGGGGAGTCTCTTCTCTTTCGCCCGAGCGTGTTTCGCACGTCAGAAGGACAGTGGGTGAGATATTGGCTGGGAGCCGGGACGAGGCCACGCTCCCTGCCAAGAGTTCGTTCGAGCCTCGTGCGCGAACCCAACCGGAGCATCAGAGAAGGTGAAACTCTCCACCAAATGGGTGAAGCCGGTTACGAAATGGCGAGATTTGCGCGATCGACACTAGGATCAACACAGATAGATTTTCAAGTTGTCCTGTTTGCGTAAATCAAAACGCGTGGGGCTTCGAAGGGAGAACGGGTTGACTGCGCTCAACGTTGCTGTCATTGGTGCTGGTCCTGCGGGTATTTATGCCTCCGATATTTTGTCGAAGTCTGGGTTGGACGTGAACATCGACCTCTTCGAGCGTCTGCCCGCTCCCTACGGTCTGGTCCGCTACGGTGTTGCCCCCGACCACCCGCGTATTAAGCAGATCATTGTTGCCTTGTACAAGATCCTGCAGCGCGGTGACATTCGACTGCTGGGCAACGTTGAAATCGGTCGCGACGTCACGATCGATGATCTGCGCGAACACTACGATGCGGTCATTATCGCGACGGGTGCCGACCGCGATGCTCCGCTGAATATTCCCGGCGTTGATCTGCCGGAGTCCTACGGTGCAGCCGATTTCGTGTCCTGGTACGACGGCAACCCGGATTACCCGCGCACCTGGCCGCTTGAGGCGAAGGAAATCGCGGTCGTGGGTGTTGGCAATGTTGCGTTGGACGTTGCGCGGGTTCTGGCGAAGCACGCCGAAGACATGATGGTCACCGAGGTTCCTGAAAACGTCGCAGAGGGGCTGAAGAACAATCCCGTCACCGACGTGCACGTTTTCGGTCGTCGAGGTCCCGCACAGGTGAAGTTCACCCCGTTGGAACTGCGCGAACTGGGCAAGGTGCCCGACGTTGACATCATCGTTTCTGAAGAAGACTTCGACTTCGATGAGGGCAGTGAACAGGCTCTGCGCGAATCCAACCAGCAGCGCCAGGTTGTCAAGACTCTGACGAACTACGCGATGGCTGACGAGGATGAACACACGGCAAGCCGTCGCATCCACATTCACCTGTTCCAGTCGCCGGCCGAGATTGTTGCCGATGACAAGGGGCATGTGAAGGCGATTCGTACCGAGCGTACGGAGCTGACTGGCGATGGAAACGTGCGTGGCACGGGTGTCATCACGACGTGGCCGGTGCAGGCGGTTTATCGCGCTGTCGGCTACTACTCGTCGCCGATTCCTGGCCTGCCGTTCGATACTGCTCGCGGCGTTGTCCCGAACGTTGAGGGCCGAGTTGTTTCGACGCCGGAGGCGAGCGAGGACGAGGCTCTGACAGGCATGTACGCCACCGGTTGGATTAAGCGTGGTCCGGTTGGTCTGATTGGTTCGACGAAGTCTGATGCTCAGCAGACGATCTCCCACTTGGTGGAGGATGCGAATGCTGGACGTCTGCACGCGTCCTCGTCCGCGGTGGGCCACGAAGCGATGGTGAACCTGCTGAACGAGCGTGGCGTCGAATTCACGACCTGGGAAGGCTGGGAACTGCTTGATGAATACGAGCGTGCACTCGGCTCCGAATACGGCGAGCTTCCCGAAGGTCGTGGCGTGCGTGAGCGCGTGAAGGTTGTTTCCCGTCGCGCGATGACAGACATTTCACGAGGTTCCGATTCGAAGCCCACTGACCTGATTGGTCAGATGGGAGAGATGGGTGTTCCTTCAGCTCCCGAGCGTTTCGATGACTACACCGGTCCGGGACGAAGCAAGTAACGTTTTCCTTGTGTGGGCGGGCAGTGCTTTTCTCAGGCCTGCCCGCCCCTTGTTTCAAGGGCAATGCTGATCCCCGCGAGGGCGCTCGTTGGCGATAAGAGGCAGATTTCAGATAGTGTTCCGATTGTTTTCAGGGCTTACCCAGACAGTTCTCATATTCTGTTTCTATGACGCAGCGTAGATATCACAACGGCTTGAAGACGGCGTTCCTGCTGGGAGGCATGTGGGCGCTTCTACTGGTGATTGGTGGTTTGATTGCCGGTTCAACCGGTCGATCAATCTGGATTTGGATCTTTGCGGGTATTGGATTGGTTCAGACCGCAGTGTCCTACTGGAACTCGGCAACAATTGCACTGCGATCAATGAACGCTTATCAGGTGACGCGGGAAGAACGGCCTGACCTGTATCGAATTGTTGAAGAGCTGGCTGCGCGTGCAAATCAGCCGGTGCCTTCCATTTGGGTCGCTCCGACTATGACTCCGAATGCGTTCGCAACGGGGCGCGACCCGAACCATGCAGCCGTGTGTTGTACCGAAGGCATCCTTGAAATATTGGGCGAGCGCGAGCTACGTGGCGTCCTGGGGCATGAACTGATGCACGTCTACAATCGTGACATCCTGACCTCGTCCGTTGCGGCGGGTATTGCTGGTCTGATCGGATCAGTCGCGCAATTCCTCATGTTCTTCGGTGGTGGGAGCAGGCGTGATGGCGAAGGCGGGGGAGTGGGCATTATCGGTTCGATCCTCATCGCCCTTCTGGCGCCGTTTGCTGCGACCCTCATTCAGTTCTCCCTGTCGCGCACCCGCGAGTTCGACGCGGACGAGGACGGATCGAAACTGACTGGAGATCCTCTGGCCTTAGCCTCCGCATTGCGCAAGCTGGAGCAGGTCACGGCACACCGTCCAATGGAACAAACTCCGGCCAACCAATCCGTTGCTGCCATGATGATCGCCAATCCCTTCGGCAAGGTGCGCAATCTGTTCTCAACGCACCCGTCAATGGATGAGCGTTGCGCGCGCCTCGAAAAAATGGCCGGCTACTGACCCTCTTCCTGTTTGCGCAACGGGCGGAACGAGGTCGCATCTGCTCGCCCAACGTGCATCACACTTGGGTGAAAGTCGTCACATGGACTGTATAAGGCGGGCGGGGTGGGAGCATTCGCTTCCACCCCGCCCGGCCTCGTGAATCGAAAAATCAGCGGTAGTTCACGAACTGTAACGCGACATCAATGTTCTCGCCGGCCGGGCCCTTCAACAGTGCAATCACAGCTTGAAGGTCATCACGAGACTTCGAAGAAACGCGAAGTTCGTCACCCTGAATCTGGGCTTTCACACCCTTCGGGCCCTCATCACGGATGAGCTTCGCGATCTTCTTCGCAGCATCCTGAGCAATACCTTCACGCAGGGGAGTGACCAACTTGTAGATCTTGCCCGACGGCTTCGGCTCGCGATCCTTATAGTCCAGGCTCTTCAAAGAAATGCCGCGACGAATCAGCTTTGTCTGCAGAACATCAAGGATTGCAAGGACTCGATCGGCGGAATTCGCTTCCATTTCAATCGCGTCACCGCTCAACTTGATCGCTGCATTAACGTTACGGAAGTCGTAACGCGTCGAAATTTCCTTCGCAGCTTGGTTCACTGCGTTATCAACTTCCTGACGATCCAACTTGGAAACGATATCGAACGAGGAATCTGCCATGGGCTTTCCCTTCCTTGTAAATGCGCGGTTCGTGGGCAGGTGAGTCCGACCAGCGGTCCGCCGATTGGCGTTGAGGATAATTTATCTGTTATTCTTCCACGGCACCGAAAAAATTGGTGCACGGCGGGGTACCCGAGCGGCCAAAGGGAGCTGACTGTAAATCAGCCGCGTAAGCTACGGGGGTTCGAATCCCTCCCCCGCCACCATCTTGGATGTATCCAAGATCCATCGTGTGAGGTCATTCTCAGACTGACAGATTGCTAAAGCAATTGGAACTGAGATAGGCTCTTTCGCGTTGCCCCGATAGCTCAGTCGGCAGAGCGTCTCCATGGTAAGGAGAAGGTCAAGGGTTCGATTCCCTTTCGGGGCTCAGGTAGCGACGAGGGTCGCGCCATTGCGGCGGGGTAGCTCAGCTGGTCAGAGCGCACGACTCATAATCGTGAGGTCGCGGGTTCGAGCCCCGCCCCCGCTACCAGATATCAGGTCGCGCGCCGACAAACTACTGAAGCAAAAGAGGACACACCGTGGCAAGCAAGTCTCAGGATGTTCGCCCCAAGATCACTCTGGCCTGCTCGGAGTGCAAGGAGCGCAACTACATCACCAAGAAGAACCGTCGTAACACGCCGGATCGTCTGGAACTCGCGAAGTACTGCCCGCGTTGCCGCAAGTCCACTGCGCACCGCGAGACTCGCTGAGTAAGCAGTAAATAATCCCCGAAGCACGTGCTTCGGGGATTTTTGTTTGCCCAGATTCTGCTCAGATTCAGGTCGCGTTGAACCGGCCTCGAAGGTACGCCGGTGGGAATGGCTAGGGGAGTTGTGCTCGCTCGAACGTGACCGCGACGGTTGTTCCCTGACCGAGGTCGCTGTCCAACGCGATCTGAGCATTGTGGTAGTTGACCGCGTGCTTAACAATCGACAGGCCCAACCCGGTTCCACCAGACTCTTTCGAATGGCTCTTATCGACGCGGTAGAATCGCTCAAAAATACGCTCCTGCTCTTCGGGGGCAATGCCGATTCCCTCGTCGCGAACATTGAGCTCAACCGTTTGATCGGTCGTAGTAACACCGATGGTGACCGTCGATGACGGGTGTGAGTACTTCAGGGCGTTATCGGCAAGATTGAATACGATTTCGTAGATCAATCGACGAATTGCGAGGATCATGCCGTCGTTTCCTTCAAGTGCAAAGCGAATATTCTTCGCCTGCGCTGAAGGCTGAAGCGTATCAACGACTTCGCGACACACAGCTAGAAGTGACACCGGCTCCTTTGGAGCATCGACTCCTTCATCTAGGTGAGAAAGCTGGATGACGTCATCAATAAGATCAACAAGACGCGATGACTCATGGCGAATATGCCCAACAAAACGAGGCAAATCCTCCCCGTCAACAAAACCGCTCTCGATCAGTTCAGCTGAGCCAATAATGCCCTGCAAAGGCGTTTTCAATTCGTGCGACACATTCGCGGTAAATTCACGGCGAATTTTTTCGTGTGTTGCTTGAACTGTCACATCGAACGCCAGAATCACCACCCCAACGGGCTGACCATCAGAATCGATCCTGCTGCAATCAAACTGGAATTCTCGATCACCTATAGGCAAACGGAGTGAAGAGAAACCAATCTTTTTTCCGCGTTCGATGCCATCCCACAACGCATGCCCGTGATGAATGGTCCGCAAGTTGGTACCGACGCAGGTGGTATCCGTGTTAAACAATCGCTGAGCTGCTGGATTGATGGATAGTACGCGATAGTTTTCGTCCAGAAGGATGAGGCCCTCGCGAATATTGCTTGTGATCAACGTGAACTCATCGCTCCGCCTGCGAACGGTCGCAAGTTGAGTCTTCAACTCATTGTGCTGAGCGTCGATACGCTCTAGCGTCGGAGTCAGCTCAACGTAGGTATCGTTCAACAGTGGCTGATCCAGATCGATGCTGTTGAGTGGCTCAATAATTCGCCGGGATATTCGATGAGCAACAAAAGCTGAGATGAGCATGGCACTCAGGATTACTGCCAGTACCGGGACGATCGCTCCAATAGCAAGGGACACGACGGTTGCCCTGCTTATTGAAATGCGAAGAATGGTGCCGTCGGGAAGGCGTTCGGCTTCGTAGAGGGTTTGCTCAGTCAGCGTCGACGAATAACGAGAGCTTGAACCATGCCCATTCGCGCGTGCCTCAGCGATCTCTTCACGGTCAAAATGGTTCTTCAGCGTAGCCGGAGCCGCCTCGCTGTCGTAGATGACACTGCCGTCGGCATCGACCCACGTCAATCGGTAGACTCCCGGCTTAAAGTCTTGCAGGTAGTTTTCTCCAGATACCTGGACGCCATGGACCGCGCACTCTAATTCGTCGCGTAACTGGTGGTCTTGAATCGACGTGAAGTAGTGCCACAGGGTGGCTGAAATGACGCAGAAAGATACCAGGAGAACCGTCGCAGACGCTCCCAAAATCGAACGGAAAACACGAGTTGTCAGTCTTTGCTTACCCACCGATACCCTACGTTCCTCAAAGTTTCGATCTTTGATGCGTACGGTCCAAGTTTTCCTCTGAGTGTGCGAATGTGCATATCCAGGGTTCTGCTATCACCGATATAGTCGGTTTCCCACACGTCCCAGAAGATTTGCTCGCGTGTGAATGCCGTTCCCGGGCGTGAAAGAAGCAGTCGCAATAGAGCGAATTCTTTCGCAGTTAGGAAGATGCGTTCGTCGCCGATAAAGACTGTATACTCATCGAAGTTCACGACGAGATCACCGTGGGTGAAGACATCCGCAAGACGGTCTGGTTCTGTGCGACGTAAAACAGCTTTCACTCGTGAAACGAGTTCGAGCACGGAGAACGGCTTCACCAGATAATCGTCGGCTCCCATGTCAAGAGTCTTAATCTTGTCGAACTCTTGGCCCTTTGCGGTTGCCATGATGACGGGTAAATCTTTGAGCGTGGATGATGCGCGCATACGACGGAGTAACTCAATGCCATCGATGCCAGGAAGCATGACGTCAAGAACGACCAGCTGGGGACGTTCTTTCTGCAGGGCTTCCCAAAACGACGTGCCATCGTCGAAACTGCGAGCTTCGAAGCCGGTAGCGCGCAGAGTATGCACTTCGATATCTCGAGTGCTGGCATCGTCTTCGACACACCAAATCAATTAGATTTCATCCTCGTGTTGTCCCGTGACGGAGAAAACAATCCACTCCGCAATGTTCGTGGCGTGATCGCCGATACGTTCAAAATACTTTGCAATGATCAATAAATCGAGCGCAAGCTCTCCGTCGGTCGAACCGTTCGCAATCATGTGAATGATATTTGATTTCATCTGATTGAAATAGGAATCTACGATGTCGTCATCGGCCACAACACCCAGCGCTTTATCGACATCGCGGGCAACGAACGCCTGGATCGCGTTGGAGAGCATGGAACGTGTTGCTTCAGCCATCATGCTGGTCGTATCAATGTCAGGCAGGTGCCGTCCGTTAAAGAAGGCGACGATTTCGGTGATCTCTTGTGCTTGATCGCCAATTCGTTTCATGTCGGTGATCATCTTTAACGCGGCCGAGACAAGATGCAGGTCTTTCGCAACAGGTTGTTCGTGCAGAACAAGGGCAAGACACCTGCGTTCGATTGTGCGCTCTGTTTGCCGGATTTCTTCGGAGAGTTCTTGGACGTACTGGATCGACTCGATATTGCCCAACGCGAGAGCCTTTTCAGCTCCCAATATTGCTTCTTCACATAGTGACCCCATGGTGATGAGTTCGCTGGTCAGTGTGTTCAGGTGGCGTTCAAATTTGATTCTCATTGGGATTCCTTATCCGAAGCGGCCGGTGATGTAGGATTCTGTGCGTTCATGTTGAGGGCGATCAAAGACCTCGTGCGTTCTGCCAACTTCGATGAGCTCACCCAGGAGGAAGAATGCGGTGTAGTCGGAGATACGTGCGGCTTGCTGAAGGTTGTGCGTGACGATGACGATCGTGTAGTCCTCTTTCAGCTCGCCGACGAGGTCTTCGACGCGTGCCGTTGAGATCGGATCCAGTGCGCTGGTGGGTTCGTCCATGAGGACGATACGAGGCTCCACAGCGAGCGCTCGAGCAATGCAGAGGCGTTGCTGTTGGCCTCCCGACAATCCCAGAGCGTTTTTGTGAAGACGGTCCTTTACCTCTTCCCAGATTGCGGCTCTGGTGAGTGCTTGTTCGACGATTAGATCAAGGTCCTTCTTCTTACGGATGCCGTGTGTTCGCGGACCGTAAGCGACGTTGTCGTAGATGCTCATTGGAAACGGATTCGGTTTCTGGAAGACCATCCCGATTTCACGTCGTAGATCGTTGACGTCAACGTCCCTGTCAAAGATGTCGTTGCCGTCGTAGCGGACCTCTCCGTTGATACGCACGGTGGGAACAAGGTCGTTCATCCGATTGAGGGTCTTAAGGAATGTTGATTTTCCGCAACCGGATGGGCCGATGAGTGCGGTGACAGTGTTTTCGGGGATGTCGAGGCTAACGTTTTTCAAGGCTTGATGTTCGCCGTACCAGAGGCAGAGGTCGCTTGCACTCATAATCGGATTCATACAGCTCGTTTCCTTTCGAAATAGCGACCTGTTTGCGTCGCGATACCGTTGATAATCAGGGGGAGGATCAGTAATAGCGCTCCAAGTGCGAAAGCGACTGTGAAATCGCCGTTTTCTTTGGCGTAGACGTAGAGACTGACGGAAAGAGTCGCGCCGGGAGAATGGAGGGAGTCGAAGAACCCGTGCACTGTGTGAGCGAAACCCGCCGTGAAGAGCAGAGCCGCGGACTCGCCCAGAATTCTTCCGACAGATAGGATGCAACCGGTGATGACGCCGTCGATGGCCTGAGGAAGAACGACCGTGCGGATTGTCCGCCACTTTCCTGCTCCCAATCCGAATGCGCCTTCGCGATAGCTTTGTGGCACGGATTTCAGGGATTCTTGAGTGCTCCGGATGACGGTCGGAAGATTCATAATGACCAGGGTGAGAGCGCCTGCCAGGAGGGAGGTTCCGATCGTGTTTGAGAACAGGAGCATTCCGACAAGACCAAAGATGATCGACGGGATTCCGGCGAGAGTTTCTGTGGCGTATTCGATGGTCTGAACGATCCGCTTGTTCGTTGCGTACTCGTTCAAATAGATCGCGGCTCCGACTCCCAGCGGGATGACAAAAGCGAGGGTCGCAAGAACGATATACAGGGTGTTCAAAATGTCGGGAAGAATGCCGACTCGCTTGCCAATGTAACTGGGCGCGGTTGAGAGCATTTCCCATGTGATGTGGGGGATTCCTTGCGCAAGGACGTAGATCATCAGGCTGATGGCCAAGGTGACGGTGAGTGCGGTACTCAGGTACATCGCCGTTGAAACAGCGATGGCGTAGATGCGCCGGGACAGGCGTGGTCGTGTGTTCCGCATGCGTTTACTTCTTTTCTTTTTTCACCATGACGTTCAACGAGAGGTTGATTGCCAGAATGAACAGGAATAGAACCAGCGCGATCGAAAACAGAGCTTGGCGTTGGAGTCCGGCGGAATATGACATTTCAGAAGCGACTGCCGTTGTCAGGAACCGTACGGATTGGAACAGTGAATTCGGCATATTTGGCGCATTTCCGGCGACCATCATGACGGCCATGGCTTCCCCGATGGCTCGTCCGATACCAAGAACGATCGATGTTGCGATTCCGCTTTTTGCTGTCGGAACGGATACGCGGAAGATAGTTTCCAGAGGTGTGGCGCCTAGGGCCAGTGAGGCCTCTTCCAGTTCACGAGGCACTGCGTCGAGCGCGGTGATCGACATTTTGATGATCGAGGGCAGGATCATGACTGCCAGCACGATGATCGCTGCGAGGAGTGTCGCGCCGTCCGGCACGCTGAATGTCGCACGGATGAAGGGGACGAGCACGATCATGCCGACCAAGCCGAAGACAACGGATGGCACTCCGGCAAGCAGGTTGACGATTGTTTCTACGCTTCGTCGCAGTCGTAAGGGAGCGATCTTTGCAAGAAATACCGCGGTGAAGAATCCCAGCGGAACGCCCAGAAGGATGGCTCCGGCAGTGCCGTAAATGCTGGAGAGAATAAACGGCGCAATCCCGTAGAGGGGCGGAGTTGAGGTCGAGGCCCACTGGGTTCCGAAAAGGAAAGGAATGACGCCAATCGAGTGGATAGCTGGTAGGCCGGAGACAATGAGGAAGACGGTAATGAGGATGACCGAGAGAACACTGATTGTCCCTAATACGAGGAAAAGGCCGTGGAGGACCTTTTCAAGGTTGCGGGCGTATTTCATGAGTGTGCCGGAACCGCTCCGCTAGACAGGATCAGCTCGTAGGCGTTTTCCGACGTGGCGAAGTCAAAGAACTTTTGTGCGTTCTCAGAAAGAGCGCTTCCTTCCTTCGTGACAAGAACGAAGGGGCGCTGAATGACGTAGGTTCCGTTTTGGGTGTTTTCTTCGGTGGGCTGGACTCCGTCCACGCTCAGAGCGTGGACGGAGTCGTTGACGGAAGCTTCAGCTGCGTATCCGATTGCTGCAGGGTTTTGCGATACGGCGGTGATGACGTCGCCCGTCGAGGTGAGCTCTTGACGGTATTTGTTCTGATCTTCAGTTTGAGTGATGGATTCGAAGCCGTCTCGGGTTCCGGATCCGGCTTCACGGCCGATAAGAACGATCTCCTCATTGTTTCCACCGATCTCAGACCAGTTGGTGATGTTGCCGGTGTAGATGTCGGCAATTTGTTCGACGCTCAGGTCAGTGATGGGGTTGTTGGGATTGACAACAACGGCGATTGCTTCGCGTGCAAGAAGCGTTTCTTTCAGTCCAAGGGCTTTTTCTTCGTCCTTGAGGCTTCGCGATGACAAGCCAATGTCGGTTCGTCCGTCTTTGACCGCTTGGATTCCGGATCCAGAACCCGTCGGGTTGTAGGTGAATGCGATGCCGGTTTCGTTAGTGAATGATTCGCCGAGGCTCCCGATGAGCTTTTCCATGGATGTTGAGCCTTCGGTGGAAACGCCACTTCCTTGGTTGGGAGCGCATGCGGCGAGTGCAAGGGGCAGTAGGGTTCCGGCAGCGAGAGTTGTGATGATTTTCTTCATCAGGTCTTTCTCCTTCAACGTGATCGATGATGACCACGCTCAAGTCTGAAAGACGGATGTAAGGGGCAAAGATGAAGAATGTCAACTCTATGTAAATTTTCCCCGTGCCGATGTTTTAGGGGAGTTGCCAATTGATTGGCGTTGCTCCTTGAGCCCGAAGAAGGTCATTTGCCTTCGAGAAAGGCCTCGAACCAAAAAACCCGCGACGTGCTGACAAAGGGGATGGGTGCACCGACTTGATGATCGGGAAGCGGTTCAGTCGCGGTTCCAGCGTCTGTGCCGGTCGGCCCCAGAGGATTGCCACCAGCGGTTGTGGTGTGCCCTCGTCATCTGTGCGGGCAACAAGAGCATCGATCGCGCATTCGGTGACCTCCTCCCACCCGCGTTTCTGGTGCGAGCCTGGGGCACCCGGGCGAACCGTGAGCACTCTGTTGAGCAGACAGACTCCCTCGCGCGCCCACGGCGTCAAGTCACCGGATGTCGGTCGCGGGAGGCCTAGGTCCGACTCCAGTTCGGTGAAAATATTGACGAGGGACCGCGGAATCGGTGTCCCCGGAGTGACGGAGAAACTGAGCCCCATCGCGTGCCCGGGCGTGGGATATGGATCTTGACCGACGATCAGTACTTTCACGTCGTTAAATGGGTAGGTGAACGCTCGCAGTACATCCGTACCGGCGGGCAGATAGTTGTGCCCGGCTTTGATTTCTTTGCGGAGCATTACTCCCAACTCATGAATCTTGTCTTCAACGGGCGCCAAGGCTTCAGCCCACCCGGGATCGATGAGATTGATAAGCGGTTGAGGAGCAACGTCATTCATATGCTCAGATTAGTGCGATCGAAGCCGCGACGTTTATCTGATTGTGATACGTGGCGAGGCCTCGGCGCGCCGGCGTCTTCTTCGGCATCGAAACGTGCGTGACGTTAGGCTAAAAGGGTGAGTTCAGTTAACCCTCGTGATGAATTTGATGTTGCCGGCGAAGATATGCCTGTCGGTATGCACCGCCCTCAGCCGTCGAAGTGGAAGTCAGTCTGGCCATTCCTGGTCATTCTGATCGTTGTTCCCCTACTGGCTTGGGGAGCAAGTAGCCTTCTGACGAACAGGCCGACCTCGTCGAATACGACTGTCGCCTCTTCAGGGCAATCCGAAGCGCAGTCGGCTCAGTCGACACCTGAAACCACCCAGTCTGCTCCCGCTGAACAGGCTGAATCTGCTCGGTCGGAACCGGTAACCGAACCGGAATCAACGCCCGCCCCGGCGAACGAACCCATCGTTGACACCAACGTGAAGATTTCAGTGCTGAACGGTACCGGCCGAAACGGTTTGGCAGCTCAGACCGCCGAAGAGCTCACCGCAGCAGGCTTTGCCGGTGCAGCGACGGGCAACGCAACCGGTTGGACGACCCAGGATTCAACCGTTTACTACCAGGATCCGAACTTGGAAGCCAGCGCGCGAGCAGTTGCCGAAGCTGTTGGCATCACGAACGTTCAGCAGTCGAATAACATCGGCGATTCAGATATTGTCGTTCTGTTGAGGTAGTCTCGCTTCGCGCTCTAGGCGCGAACGCGACACTAGCAGGAGTGGCCAGTCGAAAATCGACTGGCCACTTTGCTGTTTGCGCCCACAGCGAACCCCGTTTGCCTCGTCTTGCACTCGAAAGGGGAGAGTGCCAAACTTGAGTTAGCACTCGCCACGGCAGAGTGATAAAACCAGCGGGAAGGTGAGGGGCGTTCGGCATCTGGAAAGGCCAGATGAACAGCGTTCCGTCCGTCGCGGGCACCATCCCCAATCCGCACCGCGGAAGGAAATACACACCAATGGCAAAGATCATTCACTTCGACGAGGACGCACGTCGCGGCATGGAACGTGGCCTGAACCTCCTCGCTGATACTGTCAAGGTCACCCTCGGCCCCAAGGGTCGCAACGTTGTTCTCGACAAGAAGTGGGGCGCCCCCACCATCACCAAGGACGGCGTCTCTGTCGCAAAGGAAATCGACCTTGAGGATCCGTTCGAGCGCATTGGCGCCGAACTGGTGAAAGAAGTTGCTAAGAAGACCGACGACGTTGCGGGTGACGGCACGACCACCGCAACCGTTCTCGCTCAGGCGCTCGTCCGTGAAGGCCTCCGTAACGTTGCAGCCGGCTCGAACCCGATCGCTCTCAAGCGCGGTATCGACCAGGCTGTCTCCGCTATCGTCGAACAGCTCCACAACGACTCCAAGCCTGTCGAAACGAGCGAGCAGATCGCAGCAACCGCTTCGATCTCCGCTAACGATCTGGCCATCGGCCAGCTGATCGCTCAGGCATTCGAGAAGGTCGGCGCAGAAGGCGTCGTTACCGTCGAAGAAACCAACTCCTTCGATACCACCCTCGAAACCACCGAAGGTATGCGTTTCGACAAGGGCTTCCTGTCCGCCTACTTCGTCACTGACACCGAGCGCCAGGAAGCCGTCCTCGAGGACGCCTACGTACTCCTTATGGACTCGAAGATCTCGAACGTCAAGGACATCGTCCCCGTTCTCGAGAAGGTCATGCAGACCGGCAAGCCCCTGCTGATCGTCGCCGAAGATGTCGAGGGCGAAGCTCTGGCAACCCTCGTCGTCAACAAGATCCGTGGCACCTTCAAGTCCATCGCCGTCAAGGCACCGGGCTTCGGTGACCGTCGCAAGGCAATGCTCCAGGACATGGCAATCCTGACCGGTGGCCAGGTCATCTCCGAAACCGTTGGCCTTTCCCTTGAAAACGCGGATCTTGAACTGCTTGGTCGCGCACGCAAGGTCGTAGTCTCCAAGGACGAAACCACCATCGTCGAAGGCGCTGGCGAAAAGGAAATGATCGACGCTCGCGTCCGTCAGATCCGCCAGGAGATCGACAACACCGACTCCGACTACGACCGCGAGAAGCTCCAGGAACGCCTCGCCAAGCTCTCCGGTGGCGTTGCCGTCATCAAGTCCGGCGCTGCAACCGAGGTCGAACTCAAGGAACGTAAGCACCGCATCGAAGACGCAGTGCGTAATGCTCGCGCAGCCTCCGAAGAGGGCCTCGTCGCCGGTGGTGGCGTTGCTCTGATCCAGGCCGCTGACCGCGCACTGGCAACCCTCGAAGGCCTGCCCGGCGATGAAGCAACCGGCGTGAACATCGTCCGCGTCGCAATCTCCGCTCCGCTCAAGCAGATCGCTGAGAACGCTGGCTTCGAAGGTGGCGTTGTCGCAGACCGTGTCGCAGCAATGGAACCGGGTCACGGCCTGAACGCAGCAACCGGCGAATATGGCGACCTGATGGCAGCCGGCATCTCTGACCCGGTGAAGGTCACCCGCTCTGCTCTGCAGAACGCTGCTTCGATTGCAGGCATGTTCCTGACCACCGAAGCTGTCGTAGCCGACAAGCCTGAACCGCCGGCACCGGCCGGTGGCGAAGACGCTGGCATGGGTGGCATGTACTGAGCCACTGATGCTCGCGCGCGTCTCGCGTAGCTGAAAACAACCGGGGCCGACCCTGAGATGAGGGTCGGCCCCGACTGTCTCTTCAGACCAGTCGAGCAAGTGGTATCAGGCGTGTCTGTGGAACCGTCGGCATTACTCAGGCGTCTGATGTTGGCACCTGGAGCAAACGCCAGTAGACAACCCCATCAGACGCTACGTGAGAGCGTGAAATATGGCTTATGCGCCCACAAAAAGGCCTGCGCTCGCGGCCTCGGCGTCTTCGTAGCTTTGGGCTGCAATTTGCATATGAGATCCGATCGTGTCCAAAGATGCTTCGACCTGCGCTTGTGTGGCTTGCCAGGAAGCGACGCATGTCTGAAAATTTGCTTGCGCAGCGCCTGTCCATGAGCCTTCCAAGGCCTGTAGGTCTGCGAGCATCGTCTGAATCTGCGAACGGATTTCGTTGCTGAGGACACTGACGCGCATAGCGCTCGCTGAGATTTGCGAAGAATCGACGGTGAAAACTGCCATGAGAATCCCTTTCCAATCGTGGTGACGCACATTGAAAAATGGTGCGTACGCCCACGCTAGGAAAGAAAGGACGAAGCAGAAACCGGGCGAGCGCTCAATTGTGGATAAGTCTCACCCGTACACAATGTGGATAAGTCTGGCTTATGCCGGGTTTGCCGGCAGATCCATTGCTTCGATCGCGCTTTCAAGGGACGACGTTGTTTCATCGTCTTCTGGAGCGATAGGCTCTGTAGGAATGACGACCTTCGGCAGGGTGCCGGTCATCGTGAGTTCATCTGCCGGAGTTTCGACCGTAGCAACGTTCTTCTTCAGATGGCGTCGCTTTAAGATGATGGTGCCGGTTGTGGTGAGATCCTCTTCGGGGGCGTCGTCGGAATCATCCGTGTCGTCGGCATCGTCATTGTTGTCACCGCACTGGCAGAGTGCGGAGTTGATTTTTGCTAGTTCGACTTCCAGGTTGAAACGGGCGGCGTCTTCCCACGCGCTTCCCAGTGGTGACTGGTAGAGCGGGTCGTAGGACAGGAGCTTGATAATCAGTGCGCGGCGTGCTTTGAGGAAGGGAGTTTCTTCCAGGTCGGCGAGTTCGTTGCGTAGCTTCTCGCGGTACTTCTTGTATTCCTGTGGGCTTCCGGCCAGCAGTGCGAGGTCGGCATCCACCAGTACCTGGGCGTCCACATCGTCACGCGGTGCGCGGTGCTTGGCGAGGTATCCGATGAGTTCACCGATACGGTTTGTCACGTCTTCGCTGACGCCGAGCGATTCCATGTGCTCGGCGGTGTTGGCGACGCACTCGTTGACGGTCGCCTGCGGGTCGATGCCCTTGAGTTTCACCGCGATGCAACGGTTGAGGGTTGCCCCTCTGTACCATGCGGCGACGCGGAGGACGTCTGGGTCGTGTGTGGTTGCAGAGAGCTCATCGATGCGCGTAAGAACGTTAATCAGATGATGCAGGTTATGCAGAGCCAGGCGCTCGTCGGACCATTCTTCGACAAGTGCGTGCGCTTCTTGAGTTAGTCGGTCAACCGAGGCGGTTGTGCCGAGTTCAATCATGGCGTCAGTAAACGAGCTGATAAGCCATTGTGGTGCTCCAGCACCCATACGCTCACTCCTGTTTTAGGGATATGCCGAAATCATACTCAGGGGATAGGAATAAGGCATTTCCGGTGGCCTACGTCTCATTGTGGATTGAGGAGGCCTGTGCGTTCTCGAAGTGAAAGAAGCGCGTGACAGGCGCGCTGGGTGCGTGGGGCCTACCGGTCTGGATGCTACTTTTCTACGTCGGTGGGGCTGATGGCGGGTGTGTCCGGGTTCGTGTCCGCGGGGGAGTAGAGGAGCGGGAGTTCGATGCGGGCGGTCAGTCCGCCTCCTTTAGTTTTGCTCAGTGTGGCGTTGCCGCGGTGGGCATTGATGATGCCGGCAATGATGGCAAGACCAAGGCCGGAGCCTCCCTGTGTGCGAGCACGTGACGTGTCGGCGCGGTAGAAGCGTTCGAAGACTCGCGATTGGTCTGCTTCTGCGATGCCGGGACCGTGGTCGCGGAATTCGACGATGGCCGTGTCTCCTGTTTTGCCGAGTGCGATTTCGACGGGTGAGCCCGCGGGGGTATAACGGACGATATTGCCAATGAGGTTGGTGAATACCTGCGATATGCGATCGCGGTCGGCTTGCGTCACCAGTGTCATGGGTGGTTTGTGTCCGCTGAGAGACGTCAGGGCAACGGAACGAGTGGGGTCCAGTGCCTGCAGGTCAAATACGGCGTTACCGGCAAGTTTCACCAAGTCGATATCGGTGATTTCAAGGGGGCGTCCCTCGTCCAAGCGAGCCAGGGTCAGCAGGTCTTCGACCAGTGAGGCCATGCGCGTTGATTCTGATTGGATGCGTCCCATGACTTCGTCGACGCGTTCATCGGGAACGCCACCCATGGAGTAGAGCTCGCAGTAGCCGGAGATCGCGGCTAGTGGCGTGCGTAGTTCGTGGGATGCATCAGACACGAAGCGACGGATCTTCTGTTCTGACACTTGTCGAGCGTGGAATGATTGCTCAACCTGGGTCAGCATCGCGTTGAGCGACAGGGACAGAGATCCGACTTCGGTGCTTCCCGGTTGGGAAGGAACGCGTTGTGTGAGGTCGCCGGCCGCAATCTTGCCCGCGGTCGATTCGATTTCTCTCAGGGGAAGCAGGGAACGGCGAACCAAAGTGTGGCCCAGGAATGCGCCGACGAAGACGATGACAACACCGGCGATCGAGAAGTAGGTGCCCGTGGTGCGCAGGGTGCGTTGAACGTCTGTCAGAGGAAGAGCGATCGTCATGGTGCCCAGGGGCGTGTTTGCCGTGGAGGACGCATAGAACGGGAAAGCGACCGCGCGCCAGTTGGAGCCCAGTTTAGTCGAGGGCACGGTAATGGGGTTAGTGATCTCGTCGGAGGTTTCCGAAATCTGCGCAGTTGCAAGCAGATCCGGGATCACGGGTGTTCCCGATGTTTCCAACGTTCCCGGGTAGTAGTAGGTCGTATCGTCGCCGCTTATGGAGCGTGCGTGAATGTAATACAGGGTTGGTAGACCCGAGGTGCCGTCTTTAATCGACGTGTTTTCGCCTCGAATGAAAGAGCTCGCCGTGACGCGCAACTGTTCGTCAATCTGAGACACCAGATGGCGTTGCAGGAGGCCTACCATGACCGTTCCAGACATGATCAGCCCCAGAGCCAACAGGGTTGTAATCAGGGTGACCAGCTGAGTAGAGAGGGGACGACGTTCCCAAAAAGTACGCAGGTGGCCAAGCGGTCCCGAGGAGCTACTCATGTATTCCTCAGTCGTCGGCGCGCAGGATGTATCCGACACCGCGCTTGGTGTGGATCAGTTCGCCGCCCGCACCTTCGACTGCCAACTTGCGACGCAGGTAGGAGATATACGATTCGACGATCGCAACTTCTCCACCCCAGTCGTATTCCCACACGTGATCCAAGATCTGCATCTTCGACACGACGCGTCCCTCATTGATCACCAGGTAGCGAAGAAGCTTGAACTCTGTGGGGGACAGGTCGATTTCGACGCCCGCACGGCTGACCTCGTGCGCATCCTCGTCAATGATCAGGTCGCCGACGCGGAGCTTGCCATCGTCTTCGTCGGAGCCGATGGTGCGTCGCAAGATGGCGCGGATACGGGCAACGACCTCTTCAAGGCCAAAGGGCTTAGTAACGTAGTCGTCGCCACCGACAGTCAGACCCTGGATCTTGTCGCGCATATCGTCGCGTGCGGTCAGGAATAGAACGGGGACTGTCGCTCCTGCTTCGCGCAGGCGACGGGTCACGGTGAATCCGTCCATGTCTGGCAACATGACGTCCAAAACGATCAGGTCAGGGGCCTCGTCCATGGCGATACGGTAGGCGGAGTGGCCATCTTCCGCGGTCAGGACATCGAATCCGGCAAAACGAAGTGATGATGCCAGAAGGTCGCGAATATTCGGCTCGTCGTCAACGACGAGCAGGCGAGCTTCTTCCTCAGTGCCTGTGCGTGTCATATCCATAGTGTGACTGATATTTCTGAATGTTTCCTGAATGGTTTGCGAGAGTCGCATGTGTGCGTATAAAAGCCCGTTTCTGTGCCACACCATTTACTCAGCACTTATCAACGACCTGTGTATATGGCACGATAGAACTCCAAGAACACACATGAGGGAACCCCGAAAGGACCAGCGATGCTCGATCCAATGAGCCCACCCGATGTGGAGTTCCACTCCGTATCGCCCAAGCTTGCCCAGGTCCGCATCATCACGACGATTCTGACGTTCCTGCCTCTGCTCGCCGGCGGAGTCGCGCTCGCGGTTCTCGTTTCGAAGTGGTGGTGGATCGGATTCGCGGTTGTTGTCATCATGATGGTCTGGTCGCTGGCGATTATTCACCGTCAGGTTCGCGCGATGGCATTTGGCACGGGCGATGACGATTTTTTGATCCGCAAGGGCATTATGTTCCGTCGTCTGACGTTGATTCCTTACGGTCGTATTCAGTATGTGGAACTCTCTGAAGGTCCAATTGCTCGCCACTACGGCATCGCAGAGCTGAAGATTCATACGGCGTCCGCATCGACGGATGCGACGTTGAACGGTGTTCCGGTTGCTGAAGCCGCTCGCCTTCGCGACATGCTTGCCGAGCGTGGCACGGCGGAATTGGCTGGCCTGTGAATAAATCGAATGAATCCGCCCCTTTGCGCGCCACGCAGGGCGGTGTCTCCGACGAGCAGTGGCGCAAACTGCACCCGGCATCTCCGATTATCCATGCGTGGAAGGCGATCGTGGCTCTGCTTGCGGTTGTCACCTATCAGAATTTCGACACGGTTGCCGATATTGCGAATTCTGATTTTGTTCGCCATCAGACGCTCTCGCTGGTCGTTGGTGTCATTGTCGGTTCGGCCTTCTTGATTTTTCTTGCGATCGCGCTGTTTTCGTACTTCTCGTGGAAGTTCACGTCTTTCGCCGTTGTCGACGAAGGCGTGTATTACCGCGCTGGCATCTTCGTGAAAACGTTGAAGCACGCTCGCCTGGATCGCATTCAGGCGGTCGATATTCATCATCCGTTGCTGGGGCGTATTTTCGGCTTAGGCAAGATCAACATTGAGGTTGCCGGTGGCGGACAGTCGAATGTCGAATTCGGTTTCCTTAAAACACAGGAATTGGATGATGTGCGCGCTGAAATCTTGGCGCGCGCTGCCGGCGTCTACTCTTCGCCAACTTCCGCTTCTGTGGAGGATGCGCCTCAGTCTGATTCCGCCATCGGATCGGGGGACGAGGCCGGCTCCATCGATCAGACACCGTCATCGGAACAGGCCGGTGCCTCGGTTCCTCAGCGTCCGGTGGTCGCTCCCGAACGAGTTCTGTACACGGTTCCTGTGGGCAGGCTTGTTGCTTCGCTGGTGACGAATATGGGCATGATCATTGCGATCCTGGTTGTGCTTGCCATCTTGGTCATGTCGGTTGTTTTGCTGATCAAAGTCGGAATTGAGGGGACGGCGGGTATCTTCTCTGGTTTTGCAGGTATTATTGCTGCCGTCGCTGCAATCTGGAGTCGTTTCGCAGGCGAATTTAACTTCACTGCAGCTGTTTCCCCGGATGGTATTCGCACTCGTTCGGGTCTTCTGGAAACCCGTAATCAGACGATTCCGCCACGTCGTGTCCACGCTGTTCTTGTTCAACAGCCGTGGCTTTGGCGTCGCTTCGGCTGGTATCGCGTGAAGATCACGCAGGCTGGCTACGGTGGCAAAACCGATAGTGATAAGTCTCAGCGTTCCGCTGACGTTCTTTTGCCGGTGGGCACTCGCGCTGACGCGGAGCTTGCTCTGTGGCTGGTGATCCGTGACTTGGGTGTGACTGACCCCGTTGCTTTCATCGAAGCTGCTTTGAATGGAACGCGCGAAGGGCAAGGATTCCTTCCCGTTCCGATGCGTGCGCGCCTGTTTGATTGGTTCTCTTACAAGCGTCGCGCAGTCGCGCTGACGGATACGTGCTTTGTGATCCGCAAGGGCTGGCTGACCTGGCAGACCGGTTTCATACCCGTGGAACGGATTCAATCCCTGGCGATCATTCAAGGTCCGTGGGAGAAAAGGCGCCAGCTGGTTGATGTGAATGCTTCCATCGTTCCAGGTAGTGCCCCAGAGTTGGCAGGCCACATTGATGAGGAAGCCGGCGTTGCCTTGCTTGAAGAGCTCCGTGCGAAGTCTCAGCTGAAGCGTGCCAGCGAGCCCGCGGAACACTGGATGCTGCGCGTCACGAAGGGTCTTGACGCCCGTCAGGATGATCAGAGCGTCTACGCGCCACAGGATGACCCCTCGTGTGAAAGCAGCGTTGACCGTAGGTGAAGATAACTTCGATTGTGATCGCGCCGATGTTCAGCTGGAAGCCGATGAATCGAGCGCGGCCTCGTCGATCGAATAACGGCGGGCGAATATCGACTACCGTTGAAGACGCGCGCCCGCGCACACCATCTACTCAAGGCGGCACATTGTGAGTGAGCAACCAGGCAGGCTTGACGTCGGACTCATCGGCATGGGGACGGTCGGTCCTGTCATCGCTTCCGCTCTACGTTCCGTGGGGCATCGAATCGCCGGCGTCGTCGCGCACACGGACGCTGAGCGTGAGCGTGCGGAGATGATGCTCCCGGGCGTGGCGATCATGGATGAAACCGAGGTAATTGCCGCATCGGGCTTGGTGATTCTGGCCGTTCCCGACGGAGAAATCGAGCCTCTGGTCAAGGGCCTTGCCGACATGGGCGCGTGGAAAATGGGGCAGATCGTCTGTCATCTGGCCGGTCCGTTTGGAACCGGGATTCTGGCGCCCGCGCAGGCGAATGGCGCGATTCCGACCGCGATTTACCCCGTTATGACATTCACGGGTATGAGCCTTGATATTCCGCGTCTGTCGGGTACTCCGTTTGCTGTCAGCGCGCCCGCACCTTTCTTGCCGATCGCGCAGGCGCTGGTTGTGGAAATGGGTGGTGAACCCATCGTTGTCGACGAAGATGCTCGCCCGGCAGTCCACGCGGCGCTCACGCTTGGCACGCTTGGGATCGTGACGGCGGTCGTCCAGTCGTTGGCTGGTCTTGAACGTGCTGGGATTGAGGACCCCGCCCTCTTCGCTTCTTCGCTTCTGGCTGGAACGGCAGAAAAAGCGCTGTCTGAAATTGAGCGGGCTTTTGCGGCTCCGATTGCGAACGGCGATACGCAGGTCATTGCTGAACATGTGAAAGCGCTGGCTGGCCTGCTCGCATCCGACGGTGATCGTGATGCTGGGGGTGATTTCGCGGATATCTACCGCGCGCGTGCGCATCAGGCGACCGACATCCTCTATCGACGAGGCCACCTGAGTGATCGAGCGTGCGACTCGATTAAAACGGCGTTGATGGAAGGCGGGCTCTGACGCTGGTTGTCCGCGTCGTGTTGGCGCAGAATTGGCAGTGCGTCAGTCAGAAACGTGGGGGAATACTCGCCCTTAGAGGTCGCATATGAGTCTGCCTACTACGACAATGGAAGTATGACGAAACGACCAGTGCTCACTCATACGCGTGAAGAACTTGCCGCAGCGCTGAAGCCATTGACCGGCTCGCGTGCTCTGGTGATGACGATGGGCGCCCTGCATTCGGGGCATTTGGAGCTGGTCAAACAGGCGAAGGCGCACGGTGACCACGTCATCGTCACGATTTTCGTGAACCCCACGCAGTTTGCTCCGGGTGAGGACTATGACGTCTACCCGCGCACGCTCGAAGCGGACATGGACGCGCTTGAAACCGTGGGCGCGGATGTCGTGTGGGCGCCGAGCCCCGAAGATGCCTACCCCGAGCCCGTCACCGTTTCGATTGATCCCGGTCCGATTGCTCGCGTCCTAGAAGGCAAGACTCGCCCGAGCCACTTCGGTGGGGTTGCGCTGGTGTGCACGAAGGTCATGGGTCTCGTTTGCCCAGATGTTGCACTGTTCGGCGAAAAGGATGCTCAGCAACTTGCGATGTTGCGCCATGTGTTCCGCCAGCTCGACGTGCCGGTGACCGTGATCGGCGTTCCGATTGTGCGTGACGCCGACGGCGTTGCCCTGTCCAGTCGCAACCGCTACCTGTCCGACGAAGAGCGTGTCCGCGCTCGTGCTCTCAACCAGAGCTTGACGCTGGGTGTTGAAGCGGGTCGTGCGGGCGCACCTGCCACCCAGATTATTGACGTCATACGAGGCCACGTCGAGGCGACCGGCGGTATCGACATTGATTACATTGCGCTGGTCGATGATGGAACCTTCGATATCCTGGGCGCCTACGGATCGGCAGAACTGACGTCGGCTGATTCCTTGCGGCCCGCGACCTTGAATCAGGCGGGGGAGCGCGAATATCGTCTGCTGCTCGCAGCCAAGGTTGGCGCCACGCGCCTGATCGACAATATGCCGTTTGTGGCGCCCGTCGAACAGGGGAATGCCGGTGAGTGAAATCATGCGCTCGATGATCCAGGGCAAGATCCACCGCGCCACCGTCACGGGTGCTGACCTGCACTACGTCGGTTCGATCACCATCGATGCGGAGCTGCTGGACGCGGCGAACATTGCGCCCGGGCAACGAGTCGACGTTGCAGACGTGAACAATGGCAATCGCCTGTCCACCTACACGATCGCCGGTCCGCGAGGCTCCGGTGTCATCCAGCTCAACGGCGCCGCTGCGCACCTCGTGAACCTCGGCGATCTGGTCATCATCATGGCCTACTGCCAGGTTCCAGAATCCATGGTGAAAGGCTGGGAGCCCGCCGTCGCATTCGTTGACGCTGACAACCATATTGTCGAGGTTGGGTCCTCAGCGGGGACGGTTCCAGAAGACTCTGATCGCGCTCGCGAACTCGGCCTGAAGTCGTCCGGCACGTAGTGCCTCTGTCCCTCCCCGCGTCTCTTTTTAAAACGGGCAACGGTGGCATAGACATACGTTGAAGTGCCCGGCCTCGTCGATACGAGTGCCAAGGTGGAATAATCCGCGAACTGACGTTGTGCGATGTGGCACTGCACCCACTCGCGTTCCCTATGCGAAATGGGTGCGGTGATGCCGTTAAACTGGCAGGGTGACTGACGTGAATACAAACCCAGCTGCCCCGGAAAACGACGACGCCCCCGAACAGGTGCGTGTCCGCCAAGAAAAGCGCGAGCGCCTGCTTGCCGAAGGAGGCCAGGCCTACCCGGTCGTCCTGGCGATTACCACTTCGATCGCCGATGTTCGTGAAAAGTACGCTCACCTTGAAACCGGCGAAGAAACTCAGGATGAGGTCGGTATTGCCGGTCGCGTGATGCTTGCTCGCAACGGTGGCAAGCTCTGCTTCGCAACCCTGATGGATGGCGCCGGCAACCGTATTCAGGTCATGCTGTCGGCCGCAGAGGTCGGTTTGGATTCGCTGGCTCAGTACAAGACCGACGTGGACCTTGGTGACCACCTGTTCGTGCACGGTCGCGTCATTTCCTCGCGTCGTGGCGAACTGTCGATCATGGCATGCCCTGGCACCGCGCCCGCCGACCTGTTCACGCCCGGCATCAACGAAGGCGACCCGGTCCCCGCATGGCAGATCGCTGCAAAGGCGATCCGCCCGCTACCGAAGACCTACACCGGAGAAGACGGCACCGAAATGTCCCTGTCTGAGGACCTGCGTGTTCGTCGCCGCTACCTCGACATGATTGTTCGCCCGGCCGCCCGCGACATGGTGCGTACGCGCGCCAATGTTGTGAAGTCGCTGCGCAACTACTTCGATGACGCTGGCTTTATCGAGATCGAAACGCCGATGCTGCAGAACCTGCACGGTGGCGCGGCCGCACGCCCGTTTTCGACTCACATGAACGCCTACGACACCGAGCTGTTCCTGCGCATTGCGCCCGAGCTGTTCCTCAAGCGTGCGGTTGTCGGCGGCGTCGACAAGGTCTTCGAAATCAACCGCAACTTCCGTAATGAGGGCGCGGACTCTTCGCACAGCCCCGAATTTACGATGCTCGAGGCATACGAAGCCTACGGTTCCTACGACACGATGGCTCGTCGCACCCGTGAGTTCATCCAGAAGGCGGCACGCGACGCCCTGGGCACCGAGGTCGTCACCCTGCCTGACGGTTCGTCCTACGACCTTTCGGGTTCGTGGAAAGAAATCTCGATGTTCGAGGCCACGGCTGACGCTCTTGGTCGTGAGTTCACGGTGAATACTCCGCTGGACGAACTGGTGAAGATCGCCGAAGAACTCGGTGAAGACGTTGCTGACCACTGGGGTCCCGGTAAGGTCGCAGAGGTTATCTTCGAAGTCGCCGTAGGTGACAAGCTGTATGCGCCGACCTTCGTGCGCGACTACCCCGAAGACTCCAGCCCGCTGACCCGCGGACACCGTTCCAAGCCGGGCATCGTCGAGAAGTGGGACCTGTACGTCCGAGGCTTCGAACTGGCGACAGCCTACTCCGAACTCGTCGACCCGGTCATCCAGCGCGAGCGTTTCGAAGCGCAGGCGCTTGTTGCGGCAAAGGGTGACCCGGAAGCAATGGTCTTGGACGAAGACTTCCTGATGGCCATGGAGTACGGTATGCCACCGGCAGGTGGCATGGGTATGGGCCTTGACCGTCTGCTGATGGCTCTGACCGGTCAGGGTATCCGTGAGACCATCACGTTCCCGCTGGTCAAGAAGCTCTGAGCATTCCCGGACCGGCCTCTTGAACGTTGTCATTGATGGGCTTCGTGCGCAGATCGCCTAGAACACGTCCTTGTCAACCGGAGTGTGGTGTCTGCTTGGATAAAGAAAAGTGGAGTTCACGATTGTTGTGAGCTCCACTTTTCTTTGGTTTTTGGCTGGGTGCGATCTGGCTTAGCGCCTAGGGGCGAGGCCACGCGCCTGCGCCGCGCGAGTGCGAACCAGATCAAGCAGTTCGCGTGCCACGCCATCGTCAAGGACGAGGTCGGTGGCGACGTGTGCGCGCAGCGCACCAAGTAGCGGGAGCGCCTTCGAGGCGCCAGCTACGACGCAGAGGCGACGCGGGATCTTGCGGAGAGTCTCTGGGCTGGGGCCGGAAGCTCGGCTGTTGAGTTCCATGTCTGTTGAGCCGTCTTCGCGTAGGAGGACGGTGCAGACGTCGCCAACAACGCCGTCCTTCTGGGCCATTGCGATTTCTTCAGTGTCCAGGAAGCCACCCGAATAAACGTGGGAGGGCAGGCGTGCCGAAAGTGAGCCGACGCCGAACAGAGCGATATCGCAGTCGTCAATCGTCTTCAACACGGTCTGAACCGAGCGCTCGCGCCAGAGCTGCTTCTTTGTCTCTGCGTAGTCGAAGAACGTGGGAACGGGGAAGTGGACCATGCGTCCGCCCATTGCGCGCGCTGCGCGGGAAATAATCGCGTCTGCGTACGGCATGCCGGACTCGGTAGCGGTCGCGGCCCCGTTGAGCTGGACGACGGTCGATCCGGGGAAGTTGACGCGTGGCATACAGCGGGTGATCTCTGAGGTCGTGTTGCCCCATGCGATGCCAAGGGTGACACCGGGTTTGAGCATGTCGACCAGACGTTCCGCCGCGACAAGCGAGACGTTATGAAGTCGGTTGACTTCGGTGTGGACGTCATGGACCGGAACAACGGACGTCTGTACGCCGAAGATTTCAGAAATTTGACCGGCAAGGGTTCCTTTGTGTCCTGGAGCGGCGCTCACTGAGATGCGAACCAAGCCGGTGTCGCGCGCGTAGGACAGCAAACGAGAGACCGAGGAGCGTGATACGCCAAGGTGGCGTGCGATCGTCTCCATGGTCTGACCTTGGAGGTAATACATTGATGCGGCTTCATGAGCCTGTTCGTCACGAATCGTCACGAGTCATAGTCTGCCATGCACAGGCGTGCAGGTCTAACTGTTGAATGTCCAATCCTTTGGGAGACTGTGCGATTTGGTGAGCGTGCACACATTGGAGCGGTAAGTGTCCCCTTAGATGCACGGTTGTGCATGGGGTCAGGTTCGATGTGCAAACGCTGTCATACTGTGTGGTGTCCACGTGAAGACATCACAGGTCAGCGCGGGTTTGTTCTGCGACCGCAAAGTGCTCACGAGCGGTCCTGCGAAACAAGCGGAGTCTTGAAAAAGAATTCGTATGTGACGCGGTAGACTTTTCACACTTGGCGTGATCAGTCCTGTCTCGCTAAAGGAACCCTGCGGGTGGGAAACCGCCCGACAATTCGATGCAACGAAGCATCGAAGAAAGATTGGAAAAATGCTCGCAACACTTCTTCCTCTTGCGCCGCATGAACTCACTGCCGGACATATCTTCATGTCTGAGTTCCTCGGTACAGCAGTCCTTCTCCTCCTCGGTGGTGGCGTCGTTGCTACCAACCTCCTGCCCAAGTCCAAGGGCAACGGTGGCGGTTGGCTCATGATTAACTGGGGATGGGGCCTCGCAGTTCTCGCAGGCGTCTACGTCGCATACGACTCGGGCGGCCACCTGAACCCTGCAGTCACCATTGCTAAGGCCGTCGGCCACATGATGGATTCCTCCGTCGAACTGGCCCCCGGCGTTGCCGTCACTGCAGCAAACGTTGGCATCTACTTAGCAGCTCAATTCCTCGGTGCATTCGTTGGTGCAGTCCTCTGCTGGCTAACCTTCAAGCAGCACTTCGATGAAGATCTCAACCCGGCCCTCAAGCTCGGTGTCTTCTCGACCGCTCCCGAGATTCGCAACGGATTCTGGAACACCCTCACTGAGGCCATCGGCACCTTCGTCCTGATCCTCTGGGTCTTCGTCTCCGGCTACACCGAAACCGCGATTGGCCCGCTCGGCGTTGCACTGATCATCGTCGTCATCGGTAACTCGCTCGGTGGCCCCACCGGATACGCGATCAACCCGGCCCGTGACCTCGGCCCGCGTATTGCTCACGCAATTCTCCCGATCAAGGGTAAGGGTGGCTCCGACTGGGGCTACTCCTGGGTCCCGGTCGTCGGCCCGATCATCGGCGCCATCGTCGCAACACTCGTTGCATTCGGCTCCGGCTTGGCCTGAACCTAGAGCTTTGGCACTCTAACCTTGCGTGGGGTCCCAGGCGGACTCGTCTGGGACCCCACGTTTCTATCTGAAACACAAAGAAGTGAACAGAAGGGACATCAGTCATGTCTAATGAAAAATTCGTTCTCGCGATTGACCAGGGCACCACGTCCTCCCGTGCGATCGTCTTCAACCACTCCGGCGAAATCGTCTCGGTTGGTCAGAAGGAATTCACCCAGATCTTCCCGAACCCGGGCTGGGTTGAGCACGATCCCGTAGAGATTTGGGAATCGGTTCGCACCGTCGTCGCCGAGGCGCTTCAGAAGGCAGAAATCAACGCCACCCAACTTGCTGCTGTTGGCATCACTAACCAGCGTGAAACCACCATCGTGTGGGACAAGAACACCGGCGAGCCCGTCTACAACGCAATCGTCTGGCAGGACGCCCGTACTTCGGAAATCGTCCGTGGCGTCGCAGCAGGCGACCCGCTGGGTACCGAACGTTACCGCCAGATCACCGGCGAGAACATCTCAACCTACCCGTCCGCACCTCGCATTACCTGGATCCTCGACAACGTTGAGGGAGCACGTGAGAAGGCAGAGGCAGGCGACCTGCTTTTCGGCACCCCGGACACCTGGGTTCTCTGGAACCTGACCGGTGGCGTTAACGGTGGCGTCCACGCAACCGACGTGACCAACGCATCCCGTACCCTGCTGATGGACGTTCGTGAGCTCAAGTGGCGCGAAGACATCTGCGCCGACTTCCGCATCCCGCCGGCAATGCTCCCCGAGATCAAGGCGTCCGCAGACACCTACGGCACCGGTCGCCCGAATGGTCTGCTCGCAGGCGTTCCGATCTCCGGCATCCTTGGTGACCAGCAGGCTGCAACCTTCGGTCAGGCCTGCTTCGAAAAGGGCACCGCGAAGAACACTTACGGCACCGGTTGCTTCACCCTGATGAACACGGGCGAAGAGCCCGTCTTCTCAACCAACGGTCTGCTGACGACCGTGCTGTACAAGCTTGGCGACGCCAAGCCGGTCTACGCGCTCGAAGGCTCCGTGGCAGTTGCAGGCTCGCTGGTTCAGTGGCTGCGTGACAACCTCGGGATGATCGAGAAGTCCTCCGAGATCGGAAAGCTCGCTCAGACCGTTGAAGACAATGGTGGCGTGTACTTCGTCCCGGCATTCTCCGGTCTGTTCGCACCGTACTGGAAGGACGACGCTCGCGGTGCGATCGTTGGCCTGACCCGCTACGTGAACAAGGGCCACATTGCCCGCGCAGTCGAAGAGTCGACCGCATTCCAGTCCGCAGAGCTCATTGATGCAATGAACGCCGATGCAGGCGTCCCGCTGAAGGAACTCAAGGTTGACGGTGGTATGACGGCTGACGATCTGCTCATGCAGTTCCAGGCTGACATCTCCGGCGTGGACGTCATCCGTCCGGTCGTTGCAGAGACGACCGCTCTGGGTGTTGCCTACGCAGCCGGTATCGCAGTCGGCTTCTGGAATGGCACAGACGATGTCATTGCCAACTGGCAGGAAGACAAGCGTTGGAAGCCGTCCATGGACACCGCAGAGCGCGATCGCACCTACCGCCTCTGGAAGAAGGCTGTTACCCGCACCTTCGACTGGGTTGACGAAGACGTGAAGTGATCTGCTCACGCACGTGAGTAGGTAGTTTCCACTCGATAGGGCGTTGCTCGGCACGATAGGTGTCGAGCAACGCCCTTTTCGCGTAATAATCTTTTACTCTTGACCCTATGGATAACTATTCATTTAACGAAGAAAAAACCTACTTGATCGTTGACGGCGAAAATATCGATGCCACTCTTGGTATGTCAGTGTTGGATCGTCGTCCGAATCAAGAAGAACGCCCGCGCTGGAATCGAGTCCTTGAACGCGCCGAAGAACACTGGGGAAGTGAAGCGAAGGGCCTCTTCTTCCTCAACGGTTCTTCCGGTTCGCTACCGATGGGATTCGTTCAAGCACTCATCGCCATGAACTACTCGGTGATCCCGCTTTCGGGTCCTGCCGACGTGAAGGTCGTTGACCTTGGTTTGCAGCGCACGATGGATGCGATCTCAGAGCTGGACTCGGGCTCGGTCATTCTTGCCAGCCATGACGCTGATTTCGCTCCTCAAGTTGAGCGTCTGCTGGATCAGGGACGTCGTGTCGCGATCCTCTGCTTCCGCGAATTCCTGTCGACCGCTTTCCATGAGCTGGAAGCCAAGGGCTTGGAGATCCTTGACCTCGAATACGATCTGCACGCATTCCAGGTAACTCTACCGCGACTGAGCATCATCGACGTCGACGACTTCAACCCGTTCGACTACCTGTAAAACCGCCAGCCGGGCTGTTCGGGGCCTGTGCGTCAGTATGCCTGTGCCTGAGGCGATCAGGTGCCGGATAGTTCGTCAAACCTCAAACAGAAGTGGTGCGGGGCACTGCCCCACACCACTTCTGTTTGATTCAGCTACTCGCTGGTCGCAATGACGTTCGAGCTGAGCGATCAGTCCTTGTTCTTGAGCTCTGCCAGGCGCGCTTCGATTTCAATCTCGGAGGCGTCGGTTTCGAGTTCTTTAAACTGTGCGTCGAGGGACGAGGCCGCGACCTCTGCCTGCCCCTGTGCCAGTGCTTCGGCGCGACGGACACGCTCTTCGTAGCGTGCGAGCTCTGACGTCGGATCGAGCACGTTGATAGATGCGACAGCGTCATTGACCTTGGTCTGTGCCTCTGCGGTCTTCTGCCGTGCCACCAGCTGATCGCGCTTGGACTTGAGTTCTTCGAGCTTGTCCTTCATCTGAGCAAGGCCGGTCTTGAGCTTCTCAACAACCTCGGTCTGTGAGGCGATGATTGGTTCTGCGTCCTTGGCTTCGCCTTCAAAGGTGATCTGCTTGCCGATCGCTGCCTTGGCGAGCTTGTCCCACTTGTCAGCGCCTGCAGCATCGCCGCCTGCACGCATTTCGTCTGCCTTCTGCGAAGCGGCCAGAGCCTTGCGACCCCAGTCAGCTGCTGCGGCAACGTCTTCTTCGTGGTCTTTTTCTGCCAGACGCAGGTTGCCGACAGTCTGGGCGACTGCGGTTTCGGCTTCTGCGATGGAGTTCGTGTAGTCGCGGATCAGCTGGTCAAGCATCTTTGCCGGATCTTCAGCGCGATCCAAGAGGGCATTGATGTTTGCTTTTGCGAGCTGGGAAATGCGACCGATGATGGACTGCTTTTCTGCCATTGTTCCTGTCCTTCGCTGGATGGATTGCGCGATTATCGCGTCACCTCCATTTTAGAGTGTGACACCGAATACTTCCTGTGAACGGACTGCATATCCGTTCGGTGTGAAGGTGGAGCCGAGATGGCTGGTGCCCTGCAGGGCATTCCTGCAAGGCACCAGCCATATGTTCAGATCAGAAGGAGCCGGAGCTGCCGCCACCGAATCCGCCACCGCTTCCGCCGAAGCCTCCGCCAGAGAATCCGCCACCGGAGCTTCCTCCTTGCCCGAGGCTACGACCGACATCCATCAGGACAGACCACAGCAGGGCATTGCCAAGGCCGGTGTTATCGGTGAAGATTCCACCGCTTCTATTCGTGTGGTGTTTGAACTGATCAGCCTGCCTGTATGAGGGATCGTTTATCGGGGTTGACAGCACGGTAAGGGCCGCGCTACGCGCGCTCTTCGCCAGGGTCGTTGCCTGATCGGGGTCAGTTTGGACAAGTGCAACAGCCTGATCGAGTTCAGCCTTAGCCTCAGCGAGTTTGGAACGGACGTCCAACGGGATGACGCCCCGGCGTCCCTGAATGTAAGAGTCAGCTCGCGCGTACTGGGCTTGAGCGTCGGACACGGCGTTCCGTGCTGCCTGGACCTTGCGTTCTCTTGCGTCAGCCTGAGAACGAAGTGGTTCAAGCGCGGCGTCCAGCTGAGATTCGGCCAAACGTAGGTTTTCCAGCGCAGCCAGCGGGTCACCACTTCCTGTGCGTGCGCTTTGAGCCTCGGCTACAGCCTTCTGTGCTTCGGCAACAAGCGGTGCGAACGCTGCTGAGTCTGCCTTCAGGGTCGTCACGTCGGAAAGATCCGAGGTGATCGAAGCAATTGCCTTCGTCAGAACCTCGTTCGCGGCAGCGAGATCGTGCTTGGCGCTCATGATTGCCTCGGTCTGGTGTCCCGCCATCGCGAGTGCTCGGCGAGCAATATCGAGTTGCACCAATGCTGCTGACGGATCAGAGGTTGCGAGGGAGGTTGCTTGGTTCGCGGCGACCGACGCTGAATCAAGGAGAGCGCGTGCCTGCTGAGGATTGTCCGTCAACGAGGCAACGGTCGTGGACGAGTACAGCGTCTGAAGGGCGGTGAGTTCAGCTTCCACGCTGGGCAACGCTGCGATTGCCTCAGAAATGCGCGTCTTCACGTCCGTGGCCTGCATGGGAACGCTTGCCTCTTCATCGCGAAGCTGGCTGAATGCCTTCTGTTGCTCAACCAAAGCTGGCATGACCTGGTTCAACTCATGTTGCAGCGTAAGCGCAGCCTCGGTACGCGAACGAGAATCGGGGGCCTCGTTCATCGTTTGCTGGGCAGTAAATGCCTTCGCGATGCCCGCTTGAGCGGCAGAAAGTGCCTTCACATATGCGTCGGTCTTCGTTTCACCGAACTGAGCGCGCGCGAAATCAAGCTCATCGGCGGCCGAACGTACCAGTTCGTCTGCCTGAAGGAGCAGAGTCGAAGATTGGTTGGTCAGGGCCAGTACCTGATCCTCGGTCAATGACGGAAGCTGATCGCCGGGTGCCCAAGGGCGGTCAGCGGTTGCCTTCGGAGCGGGGGTTGAAGTGCCCTTCGCCGTGTTGCGCTTCACGAAGAACACAATCAGTCCACCGATAACGACAAGGATGACAACGGTGCGGATCCACCTGAATCCCAACTTCCCGGAGGAAGGAGCGTCGGTCGACGAAGAGTGTGAAGAAGAGGACGAGGTTTGACCTGTCACGGTTGATGTCAGCGTTGAAATAAAGGTTGTTGCTGCATCCGTCGTCGTATCAGCGTCCAGAGGATTCGATGTGGCAAGAACTTTCTTTGCGGCCGACGTTGCGCGAGTGATATCCGAATCGGTGACAAGTTGCTGATCAGCGTTGCCACACGTTGCGAACATGCGCTCTTCATAGGCAATCGCGTAGATGATCGACTGATGTGACAATCCGGAGTTCAAACCCGAAGTCTTGCACCATTCAATTGGCTCAGCACCCGAAAAATCGGGAACCGTCACGAAATAAACCTGCAAACCAGCAGCCCCGGCCTCGTCCGCGGAAGAGGATATTTCCGAAACGTGAGAGTCACTGAGCCAACCCGAGGGGTCGGTCACCGACGTTGAAATAGTGACAGGGGATGTGGCAAGTGCTGGCGCGCCAAGGCTTGCAATCAGGGCGATACCGACAACGGCGCTGGCGCACGCATGCGAAACAGCGGAACGGAACGACATGGGGATCTCCTGACCTTTGAGCCGACCTGCAAGCGTTCAATAATTCGATGTTACCCGCCCCGTATTCATTTGGCGTTGAAAGCATGTAGCGCATTAAGGTGGCGGGCGCATTAGAATGACAGGACGAATGAAAACGAATGATTCCTAAAGGAAAGGGGAGCAACATGCCTACTGGCAAGGTGAAGTTCTTCGATGCTGATCGTGGCTTCGGCTTCATCGGTGGTGACGACGGTATGGAAGTATTCCTGCACGTTTCTGCGCTCCCCGAAGGAATTGAAACGGTGAAGCCGGGGACGCGCGTCGAGTACGGTGTCGCTGACGGACGCAAGGGTCCACAGGCACTGACTGTTCGCATCCTGGCCCCAAAGAAGTCGCTTGCGGCGGCGCGCCACCGCAAGCCTGAAGCCATGGTCCCCGTGATTGAGGACCTCATCAAACTGCTCGATGCTTCCTCGACCAGCTTGCGTCGCGGAAAGTACCCCGAGAACGCGCCTCAGATCGCGAAGGTTCTTAAAGCAGTAGCCGAGGATTTCGATGCCTGACACACACGCTGGCGATACTGTGCCTGCACCCCAGACGCCCGCCACTGACACAACGGTGAAAACTTCGTCGCGCTCGCCTTCAACGCATAAGGGAGCGGTGCGTACCCCGAAGAAGGACGCGGTTCTTGCCCAAGCAGTCGACGTTGCTCGTGAATCCGCGAAGGCTGTTGCCCACCCGCGTCCCATCGGTGAACACCTTGGGTTCGTCATGGACTCAGAGCGCATCGGAACCCACTATTTCGCTTCCACCGACGACGGCTATGTCGGTTGGGCGTGGGCAGTGACGGTTGCGCGCATTCCGCGTTCGCGTCACGCGACCGTGTGTGAGGTCGACATGCTTCCTCGCGATGGTGCGTTGCTTGCTCCGCAGTGGATCCCGTGGGAAGACCGCCTGCGTCCAGGCGATCTGTCGCGCGACGATATCCTCCCCTACCAGGCAGAAGATGCCCGCCTTGAGCAGTCCTTCCAAGATGTCGGCGAGGACATTGACTACCCGGAGCTGAAGGAAATCGGCTTGGGTCGCAAGCGCGTCCTGTCCGAAGAAGGCCGTAGTGCTGCCGTTGATCGCTGGTACAAGTCTGAGCAGGGACCGAAGTCATCTCGCCCGCCACGTAACTCGTGCTCAACCTGTGGTTTCTTGGTGAAACTGTCGGGTTCGATGCGCACGGTGTTCGGTGTATGCGCCAACGAATGGGCTCCCGATGATGGTCGCGTGGTCAGCCTCGATCACACCTGCGGCGCGCACTCGGAAACTGATGTTGCCAAGCAGGGAACCCAGTGGTCGGTTCGCCCGTCGCGTATTGACGACGGTGCACTGGACACCGAGAAAATGCCTGCGAATGTGACCCCGTAGGCACGGTGTCCACATTGTGTTGTGGCGCCCGACACGATTCTTGCCTGTAAGTTTCGCACGTTGGCACGATGAGTTCGTGAGCACACAACAGACTGCCGCTTCATCCCAATCAGCGGCCAAAGGTTCAATTGATTCGTTCTTCAAGATCAGCGAACGCGGATCTTCGATCGGTCAGGAAATTCGTGGCGGTGTCGTCACGTTCTTCGCCATGGCCTACATTCTTGTCGTGAATCCAGCCATCCTCGGGGCAGCACTGCCGGAGGATGGCTCTATTACTGCCCAGGGTGTTGCGGCAGGTACCGCGCTTGTTGCAGGCGTTATGACCATCCTCATGGGTGTTGTCGCCAACTATCCGCTGGCACTTGCTGCCGGTCTGGGCCTCAATGCCGTCGTTGCTTTCACCATGGTTATAGGCATGGGCCTGAGCTATGCAGAGGCCATGGGTCTTGTCGCATGGGAAGGCATCATCATCCTGCTCCTGGTTCTCACCGGCTTCCGTGAGGCAGTGTTCAAGGCTGTTCCTCATCAGCTGAAGACCGCTCTGACCGTTGGTCTAGGCCTCTTCATCACTCTTATCGGTCTGGTTGACGCCGGTATCGTCCGTGCAGGCGCCACCCCGGTTCAGCTGGGCATCAACGGCTCCCTGCAGGGCTGGCCGACCCTGGTCTTCGTCTTCGGCCTGTTCCTGACCTTCGTCCTCTACATCCGTCAGGTCAAGGGTGCCGTCTTCATCTCGATCGTCTCTTCGACGATTCTGGCCGTCATCGTCGAAGCCGTTCTTCACCTTGGTATGAAATCGGATGAGAACGCTACCGGTTGGGGCCAGACCATTCCGGCTCTCGACGGTTCACCTGTTGCCGTCCCCGTGTTCAACACGCTCGGCAAGGTCGACATGTTCGGCGCATTCGGTAAGGTAGGCATTGTTTCCGTCGCCTTGCTGATCTTCTCGCTCATGCTGGCTGACTTCTTCGACACGATGGGTACCATGGTCGCCGTCGGCGCCCAAGGCAATCTGCTCGACGAACAGGGCAACCCACCGAAGACTCGTGAAATCCTGGTGATCGACTCCCTCGCCGCCGCCGCCGGTGGTTTCGGTGGCGTTTCCTCGAACACCTCCTACGTTGAGTCCGCAGCGGGTGTCGCTGAAGGCGCGCGCACAGGTCTTGCATCTGTCGTCACCGGTATCCTCTTCCTTCTCTCGACCTTCCTTGCACCGCTCATGGAGCTCGTCCCCACCGAAGCCGCTTCGACCGCTCTGGTCTTCGTTGGTTTCCTGATGATGACCCAGGTTACCGAGATCGATTGGCAGGCCCCGGAAATCGCTCTTCCGTCGTTCATGACCATCGCCTTCATGCCCTTCGGCTACTCCGTCTCCGTCGGTATCGGCGTTGGCTTCATTACTCACACCGTCATCCAGGTTGTTCTTGGCCGTGCGAAGAAGGTCCACCCGCTCATGTGGCTGGCTTCGATCCTCTTCGTCGTCTACTTCCTGCTTGGGCCGATCCAGGCTCTGCTGGGAGTCTGATCTCCTCGCAACAGATCGTGTGATGCGCAGAGGTGTGATGCTCTGCTTGACTGATCACCAATCGTCCGAATGGAAAGACCCCACGGTGCATTGAACTGCTCCCCATTAGTCGGTGTCTGATTTCTCAGTCCAACTAAAGGGGAGCAGTTCATTCCTCGAGGTCGCGAGGGCGTTCGTCGGTGCGTGATAAGCCAGCGGGGCCGTCGATGCAGTGATGCTCCAACGGCCC